>NZ_JAPMXC010000002.1 GCF_026624755.1 Robbsia betulipollinis
AGCCCGGCTGAGACGCTGCGCGAGATCTCTTCACGTTCACTCAATGTCAATGCCCACGACGATCGCTTACGCGCAGCAGGGGTATATCCTCCGCATAGCCGGATCACGCCGTAAATTGATCCCGCTGGCTTGCCTAGCGCCCGTCCGATGCCGAGAAACGATTCACCTGCCCGCCACCGCCGCCACACTTCCGCCTTGCCTTCTATCGGCAAACCAGGCCGTCCCATTTGTGCCATTCGTCAACCCTCCCTTATTCGATATTAATAGGAAGGTGTTGCAACGACCCGTTGAACGTGCCATCCAATTTTTTTAGATATGCATTCTCCATCCGAAGCTGATTCAATTCGGCTATCAAGTCTTCTTTTGAACGAGCTACATCCGACTCCTGCGCACGTTCAGGCAGCACCAACGGTTTTTTCATCGCTTTCTTGCGTCTTTCGGTGATATATGGCTCCAACGCGCCGACGCCCCCTGCGTCGTAGGCGCGCTCCCAGTCACGAATGATATTAAACCGTCGAACATTAAACAACGCCGCAGCTTGGCGATCTGACAGTCGCTCCGCGCGCTTCCGCAACACCACCGCTAGCTTGAATTCAGCACTGTATCGCTGTCGCGGCTTGGTTTGTACTCCTGCGGCACCATGTTCGCGGTAGCCTGCCACCCATTGCCGCAGCGATGTGAAATCCACGCCGTGACGCAGCGCAACGGCTCTCATCCCGGCTGACCCTGAACAGTAATCGACCGCTACGGCCACCTTCTGCTCGTCTGTATATTTGCTCATTTCCCCCCCAAGGTATGTCCAACTTCTTGGGGTCAGTTCACTGATCGTGGACACGTATGCTCTTACACTTTCGAGCGCGATGCCAGATGGGATCACCGGCCGCTTACGCACGAGCCACGTTCCGCACGGTAAAGAAAACCATGTGTCGACCGTTCATCTTGCATGTCGACCGTTCGTCAGATGGTCGAAGAATATCTTGAAAAACTTCGGTTTAGATATTGCTTAGCGCGAGCGTTTTGCTAATCTGGGTACATCGGTGCTGCACGACGCGACACCAGAAACCAACCGGAGATTCACTATGAACGCCATCGCAAAACGCTTCAACAACGCTACGTTCTTCACCGTCGTTATGCTCATCGTGTTTTTGATCAACGCTGTATGTGGCTCGCGTTTCGTATGGTCCGCTGCGCAACACCACAACATACCCTTGGTCATGCTCGGCTTGCTCGGTGTTTCGTTTTTTGCTTCGACCGCTGGGTACATGACGCCGGAGTTGTTTGATAAATCGAAATGAGTCCAACAACAAGCGGTGACTTCTTCAAACGGGTCACCGATTCCACCAAGGGGGGAACAAGGATGTCGCGCGAACCAGAACCGATCGAAGGGTGCATAACGTTGCGGGAAGCGACGCACTACCTGGGGTATAAGAACGTCTCCACCACATGGAGACGGATCGAGGCTGGCCAGCTCAACGCGAAGTTGGTCAAGCAATGCTTCTACGTCACCATCGCGGAGCTTGACCGGTTTATCAACGAACGGTCTAACACGTCCACCGTGGGTCTTATCGAGGCAGCGCGTATCGTGGGCGTTGCTCACACCACGGTCGTACGGCGGGCAACGCAGGGGAAAATCCCTGCGACGAAAAACGAACAAGGCTTCTGGGTATTCAAGCGGAGCGATCTGAAACCCATGTCTGCAAAGAAGAGCAAGAGGGGAAAGGTGTGAGAGGTATGTGTACAGATATGCGGGGGTTCCCCCCGCACCCCCATGAGCTTGCCAATGTAGCGAGAGGTTTTCCGT
Source organism: Robbsia betulipollinis (assembly GCF_026624755.1). Classification (NCBI taxonomy): domain Bacteria; kingdom Pseudomonadati; phylum Pseudomonadota; class Betaproteobacteria; order Burkholderiales; family Burkholderiaceae; genus Robbsia; species Robbsia betulipollinis. The sequence goes on from NZ_JAPMXC010000002.1 coordinate 1,802, forward strand.
TTGGCGTGACGGCTTTGCTCGACGAATCATCACCGGCGCCTCCGCTGTACAAAAATCGACAAGCATGTGTCCCCAAGTCGTAACTGCATTGCACCGGATCGTCCAAGTAACCGTCATCGTCACACCTTGATGCTCCACAACCAGCAACACCGCAGCGCCTCCCTCGCTTCAAACCACCCCGGCGTTCCGCCTCGGCACCCGGCACCATCGCACCACAACGCATCGCATGACATATGCATACCGGTAACAGGTCTCGCATCGACGCTGCGCTGTCGTTCCAGTTGAGCGTGATTTGCACACACCGAACACCCACGTCGAATGCAAGGCGCACAGCGTGACCATCCGAACGCTTCGCGCATTGATCCGATCGTCGCTTTGCACATCATGACAAATGCATACCGGTAACGGCAGGTGACGCCGACGCGTGGCGTACGTCACCGGCATGCACGGGTCTCTTCCAACTCCATGGTCGGACCGCGCGCAGCAAGCAAGGTGACGGCATGGACGGCGCGGAACGGTGAGGACGTTCTGCTTCGCTTCGTCCACAACAACGTGGGCATGACATGCGCGGTAACGCTTGGCGTTTCATTGCTCGCGCACGTCACAGAAACGTCAACGGCGCATGGCACACATCGACGTGGGTGGGGCGTTCCGTCGATGAGCAATGCTCCCTCTGTTCAAACGGTGAAGCGTTCGTCGAGACAGAGGGCGAGGCGGTGAAGCGGGTGAGGCTAGAGGTGATGTGCTTCGCACATGGGAGGGTGTCCGGGGGTTTTGCTTGTTCCTTTTTGTCGCTGACTGAAACGGCGAGGTCATCGCAGGAACGTCAAAAACCAACCCGAGTCACCACAGACCTGTCTCACCTTCGGTGGTTAAAAACGCCTCCGGTGAGACGGCGTCAAAGCACCATCCAGCAAGGCGCAGACGCTTTAAGCAAAGTCTAAGCCCCCATCCATTCCAAGCCATCCAGACCCACGTCGGGCCTGGCTCACAGTGCTTAAACATTTTCGCCGTACCCTCTTGCGTACCTCCCGAGACTTGCTATGTTGATCTGAGCAGCATTGCTCGCGTCACATTAACGGAGGAGACCATGCCAAAAAACAGAGAAGCACGTCGTAGCACGATCGGGCTGTCTGTGACACCGCAGGAGAAGGAACGCGTCGAGGACCGCTTTCGCGAAAGCAACGCGTCGAGCATGTCCGAATATTTGTACAACCTGGTGTTCGGCGTGTTCCATGGCGTGGATCAGATCGACGAGGAGCGGATCCGTTGGATAGCCGAAATGCGTATTCTGGGGCAACAGTTGCTCGTTGACGCGCAGGCCGATCGCCTTCCGTTTGAAACGAAGCTTGGAGCGTTCCAAACGGAACTCGAAAAGTTTCTTTTCAAACAGCAGGTCAACGAGGAGCGGTTGCAACGGCAAATCAGTGACGCGATCAAAGAGCGGTCCAGAATCGAGCAGGAAATGAACGACAAGCTCGAGACCCTGATCGGCATTGTCTACGAAGCCACGGGTAAGCCTGCCTAACACGATGGAGTACAGCATGAACCTCATGTTCTGGACGCAGCCGAAGGAAGACATCGATCCCCCAACGGATTACGAGAGCCCGTCGTTGATCGACTTGAAAGACGAGTTGCGAAACGAGTGGTACAGCGCGCCTGAGAAGCGAACGCACGAACTGCGCGTATTGCGTCGCTTGCTGCGTCACCCGCCGAACGCACGGCTGCGCTTGCAGGTTTTCGTGACCCTCGACGAGGAACATCGGCTTGTTCGAACCGATCGTGCACGGCTGGAGCGATCAAGAGCGTTTTTCAGGGCCTTGCCCGCCGAAATGTTCGAGCCGTGCCCTCGGCCGGCTTCATGGCGCCCACCGACGTTTCGCGAGCGCTTTATGGACACCTTGCCGTACATCCTTCTTTGGGGTGGCGGATTTCTGTTCTTCATGACCCTTGTCATTTACGTTAATCCCAACCCGTAAGCCATTGCCATACGCAACTGTTTCGCTACGTTGGCTTGAAAAACATGCATATAGAGAGGGGACCATGACCAAACCGATCCGCAACGCGCTGTTTTCAGTTCCGAAGGACCTCGACAGCGACGAGCCGTTTCGCCTCGTCGGTTCCGCTTTTGTCACAGGTGCTATCGTCGGGTCGATGGTCGCCGCGGGCGCGTTTGTCTTGGAATGGTTGGCCGCCGGACGGACGGGTTCCCTCGGTGGCGTGACGAGTAGCTTCGGTTTGGGCATGCATGCTCGGTACAGCATGGAAGTGTTGGCGAACGCGGTGATGCGCAAACGTCCGTTCGCGGATGACGTCGGGGCTTACAAGGCATGGCTCGCAACGCTGCCGTTCATGGTCGTGAAAGGCAAAGCCGTGCTTGCAGGGCTGTTCGGTATGGGCATCGCGGCACTCGTCGGACGGTCGATGTGGAGTCCAGTGAGCAACGTCAAGCACGTGAAGGGCACGCAACTGCACAGTGGACCGGACGCGTTGAAACGTGCCGATGCTGCCATCAAGAAGCTGAACAAGGGCAACGCGCCGTTCCTTCCCCTTCATCCTTCGTTGACGTGGTTGTCAGAACAGGTCTGGTCCCGGTCGTCGGTGGTCTTCGGTTCCGCCGGTGCTGGCAAGTCGGCGATTCTTGCCAATATTGTTTACCACTCGCAGGAAGCCAATCACCACATGGTGGTGCTCGACGTGAAAGGCACTCAGGCCTGGGTCCTGACCGAAATCAACCGTCGTCTCGGTCGTTCCTCAAAGAACGTCGCTGTCATCTCCCCATTTTGCGACTCGGATGCGGTGCCGGACATCGGTCGGGACTTGATCCGAGACGAGGACGCCACCGTCTTCGCCGCCGCCATGGTCCCAGAGTCCAAAGATCCGATGTGGTCCGCCGGCGCGCGTGCGGTCCTGCGCGTCGTCGTTCTGTCGCTCATTCACGAATACCGGGCCGCGAAGAAGAAGGCGAAAGAGGAAGGCTTGCCCAAGCCGGCCCCGTGGCACTGGGGCCACCTGGCCGCACGGGTGTCCGCCGCGATGAAAGACATCCACGCCTGGGCCGAAGCTACCGACCCCATGGTGGCTCAAATCATCAAAGATTACGAGCAAAGCGCGACGGTGCGCAGCTTTGAAATCACCATGCGGACGTTTGCCAGCGAGTCGATCGTCCCGTTGGGTAAAGCATGGGGCGACGATCCGCCTGGCGCGAAGCGCCGCCGGGTGAGTCTCCGGGCGTTCGTCGCCGGCATGGACGATCCAACAGCGACGACCCCGCGTCAACTGGTCCTGCGCAGCAATGAGGAATACGAGGCCTTAAGTCAGGGCTGGCTGCGGTACACGCTCGATTTTATTTCCAAATCGGCACTGGCGCTGCCGGACAACCCGAGCGATGGTAACGGGCGAAACCTTATTCTCTCACTCGATGAATTCCTGTCGTTGGGCAAATGGGAAAGCGTCTTGAAGACGTTGGAGAAAGGGCGTTCCAAAGGCGTCAAGTGCATCGCCATCGCCTTCCAAACCCAGAGCGCGCTGCTCTCGTTGTACGGCGAGCACGACGCCGCACGGATCGTGGGCAACACCGGAATCAAGGTCATCGGCCTCGCGGCTGATGCATCGATCGGGTCGGAGCTAGCGGAGCCCTACGGCAACCGCACGGTCAAGGTCACGAAGTACAGCACCGGCGGCAAGCCTAGCACGGAGGAGGTGCAAGAGCCGGTTATGCGTCCCGAGCTTCTGACGTCCACGGATCGGATGGGGCCGCAGAAGAAACAGGGTAGGACGCCCGCCGGTGTGAACGCTGTCGTACGGATCGGTGACGATTTGTACCACTTGACCTGGCCGTTCGCCGACCCTGAACTTGTGCCCCGTCCTCCTCGCAAGACGTACGAGCTTGCCCGGTGGATGACCGGCGATGCCTATACCAAACTCGTGGACTACGACCCAATGCGGACTCTGTCGGACCCGATCACCCAGGCAACGGAAGAAACCGTTTCAGCGGAAAGTTCCGGGTCGTCCGGTGGCATCGCGCTCACCAAGGACCAGCCGATCGAGAAGCCTTTCAAGATCGACTTTGCTGCCGAGCACGCCAAGCGGATGGCAGCCTCCTCGACCCGTACTGTAACGGTCGAAGAAACGATCGAGGTCGACGCGCAGAAAGATTCGCCGGAGTATGTCCAGGCCACTCGCGACGCCGTGGAACTGCAACGGGCCCAGGAGCAGCGCGGCGAATGGCAGGAACAAGGCGAGCCGAGCCAAGCCGCATCGCTCGTCGGTGAAGCCATGCTCGAGAGCGTCTTCGACAGTGCTCTGTCAGGTGCGTCCATGTTGTTCAAAGCCCTCGACCTTGCGGACGACATGCAGGCACCTTCGCGACATGTGGAGAATGCGATCGACAGCGTCGGCGAAATGCGCACGGTCACCGTCGAGCCCCCCAGGGTTCAGGAAACGGTCGTCACAAAGAAGCGAGTACCTGTGCTCGACGGTGAACGCACGAGGGTCTGAGGCTTGACGGAAACGTGCCTTGCTCTACGTTGAGGGGTGGCAAATGCCACCCTTTATTGCGAGGAGGAGACCCACAAATGATGACGCGAACGGTGATCAACAAAGGAGTTTTAGCTTATTTAGGTCAGATTGAGTACTACCGAGACGCAACAAGCGGAAAAGAATACGCGCCGACCCGTTGGCGCGGTGCGGGTGCCGAGGCCCTTGGGCTGAAAGGCGCGGTCGATTTCGACGATTTTGCAAACGCCATCGAAGGTCGAGGTCCTGATGGCAAGGCCCTTGTGCAGAACGCTGGCCGGGAGGGGCGGCGCATGGGGTGGGATTTGACGTTCAGTCAGGAAAAAACGCTGTCCATCCTCTTGGCCGACCCGACCACCTCGGCCGCGCTGAAAGACCAAATCGTGGAGGCCCATCGCAACGCGGTCGATAAGGCGTTGGCGCACCTGGAAAGCTTGCTCATTGTCCGGACGGGGAGCAAGGGCACCGACCGGCACAGCGATGTGGAGGCGGTCTTCATGCTGGTCGATCATTTTTCCTCGCGCGACCTCGATTGTCAGATTCACACCCACGCCGTCATGTCGAACATGGCCCTGTTCACCGACGCGAACGGCAAGCAGCAGTGGAACAGCATCGACGGGGCGACCATTGCAGAATACGAACATGCGATCGGGGCCATCTACCGTGCGGAGTCCGCTGCCGGCGCGCAACGCCTGGGGCTGACGGTCAACATGCACCGCGACTTGAACGCAAAGGGCCGGGAGACCGGCAAGGTGTTCTGGCGTGTTGGCGGGATCGATCAAACCACGTACGACATGTCTTCCAAGCGTACCCAGGAAATCGAAGCGTACATGCTCGCGCATCCGGGCGTGGATCGCCAAAGGGCGAACCTGGCCACGCGCAAAGATAAGGACGAGCCGACGTATGTCGAGCTGCAAGAGCAATGGGCGAAACAGCACACGGAGTTCCGCCAAGCCAACCCGCAGGCATACGGGTCGTGCACGCAGTTGTTGGGGCCGAACGTCACGTCGAACCTCGAGCAGGACGAGCACAAGCCGCGCACCGATGCGCAAATCCTGGAAGCCTGTACGGCGAATAATGTGTTCTTCAAACGCGCCGACCTCTTGAAGAACGTGGCGCAAGAGTACGTCGGACGGCTGGACGGGGACGGAGTCATAGCAAAGACCAACGAGATTCTGGAAACCCAATCGTTGACCCGGTACTTCGGCTTGGACAAGCACGGCCAGCACTTGTACTCGTCCATCGAGATGATGGAGCTGGAAGCTGGCATTGGGCGTGCCGCTCGTGCTCGCAAGGACGATCTGACCGTGCGCTTGACGCCTGAACAAGTCCAGGATGGGCTCGATGCGTACCATGCGAGCGCGAAGTTCCGCCTGTCCGATGAGCAAGAAGAAGGCGTTCGGTGGGTATGCGGCGACACAGGAGGCATTGCGGCGGTCACCGGATTCGCCGGGGCCGGCAAGACCAGCAGCTTTATGGCGACCAGGACCACGCTAGAGATGGCGGGCAAGCAAATGATTGGCGTCTCCACGTCGTGGAAGGCAGCCAAGAAACTCGAGGCCGAGACCGAGGTACAAAGCTACTCGTCGGCGTCGCTCCTGCGATGGCTCGACAACGGCAAGATCAAGTTGGGCCAGGACAGTGTGGTGGTGTTCGACGAGGCCGGCATGGCCGGGTCGCGCACGATCGCCAAACTTCAGAAGCACGTCGACAAAGCGGGGGCTAAGCTGGTGCTCATGGGCGATTGCTTACAACTGCAACCTGTGGAGAGCGGTGCGGGGTTTCGGCTTGCGATCGACGAGATTGGCGACACGAAGCTCACGGAGATCCGCCGGCAAAAGTCCGCGCAGATGCGGGATACCGCTGGCATGTTTTACGGTCTGAACGACGGCAACGTTCCGAACGGCGCAAAGATCGCCGACCGTCTGTTCAACGACGGGCATTTCCAGATCGCTGAAACGGAGAGCGAAGCCAAGAAGCAGCTGGTCAAGGCCTACCTCGACGACCCCAAGCCGGACACCGAGAAGCTGGTGCTGGCCGGCACCCGTTCGGAGGTCAACGATTTGAATCTGGCCATTCGGGCTGGGCGCAAAGCACATGGTGAGTTGGGCAAGGACCACATCGTTCGATTGATCGTCGACGACGAGTTCCGTGACCTGACTATTTCCGTCAACGATCTTCTGACGTTCACGGAGAAAAACGAAGACCTGGGCGTCGTTAACGGCTTTTCAGGCGTTGTCACCCGGCTCGAAAAGAACCAGGCCGGCATGGGGCACAGTGTCACTCTGAAACTCCAGAGCGATATCCCGGAGGTGAACGGGCGGGAAGTCCTCGTCGACACTGCGGAATGCAAAGACCTGAATCTTGGGTATGCGATGACAACCCACCGCAGCCAAGGGCAGGGAGTGGAATCTGTCTTTGCCTTGTTCGGCGAGGGCGGCGTCAAGATGCTGGACAACCAGTTGGGCCTGGTCAGCTTCACACGTTCCAAGACCACCTACACGGCGTTCGGCACCGAAGAAGTTCTTCTCGGTGAAGAGGACGAGCACGGTGTTCGGCACGGTGGTGTCAAGCAACGCCTGGGCTTCGTCAATCTGAAGGAAACGACGCTGGACCGGAAGGAGGTCGAGATCCGTCCGACGCTCTCGAAGACCACGACCTTCGAAGGTGCCAAGACGTTGAACGAGCGATTGGACGACGTACTACGCCGCGGCGTTTCTCGGTCCATAGAACAAGAGCAGCAGTCGATCGCTCGTCACGCGGCGGACATCGTTCGTATGGACCGCGAAGCCATCGCCGCGGCGGGTGAGCGTGACGCGCAAGCCATCGTGAAAGCCAGCGGCTTCGTTCGTGCAATGCCAGACCTCGTGGATGCACCCAAGACGTTCATGCGCCCGGCGGAGAAGACTCGCCGGTTGGAGCAGCAGCGACGCGAGACCACCGCACAGCTTCTCGCAGCGCAGAAGCGGGAAAGGGCTCAACGGGCGGAGACGAACCGGGTCCAACGGATGGAGAAGGAGCGGGCCGTCGCGTTGGAAAATGCGCGCAAGGCTGTGGTGGCCCAGCGCAAGGCACGAACGGTCGAGGTGCAGCGCTGATCTGTGTAAAGGCACACCGTTGAAGGTGGGCGGTGTGCCTTCACCCACCAAGGTACTCTGGGGCGCTGCCGCGCTCCCGTTCCCTTCGGGCCGAAGGCTACCTTGGGCGTGAGCCAAGAATGTGTCGGTTTGGCGCTTTTTAATTCTCAGGGAAGAAAATCGAGGTGAACAGATCCAGCGTCCTCAACATATCTCGCCGCGTTTTTATATGCCTCGCGAAGATCGTTCTGGCGCGGCAGCCATTTTATTAGACACTGCATCGTGGGCAAAAACACTGCTTGCCGTAGATTGTTGTGCGCTTGACGTGCATTTGGTACATAAGCATGTGCGTCTCGATTACGTATCGCCCCCCTCAGTAAATCGTAGGCAGCGAAAACCAGCAATCTGTCGCTCTCCAGTCTTTCAAGTGCATCAGGCGCCGCTCGTCCTCTAAGTATTTCGAAGACGGCTTCAATCGTGTCGATGAACACGTGTGCCGGTTCACTTTTTGGGGGCATGTGAAAGAAGTCGCCCATAGTTTTGTAGTTGCCGACCCAGACGTCGGGCTCTTCGTCTTTATAGTCTGCGGCCCACTGTTCGATGCCTGACTTTGTCAGGTTGGACGGATACGATCTGGCTTTTTTAGCTGTGCGGATAGGTCGGTTGAACGATAACATGAGCCCCTTGAGCAAGAACTCGGCTCCCGTGGAGAACATGTTCCATGCGCATGTTCGACCGAAAACTGGACCAAACCTTGCTCTCCAGAAGCCGTCGAAATGTTCGTCATTCATGCAGTCAAAGGTATTGGCGACATCGTTCCATGTGAGTACCCCCGATGTTTCTATCAGGGAGATTCCGGCAAGAACTTGGAGAAATCCATCCTCTTGGGCTGATCGCGTGAACTTGGGTTTCTTTTGTTTGGGTGGTGATTGTTTAGCCACTTTCGGGGTTCTCCGTTGGTTAGTAGCGCAGCAACTCGGAGATTATCATTCAGATCCTGCTAGCACGTTAACCCATCCAACATTGCCTCCCCCTTGACCATCCGCAGTATCAAATCCGTCCGCTTGACCAGCGCCCCGACCACGTCGGTCAGCGTGACACCGTCAGTCCCGGCCTTGGCCTTGTACGCCCGGTAAGCTTCCAGCGGTGGATCTAGTACCAGACGTTCGCACAGGGCCGATGGGTTCAAGATGTGCCGCACCTCCATCTTAATGGTGCCGTTCAGCCAGGCGTTCATGAGTCGCTCGACCATAACCGTCATCGGTACATTTGCCATCTGACACACGCGCTCAAACGCCTTCTTGTCTTCCACAATGAGCCGTGGCGCCAGGCGCTTGGTCTGCACACTTTTGTGCCGCGCTCGCACCTTCTTTTCGACCGGCGGTGCTTGAATAGCCTCCGCCTTGCGCTCAACCCCTTTCGCAACGCTTGGTTTCTTGAACGTCAACTTCACCGTCGTCGCCCTCACGCCGCAGCGACAAATACAGGGCGGGGCATAGCCACCGGGGCGAGTATGGCTTCTACCTCGGCAGCGATATCCAACATTTCCGCTCGGGCGGTCATGTCGGCCAGATCGAACACGGTACAACCGCTCGCCGCGGCTTCGGCGTAAGACTTGCGACGGGTCATGACTGTGTTCAAGACGGGTAAGCCGGTCTCGAGCAAAGCCTCCCGAACCGATCGGGCCAGGCGTGATCGGTGCGTGGCTTGGGTTATGACGAACACGGCCTTCAGCGCGCCACCGGTTATTGCGATGCGGGCATGGACCATTTCGACCAGCGCGCCCATGCTCCACATGTCCAATGCGGATGGGGTGACCGGAATCAAGACCAAATCGGCAAGGCGCACCGCGGCGATCGTCGCTTGGTTGCTCACCGGGATCCCTGCTGTATCTATATAGAGGTAATCGCGCGGTAGGGCGAGGGATGCCACAAACTTCTCGACTTGCGGCCGAACACACCCGACGACAGGGAAGTCCAGCCCGTTGCCGGCACCGTCCCATTCGCATGTGGACATTTGCACGTCCGTGTCGAGGAGCATGGCGTCGTCACCACGACGCTTTGCACATGCCGCCTGGTGGACCGTGAGGGTGGATTTGCTGACGCCGCCCTTGGGCGACACAACGGCGATGGTCTTCATGTACACCTCGTTTCTCGGAGTTGTTGGATGGCGTGCCAATCTCACCGTGAACATTTATATATGTGCAAAAGCACACCATAAATGCAATGTAACCGTACTTCCGAACGACCCGTCAACAAGATTCGAAAGTCTTTAGGTTCAAAGACTTATCAGCTTGCGCAGTACCAATCGATGTGCCAACGCTGTATATAAGCAACTTCACAGCAGCATTGTCATGGCTCGTCGCAGCATCACCGGCATTTTCGTTTTTGACCCAAACGCGGTCGACCTGAACGGCTGGACAACACCTCAATGGGATCGACGCGGCGTGGTCGGTCGGGATGCTGTTCTGCACACCTTCTTCTTGCAACTCGACGTCGCTAGCGAAGATCAACCAGTGTGGTGGTTCGGCCGTGGGCCGTTGGGCTTGCCCACACCTCAAGACAATGCAACTGGTGTTGCGTGCGATGTTCGGTCGGAACGGTGACGGCACCGCGCTCTCGTTCAAGCCGGGCGTGCTGACCGCTCTGAAAGCGGAGCGTGACGCATCCCTTGACGATTCGTTGCTGCCCGACATCCAGAAAGCCGACGCGCTCTTCGATACCGTTGAGGTGCCGCGCGTAACCGACGAGTGGTTCGAGCAGGCGGTGTGCCGAGGCACAGCGAGGAAAGCGGCGGCATAACCGTTATCGATTCGAGAGGAACCATCCAATGAGGGTCAAGGTTACGGCGGACATGCTATGCCCTTGCAAAGCCGTTTGAGCTTTGAACTTGAGATAAATCGTCTCAGGTAAGTTCACGCCCATTTTTGGTAAGGGTCCCTCGTACATCCGTTTTGGGTCGCGCAACGCCGACGGACCAACCGGGACCTTGATTTCGCCAGCGAACCACCGGTTTATGAGGTCGCGCACGACGCTGGCGGCTGTACCGTGGCTGTTCGTGCCTTTGGCCACGGCGATGAATCGCTGCTTCATCTGCGGCTCGATGAAAATGTTGAGCCGCATTTCCGCGATTCTCGAGCTTTCTCTGAGAGGGCGACCACGCGAACGTTTTGCGGATGCGGGTGGATTTGCTTCGTCCGGTTTGACCGTGGTCTTCGGTGTAATCTTTTTGGTTGGCGTTTTCTTACCCCTCGCGCCCTTCGATTTTGGTGTCACCGGACTCCACCTCCGACCGTAAAACGTCGATCTTCTCAAGACTTCAACGATGCGTAAAGCTATTTTAAATGTGCCAAGACCCATGAGTATTGATGTTCAGTGGGCCTAGACACACTCAGGTTATGACATGCGCTCAGCCACCGTCGTTTTTTCCTCAAAATGCAACTCCATATGCAACTCTAAATGCAATAAAATTAAAAAATTGACGTATTATGTTGCAAAAATAGAGCTGCCCGGGGAATTAAGTAAGGCAGCGTTAAGGTCCAGAACGCTAAAAACATGAAAACGAAAAAGCTTGGTCTTTTAACAATACCCATTGTCCTTGCAGCGTGTGGAGGAGGGGGCGGCGGCGGCGGGTCTTCTACGACTGCCTCGACAGGAAGCGGCGACAGCACGTCGTCGAGCAGTAGTTCGGGCGCTACCACCGGACTGACCGGTGCCCAACTGCTTGCTGCTTACACCGTGCCGACCAGCATCACTGCTGATAAACAAACGAACTACGCCACGGCTTTTTCAAACAACGACACGGGCGTGATCGCGCGATGCTCGGTGGCAGCGAACACGAGCACGACGGTGTACGTGACTCCCAACGCGGTCGTGTATGCGACGACAGCAGTTTCGGACAAAGCGCAAGCCCTTGCTGCGGACCTGACCGAGCAAAGCATCGCTGACGTGAAGTCGTATTTCTCGCAAAGTACCACCACCGTTGGTTTTACTGGCACGCGAATCAACGTCTGTGTGGACGACCAGCTTGGGACGTCCACGGCTATGGGGACAGGCGGGGAATCAGGCGAAGGCTCGACCGGAGTATTGACATTGATGAGCATCGACAGTCCAAACTTTTCGACTCGATACCCCAACGCGACCAGCATTTACGGAACGCTCTCCTACGTTCAACTTTTTCAACACGAGCTTGTCCACGTGTTTGTCGATTCGAGGCTATACCCATTTGCTGGGGGATTCGAGCGATGGTTCAACGAGGGCGTGGCCCAGATGGTCGTGGGCAATGCCCTCCCAGCGAAGGCGACGGTGTTGAGCGAACTGGACAGCGCTGATTTGATCACCGCGAGTTCTTCGGTCTCCAGTACCAACTTCAACGTCTATGATGCCTACCAGGCGCTTACCCAATATGTGACCAACGAAGGCACCGTCCCGAACGGTGTCGGGTCAATACTGACCTTGATCAACACGCTCAAAACGGACGCCATTGCCGCGTGCAAGTCGTCCAGCTTGGGCCTCGTGCCGTCTGCCGCGCAGTTGGTCGACATGCCGACGGGATACTACAACTCATGTTACGTGGGGGCGGGGGGGACGGACGCTAGGGTGACTGCGAGCTTCGACAGTGCTTGGAATGTGGTCATGAAAGATGGAGACGGCACCACGCCGCTTCTCCTGCACACGGCCGATGGAGCGAACAGCCTTGAGGCAACGGCCCACAATCGCCTCGCCGTGTACTTGCAATAACCACTTGCAGCATTGAACGGAACACTAAAAATGAACATGAAACAAAGCATTGGCATGACTGTCCTGGCGATCGTTGCGGCCTCGATGCTTGCCGCGTGCGGGGACGGTCTCAGCAAGAGCAAGCTCAAGGACAGCCTGGTCGCGGCTCAAAAAGCACACCCCGAAGAAGCATGTCTGAGTCTGCAAACCACCGGGCCAGTGAGCTTCCCCATCCAAGTTCCGATGAACGCCGGAGCAGGGCTCAACAAAACGCAACTTGGCGTCATTGATGGCTTGAATCGGAGCGGGCTTGTCACGGCCAAAATGGGGCCGCTGACGTCCGGCGGTTTCACACTTCCCGGGTTCGCTTTGACCATCGACCTTACGGCAGAGGGCCGATCCAAACACGTTTACGACGAGAAAAAGGGCTTCTGCGTCGGTAGCCGCACGATCGTCGACGTGACGAACTACGTCGAACCAGCGAAAGGCGAGAACACGACCGAGGTCAACTACACATGGCAGTGGGACGATCTGCCGTCGTACGTCGACCGTTCGAAGTTCCCCACGTTGCCCGGCATGACCAAGCCGATGGACGACAAGGTCGTAGCACAGAAAACGGCGAACGGCTGGCAAATCTCCTGGTAAGAAAAAAGCGATGTGCCTTTGCACACTGTAAAAACACCCTTGAACCTGGCACCCGCGCAAGCCGGGTCGCCGTCGATGTGACGAGGCACCTGGCGATGCGTTCCACCCCTTTCCTTGTTGTGCCCCCTGGTCCGCCGTTCTTCGACGCCTAGCACTTTGTCCGCCCCATTGATCAACGGCTCGCGGTGCTCCGATTCGACACCCGGTCCCCGTGCGGGGCTGCGGCTTTGTATCGGTCCATTGACCCCTGTTTCGACGTGCTCTTTTGGCGCCACGGCGGCTCCAGAAAGCACAACTTAACGGAAAGGGGAAGGACCATGAACAGCATCGATCACGTCATATCGAACCACACAAACGTCAACAGCGCGACTGTTCCCTTCGCCTCCCCACGGCCCACCAAAAAGCATCTGGTGCAAATCGCAAAGCATGTCCTGGCACGTCATGGCATTCACAGCCCAGCGTTTATCACGGATGAGGCCCTAGACCTGGTGGACATTGACGACGCGTTGGCATGGTTCAACGGATCGCTCGAATCAGTCTTAGTTGGTGAGATGCGGGACATCGATCACGGGTTGCAAGCGTTGTTCGGGTTCAATGGGGGCAAGCCAAACGGCATGTGCTTCCACGTGCTTATCAGTGTGAAGCAATAAGGAGCGGGTGATGAAATACCTCTCCTGTGCCGAGACCGCAAAACTCGTTCGCCAAGCATTGAAGGAGGCTTTTCCACGTGTGAACTTCAGCGTGAGGAGCAAAAGATACAGTGGTGGCGCGTCCATTTCCGTTCGGTGGACAGACGGCCCGAACGATGCACAGGTGTCTGCGATTACCAGCGGTTTCGCAGGAGCGTACTTTGATGGCTCAATCGACTATCAGGGCAGTGTATACCACATGCTCCAAGGGAAGCAGGTCAGTTTCGGCGCTGACTTTATTTTTACAACCCGTGACGATTCAGAAGCTGCAGTGGAGCGAGCGATCGGCCACGTCTACCGAAAGTTCGAAGGTAACTTCGGAAATAGTTGTGTGCCTAGGCCCACCGTAAAGGCATACGTCATGGGCGAACTGTGGAGTGTCCGTTTGCCGGGCTTGCACGATTGGAATGGGCAGAATCTTCAAACGGAAATCGGCGCGGTGATAGCCAAGCACACGTTCACACCGAAGGTTGGCAAGAGCGCCACGGCCCTGAGCGTCTTTGTGACGCACGACGACGGGTACAGCAAGACCAGTGGCTCGGGCATGTCAGCGGTCAACGTTGATTCAGGAGACGACGAATGATCAGTCGTCGCCAGGCGGGGGCGCTGTCTTCACGAGGCGAACAAGGTCCATCGCCCCACGCAACACAAACGACACCTGGTCGGGGCGAAGCGTCTTCATGGCGTCTACCAGTGGCTGCATTGCATCAAGACGGTGTTCGTTGGCAATCGGAGTACCTCGGAACAGGTCCAAGAAGGTTAAGTCAAGCGCCGTGCAGAACTCGGACAGGCGTTGCAAGCTGGTGCTGGAGAAACCACTTTCTATGCGGGAGACGGTCTCTTTCGACACGTCTAGCCGTTCGCCAAGTTCGGTTTGAGACCAACCTTTCTGTTTGCGAGCGAAGGCAAGCCGTTTGCCGACCGCGACGTTTGTTTCGTTCTCGCGAATCTTTTGGGCTCGATCCACCTGATGCCTCCACTTTTTTGCAACACGAAGTGTTGCATTTACCGTAATCGATGCAAATGACGCAAAATGCAACGTTCAACATTTAGTGTTGCAGTTCGAGGCGATTAAGCTCTTTTTCTGAAAATAAAATCATGACCATGGCAATGAAGACGACGAAACAATGGGGTGTTGGTGCGCTGATGCTGGCCGGACTGTTGTCCGGATGCGCTACGCAGGACGGATCTGGCGGTATCGCGGGTGTGCTCACGAACACCGATGCGAAGATCAAGAGCGGTATTGACCAGCTATCGCACAGGATTTCCAGGTCGACGGATTACGGTTCCAGCTGGTACGTACCTGTAAGTGGCGGAACCGAAATAAAAAATATTTTTGACGACGGCATGGTCAGAGGTATGCGCACGACCAAGCAATGGCCAAGGGTCGCTCTGGAGGTCAACGACTGGGGCGAGCAGCAACATTGCTGGACGTACACCGCAACGATTTGGGCTAACGCGAAAACGAACCACGTTGAACGATTCCGGCTTTGTGACGACCAGCCTATTACGAACCACAACGACGTGACGGGGGATACCAACACAGGTGCCAACGCAACGGCACTGGTGGCGACCGGCATATCGACAGACATGCTCATGGCGTACGTCTTGCCCGGAGTACCGAACACAGGAAAGGATCGGACCACCGGCCCCTTGCCGCCCTCGTCGCAGTTCGGCGCCGCCGCTTTCAGCGACATGCGCATGACCGCGAAATGGGGCCTGCAGTTGGACATGCTGGGATTCTTGACGAAGTACAAGGCGAACACCGATCCGCGGTTCTGGATCGTGCGATTCGACCAAGCCGGCAAGCGTTCTTAAAGCACAAGATTAACGACGATCAAGGAAAAACACATGGCACGCGTTGAAGGAAAGGTTACGGACATCGGCACGTCAGATCCGGCGGGGGCACCTTCGTATCGATGTTATAAAGTTTTGACGATCGGAGGCGAAACGTTGCAGGGCCTTCACGTACACCAAAAAATGGAGCGCGCTCTCCACCAAAGCGGCGACGTCGCGGTCGGTTATTCCTGGTTTCTCTGGCATTTGACCGCGTTCGCTGTGGCGACGCCCGACGGCAAAGTCATCCGGGCGGGCGGGTTTCGAGCCTTCTGGTGCATGCTTATGGCGTTCATACTTGCCAT
This sequence comes from Robbsia betulipollinis, assembly GCF_026624755.1. Lineage (NCBI taxonomy): Bacteria > Pseudomonadati > Pseudomonadota > Betaproteobacteria > Burkholderiales > Burkholderiaceae > Robbsia > Robbsia betulipollinis. The sequence goes on from NZ_JAPMXC010000002.1 coordinate 17,590, forward strand.
TGTATTTCTCGCAACGTGCCTGCAAGGTGCGCCGACCGTCGCTGTCGTTGGCGCTGGTTTTAGCGGACTTATCTTCGTTCAATGCCTCGTTTGCTTCATCACGGCCGTCTCGTTTGCACCCTACAAGGGGCAGGCGAAGAAGGAAGTTCTGAAAAGCTGACGATCAAGCTTTGCGCAAGGAAAAAAGCCCGGCATGTCGCTGGGCTTTTTTCCTTGAGATGTGCGGCATGCAACGGTGAGTGTTGTGCTTTGTGTGGACTGCCTGTGCCTTTGCATACGGTGCAGCGACGCCTATCCTTCATTCGCTCGGCTTCTGAAACAACGCCCAAGCACCGCTTGCAGGGTCGGTACCAAACTGCACAAAACCGACGGACACATAAAAAGCGCATAGGGAATCGTTGGCGACGGCGCAGTCCAGGCGCACGAATGACCGGTGTAACCCGCGCGCCCTTGAGGCGCACCAATCCAGCATGTAGATGCCAAGACCCTGGCCGTTATGCCCAGTGGCCACGCTCAGGCCGTGTACAAAAATAGCCTGTTGCTGGTCAGCTGGCCAATGTTCGTCGCGAAGGCTCGTGGAAAACGATGCGATCAAATCACCGGCGCGCTCGACGACGTACACCTCCTTTTCTTCGACGTTGTTCCGCACCCACCGCTCCGAGAAACCGTCGCCAGGTTTGCCCCAAGCGTGATCACCGTACGAGATCTTTTTCTGGTGCGCGTCGTTCCTGAGGCGGGTCAGGGCTGGCACATCGGCAGCGGTGGCACGTCGGACATGCTTTTCGTTCACGGATCGACCTGCTTGTTGAGTCATTTGCTGTGATTTTCCCATGTCGAAGCCCGACACAATGTGAAAAGGGACAGCAGTTTCCCATGCGGTGCTTTCCTCCAACCTAAATGCCTATGCTCACGGGCGAGCCGACGGCGGTGCCGTAGGGCGGCGGCCAGGCGTTACGCTCGTGGATTGTGGTGGCAACCGTGTTCATTGATATTTGTTAGGCTGTGCGCTTCGCACAGGGCAAACCAACTTGGCAAAGGGCTGCATCGTCTCTTTATCGGTCCGCCAAACCTTTTTTAAAATCTGAGATGGCCATGGTGCTTGAAGATGCTCCTCGAACCCTGCACTTCCTCGAGGCCGTCGCTCTTCGACGGGCGATGCTCGCAGAACCGCACATCGCTCCGCTCGTGGCGTACGTGGCAGACCTGCGCGTGCGGGACCCCGACTGGGAGTTCCAGGAATTTGACCCGCTTGACGGCGGGTGCGGGGCGTACATACTGTTCCTGCTCGAAAAGCCTGGACCGATGACGTCCCCGACGGACAAGAAGCAAGGCTCTGGGTTTATCTCTCGGAATAACGATGATCCAACTGCGGAGAATCTGTTCAACTTCATGGTCACGGCTGGGGTTGAGCGCAAGCGGACCGTTCTGTGGAATGTGATTCCGGGCTGAAACGCGACGATTAAGTACAACGCGGCGGAGATCCGGCGCGGCGTCGAAGAGCTGAACAACCTGCTTCCACTGTTACCCAATCTGCGAACAGTGGTGCTGATCGGGAAGGCCGCGCAGCGGGCGTACCGACTGTTGCAGGTCGTTCACCTCGACCTGCGAATGTACACATCGGCGCATCCAAGCGCTCGATGCCGCCACTTCAACCCTGCCCAGTGGTGTGCCATACCAGGGCAATGGGAAAGGGCAGGCCAGACGGGCAGCGAGGTTATTCATGTGGCTCGTTGAACCTTGCCTCGTTGTTCCCGACCTTGTTCACGTCCGTGCTGACCCTAAACCACGTGAAGGCGTCCGACCTGGTGACAGCGTTGTTCGCCAAATGCGACGCGCGTTCGAAATCAATCGAGGGGTCGAGCCATTCTTGAGCTTCATCCGCTCGAAAAGCGAGGGGCCGCCGGTCATGTACATCGACCATCCCGCCGGACGATGCGTCGGTGACGATCACGAAGCCGTCGTACGTTCCTTCGGGCAGAGGGTGATCCGAATTAAGCCTGACGTTAGATAACCCTGCAAAGAAGAGGGGTTTTCCATCCTTGGGGACGATGAAGAACGGCTTTTTCTTGCCGCCTCAGTGATCCACTCGTACCACCCTTCGCAAGGAACGATGACGCGGTGCGATTTCCATAGACCCTTCCACGTTGATGTGCCGGCTTTGTCGAGCCGAGCGTTGATCATCGACGGGATTTTTCAAGCAACTGCCCAGGATGGCCGGAAGCCCCACGCGTCAAGACGAGGGCCGTCCGGGCCGATGGTGGGTTGCTTCGTGCTTGACACAACGTTGTAACTTGGTCGGAAGAGGTCCGGCTCGCTCTACCGCGGATCGTAGCCACCCATCAAGGGTTCGACGTAATCAAGGCCGTTCCGCGCTTGTGAAAATCGTCCGCACATGTCATGGGCTCCTTGCGTCTGGTTGGCATCACATCACCATTCTTGCACGCTAGTTACCGCCAAGTGCCCGCATCAAAAAGTATGCTCTGTGTATTCTTATCGTTTTTATAACATTGAAATACTGAAGAAAATCCTTATAAAACAGAGAAAAGAAAGATTGTACTATGATATTGCTGCATCATCGGGGTGTGCTTCGCGAGATCCACGGCGGGCGTGGGGGGCGTCAGATTTTCACTTTTCATTCAATCATTCGAGTGCGCCATCGCGCAGGGTGCTTCGGAAAGCCACCATTCTAGGGGATTCGCGCGGCGCGGCGCGTCGTTTAGTATTCCGGGGGCTGCCAGGGCAAGGGCGGCTTCCCGATCATCGGCCGCAGCCGCTGGCACGCGGGATTGGGCGAGCCGTCCGCCATCCATACCGGAAACTCGCGGCAGGGCGTGGGCCGGTTTGCATAGATCGAACACCCGGTGCCCAGGCCGACCACGCCGGTCAATGCCACGCAGGGCGCGCCACCGGTCTCGGTGCCCTTCATGCAGGCCATGACCGGATTGATCGGAACGATCAGATGGTCCGGGACGAAGCCGCCGGGATGCGCGTCGGACTCCCCCCCATAGAACGACACGCGAAAATGCTGGCAGCAGGCGCCGCAATCCAGGCACGGGTTGCGCGCCGGGTCGTCGGGCATGTCGATGAAAACGCGGCCGTCGTCGGCGAGGTGTCGTTCCATGACGCGAGTGTCGTGTATGTTGTTCGTCGCGGCGGGATGCGTCGCGCGCAAGTCCTATATTCTAGGGGAATCTTCACGCCGCATCGTCGGGCGCGCGCAGGGGCGGATCGGCGCGGTGGACCGATATCGATAAAGGAATGGGCAAGGAATGCGGTGGACCAACGACGTAAGCACGGTGTCGACGGCGATGGCCGAGGCGATCGAACGCGGCGACAGCCACGAAGTGGGGGATCTGCTCGCCCGTGGCGCGCCGGTACGCGCGCGAGGACCGGGCGGCATGACGTTTCTGCATCTGGCGGCACGGGCGGGCGCGGTGCCGATCATCACGCTGCTGGTCGACTACGACGCGCAGGTGAACGCCGTGGACGAGGCAGGGCGCACGCCGCTGGCCTTGGCGCAGGAGCAGGGGCAAGCGGGTGCGGTGCGCGAACTGCTGAAACATGGCGCGAGCAAGCGTCCCGATGCGGTGCCCTGAAACCCGCCTGCCGCCGGGTAAGACGACGTGTCCGGCCGTTTGCGCGCCCGACGATACGGGGCGAGAAAGTCCTCGCCGGCGACAGCGGTGCTGATGAAATACTTGCGCGAAGAACTTGGGTTCATTGCGCCGATGGCGACGGGCGGCGACCCGTATCGACCGCAGAAACCCGCGAACGCGCATGGTACCGCCGCAAAATGAACGAAGTGGATGGCATCACTGGGTGTCGGGCATACGGCCGTGCCGTCCTGAGGTCGAATTCGGCGGATCGCGTTTCTTTCAAAAAAAGGTAATAATTGCCTGAATGGGTAAGGGCGGATAGCATTATCGCTCTTGTAACAGCGTTGCCGCGCATGTTTCCTTGCATGGACTGTCGTGTTGAATTGTGTTGGATTGGTGTCGAAGAGCCCGAAATATGCCATTTTCAGGTGTCATTCGTGTGCATATCTGAGAGAATTCCTTGGGTCGATATCGGATCGGTAATTTGTGCCGTTTCATGCGGCGAGGATGCCGTGACGCCATGTGCAGTTTCGCGGACGGCGGGGGGCGCGCGTCATGGAGAACGTCTTTGCCGGCATTCGTCGGCCTGCGCCCGTGCCAGGACATCGTCCGCTTCGCGTTCACGGTAACCGACGACCCCATATCGGCATGCGTATGTCATGCCGCCGGCGTGGCTTCAACAGGAACAGGCAGTGCGTTTTAATCTTTCGTCGGTTTCGGCATTTCGTGGTCGGGATTTCCCGACGGATTTTCCGCCGGCGGCGCGATATCTGATCGCGGGTCTGATGATTTGCATTCCTACGGTTTTCCGGTTGTACGTGGAAATGAAAGGTCTGCCCTACCTGTTCTTCGTGCCGGTTTTGATGCTGAACGGGTTTTGGCTGGGCGTCGGACCGGCGGTGTTCTCGACCCTGCTCGCCATGCTATCCGCCGAGTATTTTTTCGTCGGTACGGCCTTCGCCTTCGATCGCAACCTGAACGAGTGGCTGGACAATTTCAGTTTTGCCATCGTCAGCGGCGCCATGGCGATCGTCTGCGCGCGATTCCGGCGTACGCTGGGCCTGCTGCGCGACGCGAACCGACGTCTTGAAAAGGAAGTCGATGCCCGCATTCAGGAGCGGGATCAGATATGGCACCATTCGCCGGACATGATCTGCACCTTCTCCCACGAAGGGCGTCTGCTTTCGGTCAATCCCGCCTGGCAGCACATACTGGGCTGGACGCCTGGGCAGCTCACCGGCACGCCGCTGGACGCCTTCCTGCATCCGGATGATGTGGCCGCGTGGCACGATTCGATTCGGCATCCGCGTTCTTTTCTGACCGTGGAAAACCGGTTCCGCAGCGAAACGCAAGACTACAGATGGCTGTCTTGGCATGTCGCGCATCAGGACGGCATCTATTTTGGGACAGTTCGGGATGTAACCGAATTCAAGACGCAGCAATCGGCGCTCGACAAGTCCCAGGAGCAGCTCCGGCAGAGTCAGAAGATGGAGGCGATAGGGCAGCTGACCGGAGGCATCGCCCACGATTTCAATAATTTGCTGGCCGGCATCATGGGCAGTCACGACTTGATGTCGCTGCGCATCCGGCAAGGGCGCTTCGACGAACTCGAGCGCTATATGGCGATGTCCCGGGGCGCGACGGAGCGCGCCGCCGCGCTCACGCATCGCTTGCTGGCGTATGGGCGGCGGCAGCCCCTGAGCGCGCGCGCCGTCGATGCGAACCAGCTGATCGACGGCATGCGGGAACTGGTCGTGCGCGCGTTGGGCCCCCAAATCTCGCTCGATATGCTGCTCGCGACCGAATTATGGGCAGCATGGTGCGATCCGCATCAGTTGGACAATGCGGTGCTGAATCTGGCGATCAACAGTCGGGATGCGATGCCCAGGGGCGGGCGGCTTTTCATCGAAACAACGAATACCCGCTTCGACGAATCCAGCGCGGGGGCGGCGCAGATCGCGGCCGGCGAATACGTGTGCATTTCCGTCACCGATACCGGAGAAGGCATGCCGGCCGATGTGCTGGAACGTGCGTTCGATCCGTTTTTCACGACCAAACCCGTGGGCACCGGCACGGGTCTGGGTCTTTCGATGATCCAGGGGTTCGTCAAGCAATCGAACGGTCATATCCGAATCCACTCGCATGTCGGGCGCGGCACCACCGTGCGGCTCTTTCTGCCCCGGCATGCGGCGCTGCCGGACATGCCGCAACCCATCGAACCGGTCGTGTCGCCGTTGCGACGCGCGGCGGACGCGACGGTCATGATCGTCGACGACGAGTCCAGCGTACGGGCGGTTCTGGTGGAATGTTTGAGCGATGCCGGCTATCGCACTCTGGAAGCCGGCGACGGGCCGGCCGCATTGACGGCGCTCGACGCGGCTGGCTCGGTGGACTTGCTGATCACCGATGTCGGCTTGCCCAACGGCATGAACGGATGGGAACTTGCCGAGGCGGCACGGCGCACCCGGCCTGATCTGCGTGTCCTGTTCATCACTGGGTACGCCGGCGATGCCGTTTTACGGGATCGGGATGAAACCGAGAAAACGCAACTGCTTACGAAACCCTTTACCCTCGAGACGTTGCGGCAGCGGACCACGGAAATGATGCGACGCTCATGGAGCGGGCAGGGCGCGGACGCCGGCCCGGTGGCACGGCAGGCCATGCAATCCGCTCGCCGGGATGTGGCCACGGCACCGTAATCGGGTCGATCGATGCCGTGCCCGTTTCGCCGGACGTGCATTGTCTGGAACGTCGCTTGCTGGAAGAGGGATCGGTTGCGATCGTAGCCGAACCCATTTTCCAGACCGCGCCATGGTCCGGCGAGTTCGCAGCGCGGACCGGATTCGACGATCCACTTCGTTTCATAGGGGAAAACATGCCTACCGTCCTGGTTGCAGATTTCGACAACACCACGAAAGCGCGCGATGCCATACGACGTCTCGTTCAAGCGGGTATTCCGGACAGCCACATCGATACCTACCCAAGCGTGAAAACACCGCCGGTCGTCATGCCGGGGGAGAGGGAAAGGGTGAAGGGGGCCGAGACCGAGATGTCCTCCAATGGGCCCCTGGGCCATCTGCAAAGCCTGCTGGCCAAGCTTTTCGGCGTCGAGAAGTCCGCGCCCCAGACGCCCAGCACATCCGAACCCACGCGCGAGCCCTTCGCGCATGAATCCGTTTACATGGCGATCGGCCTGGAGGGGTTGTCTGCCGGCGCCGAGACGGTGCGAACGCTGCTTTCGGAAGCAGGCGCGGTGCGGGTCGATGAACATTCCACGTGATCGCGCCGTTCGTCCTTTCTCGACATTTAACGTAATATTAACTATCGCTAAAAATCGGCACCGTGATCCTTCTCGAGACAAGCCGCGATTTCTTGCGGCGTCGGCATCCGCTTCAACGCGATGCGATCGTCGTGTACCGTGATCAGACCTTGCCGTTCGAACGCGTCCAGCCAGCCGCGCATCGGCCAGGTTCCCCATGACCTCTTGAACGTGCACGCGTTGGCGACGATGCTCGCAAGATGATTGAGAGGGGGGTCGTAGCTCGCGTGGTGTTGATGGAACGCGAGGGCGGGGGCGCTGGACAGGGGCGTCCCCCTGGCGTGTGCCCGATAGCTGAAATCGGTGTCCTCGGCCCCATACCCGCGATACCGTTCGTCGAATCCGCCCAGGCTGTCGAAGACCGCTTTCCGGCAGGCGAAGTTCAGCGACCAGAAAAGATTGTAGGGAACGGGCTCGCCTGCGATTCGATGCGCGTGCAGGGGGTGCGGGCGCGCGTCGTCGTTGGACCGGCAGGCTCCCTGCCCGGGGCCGTCGGCACGGGGCGGAAGATATCTCACCTCGCCCTGGTGTATCGCGTCGGGATGGCGGCGCAGCGATGCCATGTAGTCGCTGACGAGTTGCGGATCCGGAATGCAGTCGACATCGAGAAAAACGAGCTGGTCGCCCCGGGCCGCGGCGGCGGCAGCGTTTCGTGCCGCCGCGAGCGGCAGGAAATTCTCGTCGGCCATTTCGCGCGCGACGATGGGGAAATGCCGGCTGTGCCGCTGGACGGCCGGCTCGTTCATGTGAACGATGACGACCTCGTGCGGCGGGACATCGCCCCGTTCCAGTCCGGCCAGTAAATTTTCGAGGTGACGTGCGCGGCCGTGGACGAGTGTGAGGACACTGATCATGATTGCCTGTTTTCGATGCCGTGTTTCCAGGCCTGGTCGGAGATCGCCTGAATGGCCCGCGCGGCCGTTTCCGCACCGGATTGCGCCGTGAACGCGTTCCATCCGGATGCGTCCAGCGCCGATGCCCGTTGCAGCAAGGCGGGCCATGCGGGGGCCACCGGCCAGTCCGGACAGTGGAGCGCCAGCCCCAGGCGTTCGAGCGTCTGGGCCGTGAGGATTTGTTCGTCGAACGGACGCGGCTCGGACAGGGCAATGTATCTGCAGCGGAGATACGCCATCTCCGCGACGACGTTGTCGCCTGCGGAACCCACCACGATCTGCGCACGACGGAGGTGTTCTGCCGGATCGGGCACGATGCCCAGCAAATCGAGATTCGCTGGACAGGAAACCGCCGAATCCGGCGCGATAGGTCCCAAAACCGACCACCGCCATGCCGGGGTGGCACGTGCCGCGGCGCACAGGTCGGCAAGCGTCACCATCGTGCCGCCATGTCCGATCAGTACCGAGACGGTATTGGGCGCGGCCGGCAGCGTGCGTGCCGGGGTGGAATACCGCGAGATGAATCCCGTGAACACGGTTTTTCCGCCCCAGGCATCGTCTTCGGGTTTTGCCCCGAGCGCTGCGGGAAACGGCGCGAGCAGCGCCACGGCGCTGTCATAGGCCAGCCTGTGCGGCGCGTCGGTGCGGATGCCGTTCTGACGGATCAGGATGGTCGGCACCGCGCATAGCCTCGCCAGGAGCGCGACTTCCACCGAGACGTCTACCACCAGGACACAGGGCCATTGCGCGCGAAACCAATCGACCATGCGCCCCGTGCGCTCTACGATGCCGCGCAGCCCGGTCGGGGCATAATGCAGTCCGTGAGGCGTAGGATTCGCGAGGGCGTTGCCGGTGTCCGGGTCGAGGCGGCAGAAGGTGACGTGAGAAGCGTCATGGTCCGGCAGGGGCGCACTGCTGAAAAGGGTCGGGGGATGATCCAGGAATCGACCAATCTGCAGGGCGCGCGACACGTGCCCGCTGCCATGATGATGCGCGTAATAGCCGATCGACACTTTACGCATCGGCGGGGAGCCGGCGCGTCGCGACCTCCTGCAAGAGGCGTTCGTATCGCGTCAGCATGAGGTCCTGGCTCCACCATGCCTGCGCGGCGTGGCGACACTCGGCTCGCGACAGTTCACGGGCGCGCACGGCGGCCTGCGCCAGTGCATCGACATCGCCCGGCGGCGCGGTGACTCCCGTCGCGGCGGTGAGAAGATCGGGAATGGCCCCGCGTGCGAAGGCCGCCACGGGCGTGCCGCAGGCCAATGATTCCGCCACCACCAGACCAAACGGTTCGTCCCAGCAAGGCGTGACCAGGCAGACACTCGCATGTTGCACGCGGCTCACCAGGCTCGAACGTTCGAGGTGTCCGAGGTAGACGGCGTGTTCGTTCAGGCGCGGGGCGATCTCGTTTTTGAAATAGGTTTCGTCGCTGGCCTGCCCGACGATCTCGATCGACAGGCCCGCGCGCTGCGCGGCGTCCATCGCCAGGTGCGCGCCCTTTTCCGGTACCAGGCGGCCATACCAGAGCGCATGCCGCCTGGAAGGCTGCGCGACCGGCGCCCATGTCGATAGATCGATGCCGTTCGCGATGATGTCGCATTCGGGAACCCAGCGCGCCCAACTGCGCGCATTGGATTTCGATACGGTGGCGAAGCGTATTTTCGTGGTCCGGCGGAGCGCCGCGATGGCGTTGGACAATTCGAAAAACGGGGGAGTGTGGAGCACCGTCAGCATGGGCGTCCCGATCAGGGGCGCCATCATCACGGGCACGTAGTGCAGTGAATTGTTGAATACGACGTCGAAACGATGATCGTCGAGACGCTGCATGCAGTTCATGTAAGCGACATGCTCGTCCCGGTATTCTTCAAAAAACGCTTCCTTGATGCCGCGCGTGCCGGTTTCGCCATAGTTTTCGTCGTCGAGAATGGCGATATGCCCGAGTTCCGCGGCGGAGCCCGAACTGGCGAACAGGGTGACGTCATGACCGCGCTTTTTCAGCGCGAGGGTCATATCGTAGGTGAACGCCTCGAGACCGCCGGCGAAGGGCTCGCGGACGGGATGTTTCACATGGGTGAGGATGCCAATGCGCATGCGGTATCTTCGGTGGATTTATCGCGCCGACATCGTGCGAAAGCGATGCCGGGTGTCTTTGTGCGAAGGTGCGCTCGCCTCGTTTCATGCGTGCGAGCGGCAGCCTGTTCTGCCGCTCGCATTACCTCCTGGCCGAACTGCATTGATGGCGCGCCGCGAACGCGGTGGAGGCCCCATGGTAAACGATTGCGCACGGCCGGGGCGCGGGATGGGGGATGCGTGCGGGCACGGGATTTGCCACAGGATCGCCACTGCCATCAAATCTGGAGCGACAATGAAACCATATATCGTGTGTCACATGATGTCGTCGATCGACGGCCACAGCCTGACCGATGGCTGGCACCTGAAGGGCGCATCGGCGCTGTATGAGGAAACCGCCTCGCAGTTCAAGGCCGACGGCTGGATCTGTGGCCGCGTGACGATGCAGGAAGTCTCGCACTGCGACGATTACCCACGCGGCCTGGCGAAGGAGCCGGTGCCGCGCACGAACCACTTCGTGGTGCGCGACGCTGCGCAATATGCGATTTCGATCGATCCGAAAGGCGCGGTGCCGTGGAAAAGCAATGTCGCGTTGAAATCGCACGTCGTCGAAGTCCTGAGCGAATCGGTGTCCGACGATTTCCTGGCCTACCTGCAATCGGTCGGGGTGTCCTATGTCTTCGGCGGCAAGACCGAGATCGATCTCGCGAGCGTGCTCGAGACCTTGCAGCGGGAACTGGGCGTCGGGACGCTGATCGTCGAGGGCGGGGCGCATGTCAGCGGCGCGTTCGTCAACGCCGGCCTGGTGGACGAGGTCAGCGTGCTGATCCTGCCCCTGGTCGATGGTCGAGGCGAGCATCCGGCGTCGTTCGAGATCGGGAAGGAAGCATGGAAACAGCCCGCCTACATGACGCTGAAAAGCGTGGATCAGGTCGGCGAAGGCGCGGTCTGGCTGCGCTATGCAACGGGCGCCCCCACGCCGTCGCCCAAGTAGTTGCCGCTTTCCGTTGCCGCTTTCGGCGCACGGTTCGGTGCGCCATGAACGGCATACCCGACGTCCCGGTCGCGGCCTGCCGTTTATTGATCGGTGAGCGTCATTAGGATATCGGTGTACCACGTCCCGTTCAACCCCAATGCCTCGTCGAGTATCTGGTCGCGCGTGCCCACGTCGATGCGCGACGAGTGCACGCCGAGCAGCAGCCATTGCAGCGTGGTTTCCGGCATGCCGCGCGTGACGGGCGCGCGCAGCACCACCGGCGCGCCGCTGGTGCCGCGGTGCGTACGCGCATCCGTCAGGAAATACCCTTCCCCCTTGAAGCGCAGACCGAACGACGAGGCGATCACTGCGTGGCGCACCACCGGCATATGGTGCAGCGTGTCGTGAAAACCGAGCGGGAAGCCGACGATCAACAGCGATGAGCCCACCTCGACCTGATCGCCGGGGGCGAGCAGGTTGGCCGGGCCGAAGGCGCGATATACCGCGCCCTGCGGCAGGGCGTTGCGATCGATTTCGATGACGGCGACGTCGATCTCGCCGCCGGCGTCGATACCCTGGCGCCACAGGCTTTTGCCATCCTCGTACAGCGGGATCGAAAAACCGGTGGATTGCGCCATGTCCTCGGCGTCGGTGTGCAGTTCCACCTGCAGCCGCGTCGGGTGGTGCTGGCTCGGGATGTCGATCATCACGTGCCGGCTGGTGACCAGGAACAGGCGACGTTCGCGTTCAAAGAAAAAGCTGCTCGCGTTCGTGAGCCGGCGTTCGCCGTCATAGGTACTGACCCGGCAGACGGCGAGCAGGAGCGGTTCGATCATCGGCATCGCTCCGGGGTTAAAGTGGCGCGCCGACGAAAATCGGCAGGGCTTCCGCGCGGGCGGACAGGGCGGCGAGCGAGGGGTAGGTGGCCGCATCGACGGTCCCCGGCAGCAGGTGCTGCGTGAAACGCCAGGCGACCGCGACGGTGATGTCGGCCTGCGTCATGCGCTCGCCTACGAGCCAGGGTGCCGGGCTCGCCGCGTTCCTCATGGCGGCCGCGGCCTCGAGCGCGGCAAAGGCGGCGTGCAGCTGCCCGCTCACGCGCTCGAGCCAGGGTTGATGCTGCTTGTCCTGCGGACGCAATTGCTGCTCGTAGACGATCGAGACCGCCTTGTCGGCCGCCGTCAGCGCGAAGCCGACCAGATGCAGGACACGCAGCCGCGCGGCGCCGTCGGCGGGCGTCAGGCGGCGTTCCGGTGCAACTTCTCCGTCCAGGTAATCGGTGATCAGCGTCGATTCCACCAGGAGCGTACCGTCGTCGGTGATCAACGTCGGCGCCTTGACGATCGGATTGATTTCCCGAAACGCGTCGAAATGCCGGAATACCGACAGCTGCTCGCGCTCGTGCGGGATGTCGAGCGCGGCCAGCGTGATCGCGACCCGTCGCACGTAGGGGGAGTCGAGCATGCCTATCAGTTTCATACGGAATCCGGTTGGAGGAATGGTCGGGCCCGGTCGAGCGCCTGATCGAGTGTAACGCAGCGACGGCGACGCCGTCATGACGCATGCCCTGGCAGGGAGCATTTTTTTCCCGCCTGGCGGGACCGGATCTGCGTGCTGCGGTACACAACCGGACGTGTCCGATGGAACGCCGTGTCTGGCACTGTCAAGATCGCGTTTTGCCCGAATGCGCGGCGGTTCGACGAAAAGGGGATGGGTTGATGAAGGCAATTGCAGTCGGCTTGACGCTGCTCGCTTTGGCGGGATGCGCGACCAAGCACTACGGCCGGATGGGCGATTTGACGTCCGCGGAGCGAACGCAGATGAATTGTCGCGAGATCACACTTGAACTCGCCAAGGTGGACGGTTTCGTCCAGCGAGTCGAAAAGGAAAGCGCGTTCAACCTGCGCTCCGTCGGTTCGTTCCTCGCCGATTTTGGTCTGGGCAACGTGCTGGAAAAGGATTCGGCGCTGAAAAGCGCGCGCGAGCGCCGGCAGGCGCTGGAATCGCTGTCGGAGAGCAAGCACTGCGGCGCGCCGACGTCGGGCGATTAGACGCGCGGGCGCACGGGCTTGAAACGGCTCGCCCCGATGATGGGTCTCGGCGGTTCCGATCGCGGTACCCGCCGCCCGCCGCGGGTGGCGTTCAATCCGCCGCGGGGCGCGCGGCCAGCAAGCCGCGGATGACGGCGAGCAGGCGGTCGATATCGGGGGCGGTGATCGCGCCCATCGTCGAGATGCGGAACATGGCCTTCGCCAGCGCGCCCTGACCCGCGTAGATCACGAAACCGTGCCGCTTGAGCGTGTCGTGCAGCAGCGGGTAGTCGATGCCGTCGGGCAGACGGTAGGCCCGCAGCACGACCGATGCGTCACGCGGCTCGAGCAGCCCTTCGATGCCCATCGCGGCGAGACCGGCGCGCGCCTGGTCGGCGAGCGCGGCGTAGCGCGCCTGCCGGGCGTCGAGGCCCCCTTCGTCGGCGAATTCCCGCAATGCCTCGAGCAAGGCGTAGTACGCATGCACCGACGGCGTGAATGGCGTGCCGCGTGCATCCTGCGCGCGTGCCCAGGCGGGCAGGTCCAGGTAGAGCGTGCGCGGCGCGGCCTGCGCGAGGGCATCGCGCGCGGCGATGACGAAACAGGCGCCGGGCACGCCGTGCAGGCATTTGTTCGCGGTGGCGGCGGCGGCGGTGATACCCCAGCCGGCGAAGTCGATCATCTCCGCGCCGAAACTGCTGACCGCGTCGAGCAGGACGCCGATGCCGCGCGCCCGGCAGGCCGCGCCCACCGCGCCGACGGCATTCAGCCGGCCGGTGGTGGTCTCGTGGTGGACGATGCCGACGTGGGTGACGGCCGGCATCGCCGGGGTTGCCGTATCCAGTCGCGCGATCACGGCCGCGACGTCGACCGGTGCGCCCCAGGCGTGGCGCACGGTCTCGTGGGCGATGCCATGACGCGTGGCGATCGCGCTCATGCGCTCGCCGTAGACGCCGTTTTCGATGATCAGCAGACGGGCGTCGGCACCGGGCAGCGAGGACATCATCGCCTCGACCGCCGCCGTGCCGGAGCCGGTGAGCAGCACCGGCGCCCAGCGCGCGGCATCGAGCGCATAGACGTCGAGCAGGCGCGCACGGATTTCGTCCTGCAAGTCGAAGAATTCGTCCTCCCGGTGGCAGAGGTCGGTTTGCAGCAGGCTGCGGCGCACACGCTCGGACAGCGTGACGGGGCCGGGATTGAGCAGGAGCATGGGCGAGGTCATCGGGCGATGTGCGCCTGGAGGCGCTGGCGGACCTGCACGGGCGTGACGGACGGACGCGGCAGGTCGGCGGGGCTGCCGGGGCGCGTACGCAGGCAGGCGAAACGGGTGCCGCCGGAGAGGGAGGATGCCGTTTCCGCCGGACTTCCCGCCGGGCTTGACGCCGTGTCCGGCGCTGCGTCGTCCCGTGCGTGCGGCGCGGCGAAGAGGCGGTCGATCACGTCCAGCGCATCGCCCTCGGCGGCCCATGCGTAACCGCAGGCCGCGGCGACGCGCGCGAACGAAACGCCGGCGGAAACCGTCGCCTGTCCGCCGGTGGAGTCGTGCACGCCGTTGTCGAGCACCAGGTGCAGCAGGTTGGACGGACCGTAGGCGCCCAGCGTGGCGAACAGGCCCATGCGCATCAGCGCCGCGCCGTCGCCGTCGACGGCGACGACGCGCAGGTCCGGACGCGCCCGGGCGAGCCCGAGCGCGAGCGTGGCGACGCAGCCCATCGAGCCGACCATATAGAGCTGGTTCGCGCGGTCTGCGAGCGCATAGAGTTCACGGCCGGCGAAGCCGGTGGTGGCGAGCACGACGGTGTCGCCAAGCGGCGTGTGCGCGATCACCCGCGCGAGCGCCTCGGTGCGGTTCGGACGCGCCGCGCGCGCGTTGGACGCCACGCCGGGGCGCGGCGCCTCCGCGCCCGATTCCAGCACGCATGCCGCGCGCGGCGTGGGGGCGCCGGAGCCGCTGAGCTTGAACGGTGCGACGCTGCCTTTTTTCATCAACAGCGCGTACGGGCGGCCGGTGCCAGCCATGTGCGCGCAGGCGCGCTCGAGCGCGGCGTCGATGTCCTCGGGCCGGGTCGGGAAGATTTCCCAGGCCACGTCCATCGTGTCGAGCATCGCCGGCGTGATCGGTCCCATCAGCGCGTGCTGCGGTTCGTCGGCCACGCCGGGCTCGCCGCGCCAGGTAATGATGAGCAGCTGCGGCAGCGCGAAGGTCCAGGTCAGCGAGGTCAGCGGACTGACCGCGTTGCCGAGGCCCGAGTTCTGCATCATCGTCACCGCGCGCTCGCCGGCCAGCGCGACGCCGGCGCTGATCGCCACGGCATCCCCCTCGTTCGCCGCGGAAACGTAATCGAGCGACGGGTCCTGGATCACGTAATTGATGAAGGGCGTCAGGTACGAGCAGGGCACGCCCGCGTAGCGGGAAAACCCCCGTGCGCGCGCCGCCTCGACGAACTGGGCGGCGTCAATCATGCGCGCTCCCTGTGCCGATCGGGCGTTGCGCGTGGGCGAATTCGCCGGCCAGGCGGAAATCCTCGAGGTCGTTGACGCCGCGCCAGTGGCCGTGCACGTACAGGACGCCGACCGGATGGCCGGCTTCGGTCAAGGCGTTCAACAGGGCGGGGACGCCGAGTTGCGCGAAATCCGATTGCGCGCGCAGGTGCGCGAGCGCCGTGGCCACATGCTGGCGACCCGCGCCGCGCACGCTCAGCATGCCGATCCAGCGTCCGGCGGCTGCGCCCAGGGGCGCGCTCGCGGCGTGGCTCGTGTCCTTGCCCGCCGCGTTGCCGATGTGGCGCAGCGTGACCTGCTGACCGAACAGGCCGCGGTCGTCGGGTGCGGAGCACCAGGCGAGGTCGACGCCCGTGCCCGCCGCCTGCGACGAGTCCACCACGATGCAGATCTCCGCGTCCTGCTGCAGCAGGTCCTGCAGGATGTACTGGCGAAACAGCAGGTCGCCGTAGGTGATGACGACGTCGCTGTCCAGCACGTCCGCGGCGGCGGCGAGCGAGACCAGTTCGCCGCTCGTCGCGTAGTCGGGGTTGAGCACCTTGCGCAGGCCCGGGATGTCGATCGCCTCGGCCTTGTAGCCGGCGACCACCGTGATGTCGTTGACGCTTTCCTTCTTGAAGGCGTCGACGAGCCAGCGCAGCAGCGGCTTGCCGCCGATCGGCAGCATGACCTTCGGGCGTTCCAGCGTCAGCGTCTCCAGACCGTCGCCGCGGCTCGCGGCCAGCACGACGGCGCGCGGCGCCGGGCGGCTGGGGGCGAAGTAGCGGCGCTCGGCGGCGCTGTATTCGGCGGCGCCCTGCAGGCGGAAGATCTCGTCGACGGGGGCGACGCGGTCCTCGATCTCGACCAGCGTCTCGCTCGCGTGGATCTCGCGCGCGACCGCCTGCATCGCCGGAATCGCCGCGCGCAGCAGATGGTTCGCCCAGATGACGAGATTGATGCCGGCGCGCCGGAAGACGTCGGTCGGCGTGCTGTAGTACTTCGTCGGCACGATCACGAGCGGGCTGCGGCCGGCCCATTCCTTCGCGAATTCGAGGATCTCGTCGGGTTTGGAGCGCTTGCTGTGGATCAGGATCGCGTCGGCGCCGGCGGCGCGATACGCCTCGGCGCGGCGCAGCGCCTCGTCCATGCCCCAGCCGGAGATCAGCGCCTCGACGCGCGCGACGATGGAGAAATCCGGGTCCGACTGCGAATCCTTGCCGGCCTTGATCTTGCCGCAGAATTCGTCGACGTCGGCCAGGGGCTGGCGCTCGCCGTCGATGAAGCTGTTGGTCTTCGGGAAAATCTTGTCCTCGATGCACACGCCGGCGATGCTGCGCTGTTCGAGCTTGTGGATCAGGCGGCGGAAGTTGTTGAAGTTGCCGTAGCCCGTGTCGCCGTCCAGCAGGATCGGCAGCTTGCTGGCATCGGCCATGAAGTCGAGCATGTCGACCACCTGCGTCCAGCTCGCCTCGTTGTTGTCGCGCACGCCGTATTGCGCCGACAGCGTCAGGCCCGAGCCCCAGATGCCCTTGAAGCCGGCTTCCTCGACGATCCGGGCGCTCACGCCGTTATGCGCTTCCATGATGAATTCGAGCTGCGGGCTGGTCAGCAGCGCGCGGAACTGCGCGGCGCGGCTCAACGTCTGCGCCGAAGCGGACGGATTGACCGAAGCGTGCGGGGAGTGCGGTGCCGGGGTGGGCGATGCGTTCATGTCGATGATCACAGAAGAGGGTGGAGTTGGGGGAGCACGACTTCGCGGGCGCGGATCACGTCGACTGGAAAATCGATCTCCAGCCAGGGCAGGCCGGTGACGTCCGCGCAGGCGAAGCGCTCCGGCGATTCGAGCAGCAGGTCGCGCACGGCTTCCTCGTGCGGCTCGCCGCCGCGCTGCGTCTGTGCGTACTGCCGCACGATCTGCGCGAGGCGTGTCGCACTCGCCTGCGTGAAACGGAAAAACCCGACGGACTCGCCTACGTGATCGTAACGCAGACCGTCCGCCACTTTCTTGCGCAACTCGACCGGCCGGCCGTCGCGCAGGCACAGCTTGACCGGCTCGTCGCCGGCTTCGAAACCGGCGTCGAGCAGCAGGCGGTCGGCGCTGTCGTCGGCCACCAGCGCCGCGAGCATGCGCACGTCGTACAGCACGTCCGCGTCCATCAGCAGCACATCGCCACCGGCGCACAGCGCCGATTCGGCGGCGGCGACGCTGACGACGCTGCCCTGCCGGTATTGCGGATTGAGGATCAGCGTGGGCCGCGGCGTCCAGTCGAGCCGGTCGAGTTCGTCGGCGATCTGCTGGTGCTCGTAGCCGACGACGATGACCACGTCCTCCACGCCGACCGCGCGCAGGAGCCGCAGATGCCGCTCCAGCAGGGTCCGCCCGTCAAAGCGCAGGAGACACTTCGGCGCGGGAGCGTCGGCGGCCAGTTGCAGCCGTTGTCCGACGCCTGCCGCCAGGATGACTGCACGTTTGCTCATGAGATCAGTTAGGCAAGGAAAGTATGAGGAGACCGGGCGGGAAGACCCGGGGGCAGATCCCGTTCGCGGCATCGATACCACGCGGGAGGGTTTGCCGGCATGCCGCGGGATTCAGGTACGGTGCCGGTCAGGGCAACTTTACGACGGTTCAGGGCGATTTGACGACATGCGGCGCAGGACCGGGCACGCCATGCGGCACAGGGCGGGGCACGCCATGCGGCGCGACGGCGGCCGCGCGCCGGCGCAGGCGCTCGCGCCAATGCCAGTATCCCAGCCCGGGCAAGCCGAACAGCAGCTCGCGGGTGCGTTTGCACAGCGACAGCGCCAGCGCCGCCTCGGGAGACAGGCCGACGAAGGGCGCGAGCAGCAGGAAACCGCCTTCCTGCACGCCAAGCGCGCCCGGTATCGCAAACGCGATGCCGCGTATCGCCTGGCCGAGGCTTTCGAGCAGCAGCGCGTCGAGCAGACTCACCGGATGGCCGATGAAGTGCAGCGCCAGCCAGACTTCACCCGTGCCCACCAGCCAGCCGAGCAGGTTCAGGCCGAAGCAGGCGCGCACGCTGCGCGCCTGGGCATACATCGACTCGACCATCGCGTCGAGCCGTGCCGCGCGCCGGGCCCAGCCGCCACCCGCGCCCGATCCGATGCCAAGACGCGCGGTCAGGGCGCCGAGCCTGCCGAACAGGCCCCGGCGTTGCAGCCGGTACAGAAACGTGCCGCTGAGCGTAAACAGCGAGATGCCGGCGATCAACGGCAGGACGAGATGCCCGCTGCCGGTGCGCAGCGACAGCAGGGCCACGCCGAGGATCGCGAACAGGGCCTGCGCCAACACCTGCTGCGTGGTGGCCACCGCGACCAGCGCGCCGGCCGCCGACATCGATCCGGTCCCGCCGGCCAGCATGCGCGCCATCACGACCGGCCCGCCCATCTGGCCGGCGGGCATCAGACTGTTGACGGATTCACCCGCCCAGCGCGCGCCCAGCGTCGCGCCGAAGCGCGTCTGCCGGTCCGCCAGCACATGCATCGCGGCTGTGTCCAGCAGCAGCGGCACGAGATGAAAGAGCGCGACCGCGAGCAGCCCCCAGCCGGCGGCGACGAAGGTCGCCGCGATCAGCCCCGCGCCCCGCCACGAGAGCAGCGCGACGAAGACCGCGAGCCCCAGGCTGAGGGCGATGAAGGCGGAGCGTTTCATCCGGCGCGGCGCGAACGGAACACCTGACGAAAGCCGAAATAGGCGACCGCGTCCTTCATGTTGGAGATGAAGCGCTGCCAGCGTCCCATGTCCGGGTCGGTCACGTACTCGAAGGTCAGCGAGACGCGTTCCTCGCCCACGCCCAGCGGCGTGATGCGGTGATGCAGCTGGTCGCCGTCGAAGAAAACGAGGCCGCCCGGGTCGAGTCCCTCGACGCCCTCGACGGTCTTTTTCGCGGCGTCGCGCGTGTGCAGGCGGTATTCGAGCTTGCTCGACGAGCGGTCGACCACGCCCAGCAGCAGCGTGTAGCGGCGACCCTTGTAGTAGGACGTGTCGTAATGCCAGCCGATATGGTCGCCGGGCTCCGTATAGAAATAGAGCGCGTACGCGTGCGGATCGGTATCGGGCGAGATTTGCAGTTTCTGTCGCGACAGGCGCGAGAGCCAGGCGATCAGCGCGGGCGAGCGGTACAGCTCGGCGATGCCGGGGGCGAGACGGTCGATCGCGTGACGGCTGACGCTGCCGCCCTTTTTGTGACCGGGCAGATAGTTGCGGTTCATCTCGACGCGGGCGGCCTGCATGCCGTCGATCAGCATGCGGGTGGTGGCCTCGGGCAGGAATTCCTTCAGAAACAGGAATTCGCCCTGCGCGTGGAAGGTGTCCTGCAACGCGTCGTTGTCGAATCCGGCCAGGCGCGCCGGCAGCGCCGCCGCCGCGGACACATCGGGCTGGGAGGGGGCGGACGGCTGGGGAACGCTTTCGGGCAAGGTGGCGGAACGCATGTTACGGCCTGCTGGGAGTCTTGGAAACGGGGGCGGCGGGCGTTACGCGGCGCCGCATGACGCGGAAATAATCGAAGGTGATCCACAGCGCGAATGCCGGCGCGCCGATCGCGGCCAGCATCAGGAAGGATTGCAGCCCCTGGAACAGCGTGACGAGCGGCATCAGATACAGGATGTCCTCGAGCTCGAACCCGCCCCAACTCGGCTGTGCGGTGCCGGCCTTTCCCGCGATTTCCTCGATGCGCATGCGCATGAAGAAGATCGCCGCGACCGATATGCCTGCCAGCGTCCCGGCGGCCGTGGCGTAGTGCGGAAAATGCGGTGCAAAGTGCGGCGCAAGGTGCGCGCCGGCAGGGGTGTCCGCGATATGCGCGACGCCGGCGCCGATGCCGACGAACAAGAGCACGGTCACCAGCGAATCCGCCGCGAGGTCGTAGAAATGCCCGAAGCGGCTGCTCTTGCCGCTCAGACGGGCCAGTTCGCCGTCGGCATGGTCGATGACGTTGGAGAGCACCAGCAGCAGCGCGCCCAGATTCGTCCAGCCATAGCCTCCCAGCGAGAACGCCCAGGCACACGCCAGCCCCACGATCAGGCGTACGGTGGTGAGGTGATTCGGCGTGACGGGCGTGGACACCAGGGGCAGTATCATCTGGCGAGCCAGACGTCCGTCCCAGGTGCGAGGTTTTGGCGGCATGAGCGATACAACGCGAAATGCAAAGCCGAAATATAAACGAGATTCGTACTGGCCGCAGCCCGGACGCGCCGCGACGTTCTCGCGAGGGCGCTCCCGGCAGGTTTTTATTCTCCGCGCGACGCCATCCCCGGCAGCGCTCAGTCGGCGCCGTGTGCCGCGTTGTGCGCGGCGAGGAATTTGATCAGGCCGTCGACGCCGCCCTGGCGCAACTGGTCGCCGAACTGCTGACGGTAGACCTGGATCAGCCAGATGCCCATCAGGTCGATGTCGTACACCTTGTAGCCCGTGGGCGTCTTCGCGAGACGATAGCCGGTGGACATGTCGTCGGTGTCGGTATGCACCTGGCTGCGCACCACCACGTCGGTGGAATTCGGCACGGGCTTCGGGTGGTCGAAGCGGAACTGGATGTGCTGTCCCTGTATCTGCGTCAACTGCGCGGCGTAGACGCGCACCAGCAACGCCTGGAATTGCTGGAAGATCGCTTCCTGCTGCTGGGGCGTGGCGCTGTTCCATGCGTCTCCGGCAGCCAGCCGCGCGGTGCGGCGGAAATCGGTGAACGGCAGGAAATGGGTTTCGACCAGTTGCGCGGTGCGCGCGGGGTCGCCCCCCTTGGCCACGGGATCGCTGCGGATGGCGGCGAGCGTGCCTTCGACGGCGGCTTTCAGGGTCGCGTCGGCGCTGGCCGAGGCGGGCGGCACGACCACGTCCGACGCGGCCCGGGCGGCAACCGGCGCCGAAGCGGCGGAGGCCGTGGGGGCGGCGGTGGCGAGACCCGGCGCGACGGCGAGCAGCAGGACCGCGCCGCCGAGCGCGAGCGCATGCGGCAGACGGCGCAGGAGGGCCGCGGCGTGCGGCGCACGGCGGGAAGCGGACAGGGAATGAACGGAAAAGGGGTGCGAGCGCAAGCGGAGTGTCATCCTTGAGCGGAGAGTGGGGGAGCGGAAAGCTGTAGCGACAGCCTGGCCACGTCGATGTGGTCGAGTATAGCGGATCGGCCCGTCGCTCCCTGCCGCGCCTCCAGGCGCCCGTGCCGGGGGCGGGGTGCCGCTATACTGCAAGCCTTTCGCAACAGGAGCGCGCTTCGACCATGCTGACTTCGCTGATTACGAGAGTCGTCAACGGCTCGATCCGACACCCGTGGCGGGTCGTCATGGTGTCCGTGCTGCTGGCGGTATGCAGCGTCGTGTACGTCGCCCGGCATTTCGCCATCAATACCGACATCAGCGGCCTGATCGACAGCAAGCGGCCCTGGGCCGCGCGCGACCGGGCGCTCGATGCAGCCTTCCCGGGGCGCTCGCAAACCACGCTGGTGGTGATCGACGCCCCGGCGCCGGAACTCGCCGACGCGGCCGCCGACGCGCTGGCCGCGCGTCTCGCGGGCGACCCGAAGCGCTTCGAATCGGTGGCGCGGCCCGATGGCGGCGCGTTTTTCGAGAAAAACGGCCTGCTATATCTGTCCACCGCGAAAGTCGAGCGCCTGGGCCGGCAGTTGACCGACGCGCGCTCGCTGCTCAATTCGCTGGCGCACGACCCCAGTCTGCGCGGGCTGGCGAATCTGCTCTCGGTGACGCTGCTCGTGCCAGTGGAGAGCGGCAAGCTCGCGCTGGCCGACATGCGCACGCTGCTGGGCCGCAGCGCCGACGCGGTGGATGGGGCGCTGGACGGCAAGCCGGTCGCGCTGTCGTGGCGCAATCTCGCCCAGTCCCGCGACGCCGTGGCCGAAGCGGCCGACGGCGCGCCGGTCGCGGCGGGACGCAGCTACGTCACGGTGCGGCCGGTGCTCGATTTCAGCGCGCTGGAGCCGGGCGCCGCCGCATCGGCGACGATCCGCGCCGCCGCCCGCGATCTGCGGCTCGACGCGCGCTTTCATGCGACGGTGCGGCTCACGGGCGCGCGCCCGCTCGCGGACGAGGAGTTCGCTTCCGTGGCCGAGGGCGCGGTGCCGAACGCGATCGCCACGCTGCTGACGGTGGTGGCGATCCTCTGGTATGCGGTGCGCTCGCTGCGTCTCGTGCTGGCCGTGTTCGTCACGCTGATCGCGGGCCTGGCGGCCACCGCCGCGCTGGGTCTGTGGATGGTCGGCGCGCTGAACCTGATCTCGGTCGCGTTCGCCGTGCTGTTCGTCGGCATCGGCGTGGATTTCGGTATCCAGGTAGGCGTGCGCTATCGCGAGGAACGCTTCCTGGCGGCGGATCTGTCCGCGGCGTTGCTGCGCACCGCCCGGGGGCTGGCCTTGCCGCTGTCGCTCGCCGCGGCGGCGACCGCGGTGAGCTTTTTCTCCTTTTTGCCGACCGCCTATCGCGGCATTTCCGAACTGGGACTGATCGCCGGCGTCGGTATCCTGTTCGTGGCGTTTCCGTCGAGTCTTACACTGCTGCCGGCACTGATCGTGCTGCTCAAGCCGCGCGGCGAGCGCGCGCCGCCCGGGTTTGCCTGGCTCGCGCCGGTCGACCGTCTCTTCGAGCGGCAGCGCAAGCCCATCCTGATCGGCACGCTCGCCCTGGTGATCGCCGGTCTGCCGCTGCTTTTCTTCCTGCGTTTCGATTTCAACCCGCTGCATCTGAAGGATCCGCACAGCGAATCCATGCGTACGCTCGCCGCGCTCGACAGCTCGGTCGCGAGCGTGAACAACATCCAGGTATTGCAGCCGTCGCTGGCGGCGGCGCAGGCGAGCGCGGCCCGCCTCGCCGCGGTGCCGGAAGTGGGGCAGGCGCTGTCGCTGAACAGTTTCATTCCCGCCGATCAGGCCGCCAAGCTGGCCGCCATCGTGGCGCTGCGCGCGCAACTCGCGCCGGTGCTCGCGCAAGCGCCGCTACCGGCGGCGACCGACGCGGCGCGGGTATCGGCGCTGCGGCAGGCATCGCTGCAACTGCGCAACGCGGCGCTCGACCACCCGGGGCCGGGTGCCGCCGAGGCGAAGCGCCTCGGCGCGAGCCTGCGGCGGCTCGCCGACGCCGACGCCGCCACGCGGGACCGCGCCGAGGCGGCGCTTGCGCTGCCGCTGCGCATCTCGTTGTCGCGTCTCGCCAGTCTGTTGCAGGCGGCCCCGGTCGGACTGACCGATCTTCCGGCGGTATTGCGGGAGAATTGGCAAAACGCGGCCGGACAGGCGCTGGTCGAGGTCTCGCCGCGCGTGCCGCCCGGTACGGACCCGAGCAACGACGCGATGCTGCGCCGCTTCACTTCGGCCGTGCTGCAGGCGGCACCGGGGGCGGTGGGCGGGCCGATCTCCATCATCGAGTCGGCGCGGGCCATCATCACCGCCTTTCTCCAGGCGACGGCGATCGCGCTGCTGGCCATCACGCTGCTGCTATGGATCGCGCTGCGCCGGTTCGACGATGTGCTGCGCACGCTGATTCCGTTGCTGGTGTCGGGGGCCGTGACGCTGGAACTGTGCGTGCTGTTCGGATTGCCGCTGAACTTCGCCAACATCATCGCCTTGCCGCTGCTGCTCGGCATCGGCGTCGCATTCAAGATCTACTATGTGCTGGCCTGGCGGCGCGGGCAGACCGGGCTGCTGCACTCGGGACTGACGCAGGCGGTCATCCTCAGCGCGGCGACCACCGCGACGGCGTTCGGCAGTCTCTGGTTCTCGCACCATCCGGGCACGTCGAGCATGGGGCGGCTGTTGACCTTGTCGCTGCTGTGCACGCTCGTCGGCGCCGTGTTTTTCCAGCCGGTGCTGATGGGCCGGCCGCGCACGCCGCTGCCTGAGGCTGAAGGTGGCAGGCAGGACTGAGCATCGCACCCGGGCGGGCGCGTGCCGCCCGGGTGAAAGACCCTGTTACCGGAATCGATTGTAAATAATAATGATTCTCATTAACATGGGCAATCGGTTGCCGCTTCCCGGCGCCGTCGACGCCTGCGCCTGCCGGCGCGCCTGCCTACCTGTCGTCGCGCCGCGGCGCGTTGGAGAATGCGATGGAACTCACGATATGCATGCTTGGCACGCTGGGGCTCGCCTGGTACCTTTTCCGCCGTTGACACGGCGCCCATCGCGGGCGCCTGGCGGGCGTCAGGGTTCCTGCATGGCCTTGACGCCGGGCAAGGCGAGCAGGGTGCGCAGGATCTCGTCGGTCTGCCGGTTCGAGGCGCGTGCCAGCGCGATCGTGACATCGTCGAAGTCGCCGTTGTCTTCGCCGGGCTGCACCGCGAACTGCCGGACCTTGCTGGAGCGCGGGCCCAGCGCGGCATCGAGCTTGCTGAGCGTCAGCGCGCCACGCTCCACCTGCAGGCGGATGGTGCGGGTCTGCCAGCTTGCCCGGTAGCGCTCTTCGAGCGGTTTCACGCCGGCCAGGATCAACAGGATGATGATGGTCGCGGCGATGGCGCCGGTGTACAGGCCGCCGCCGACCGCCAGACCCACGGCGGCGACGCTCCACAGGCTCGCGGCCGTGGTCAGTCCGCGGATCACCTCGCCGCGCAGCAGGATCGAGCCGGCGCCCAGAAAACCGATTCCCGACACCACCTGCGCGGCGACGCGCGAGGGGTCCAGCACCACGTGCTCGCGGCCCAGCGCGTCGTTGAAGCCGAAGGCCGAGACCAGCATGAAGAGCGCCGATCCTACGCATACCAACATGTGCGTGCGCAGCCCCGCCGCCCACGACAGGCGCTCGCGCTCGAAGCCGATGACGCTGCCCAACACGGCGGCCAGGATCAGGCGCGCGACCAGTTCCCACGATGACAGCATAGCGGTGCCTCCCTCGTCGACAACGTGCCAGTATACCGGCCCCGGCACGGCGAACGGCGCGTGGCGCGCACGGTCGGTACTCAGATGTCCAGAATCAGCTTCGCCCAGGTCGCGCGGCCCGGGTCGTCGAAACGCGCCGCGCCCGGGTAGCCGAACGCGATGCTGCCGGCCTTGTTCAGGTGCTCGGCGTAGCGTTTGTTCAGGACGTTGTCCATGCCGATGGCGATGCGCGCGGTCTTCGACACGGCATACGCGGCGTGCAGCGAGAGAACGCCGAAACCCTGGCTCGTGGCCAGGTCGCGGCCCGCGACGTTGCCCTGACCCGGCGCGATCCGGTGCTGCGGGGCGGCCAGGCGCCAATGCGCGCCGGCCTCGCCCGCGCCGTGCCGGTAACGCAGCGCGAGATGGCCGGCCAGCGGCGGCACCTGGGGCAGGGGGCCATGGGCGTGCCGGTCCTGCGCCCAGGCATAGGCGAGCGAGGCCTGTACCTGCCAGCGCGCGCCGAGCGGCCATTGGCCGCCCAGTTCCGCTCCCAGCAGGCGCGCATCGGCCTGCCGCACGCGGCTGCCCGGTGCGCTGCGATAGTCGAAAACGATGAAATCGTCGACCTTGCCGGCATACGCCGAGAGCCAGCCCTCGCGCTCTCCCTGTGCATAGCGCGCGCCGATATCGATCTGCGTGGTGCGCTCGGGCCGCACGCTGCCGAAGGCATTGACGCCGCGTTGCGGATCGACGCGCGGGCCGGCGCTCGGTGCGAACAATTCCCAGTAATCCGGAAACCGGCCGGCGTGTCCCAGCCCGGCATGGACGGTCACCGGCAACGCCGCGAAATCGCGCTCGACGCGCAGGAAGCCGCTCGCGAGCCAAGCGTCGCGGCGCGTGCACGCATCCGCTGTGAGCGGCGGGACCGGCGGGACCGGCGCGCGCAGGTCCCGCACCCGCACATGGTCGACGCGTCCGCCCGCGATCAGCCGATGCGCCGCGCGCCAGGTCCATCGGGCTTCGCCGAAGCCGCCGAGCTGGGCGTACGTCGCGTCGCGCGCCCATGGGCGATGCGCGAAGTCGTCGGGCGCGACGCCGGCGACGCGCCGTCGCGTGCCGTGCCGCTGCGTCTGGGCGTCGATGCCGGACTCCACCTGCAGATCGGGGGTGAGCCGCAGCGTTGTCGCCGCCCGGGCGCCGAGGGTCAGACGTTCGACATTCGACGCCATGCGCGTTGGCGCGTCGGCGGGGCCGCGGCGCAGCGTGAAGTTGTCCATGACGTGATCGGTGTGATTCGCATACGCGTGCAGCGCGATCGCCTCGAGGGCGTCGCCCGGCGCGCGCCGCGTGAAACGCACCGCGCCGCTGTCGCGTCGCAGACGCACGCCGTCCATGTTGCGGCCCGCGTAGCGGGCCTCTCCGTCACCCGCACCGGCGCTGAGTTCGAACCGGTGGCGTGCATCCAGGTTCCAGCCGAGCGTGGCGTCCAACTGGTGTTTTTCCCAGCGCGACGGCACGCGCCGGCCGCTGCCATCGCGGTAGTCGTCCGCGCGCGCGTGCTGCGCGATCACCCGCAGCTCGCCGATGCCCGCGCCGACGGCGAGATCGGCGAGGCGGTCGTCGCGCGCCGCGCTCGCGAACGCCAGCGCGCCGTGAAAACGCATGCCGGGGGCCGTGAAACGCTCGGTGTCGCGCTCGAACAGCACCGTGCCGGCGGAGCCGACGGGTCCCCACAGAACGGTCTGCGGTCCCTTGACGATCCGCACCCGGTCGAACGTCTGCGGTGCGAGATACGACGTCGGCGCATCCATCCGGCTGCCACAGGCGCCCAGCAGGGTCGTACCGTTCGCCAGGATGTTCAGGCGCGAGCCGGACAATCCCCGCAGGACCGGGTCGCCGTTGCTGCCGCCGTTGCGAATCGCAGAGAAACCCGGCAGCTTGTCGAGCAGATCGGCGCCGTCGCTGGCCGGCAGGGACGCAAGCGCGCGCCGTGGCTCGAGCAGGGTGACGACGCCCGCTGCGGGGGAAACGGGGGCGCCGGGAACGGTGCCCGTCACCCCGACCGGCGCGAGCGGCGCGGCCTGCACAAGCGGCGCGGCCGGCACAAGCGGCGCGGCCGGCACAAGCGGCGCGGCTTGCACAAGCGGCGCGGCCGGGACGGAAGGCGCGGGTGCGGCGGGCGCGAAGGCCGGCAAGGGGGAGGCGGCACAGGGCACGCAACAGGCCGACAACAGGAGGCAGGCTCGGCGGAGAGGCAAAAGGGCGGGCGGCACGATAGCTCGTCAGGACAGCGAAATAATTGACGCGGAGGCAGGGCAGCCGACGACGCGAAGGCAGCGCAGCATAGCAAGAGGATGCGCACCGGACAAGGTGGGCGCTTCGCTGGCGCGCGGACGGTTTCGGGTGGCGCAAACGACGCTGCCCCGCCTGGCAGAGCGCCAGGCGGGGCAGCGGGATGTCGCAACGACTCCGGCGCCGCCCCGTTACGGGGGGCGCGGCGAGCTTAGCTGCGGCCGGCCAGGAAGCCGATCACCAGCGCGATGCCCGCGACGGCGCCAATCACCTGCCAGGGCTTTTCGTGCGCGAAGTCGTCGGCGGTGCCGAGGGTATCGTTGAAGTTCTGCGACATGGCCGCGCCGCGCTCGGTCACGCTCGAGCGGACCGTATCCAGCTTGCTGCGTACGCTGTCGCGCAGGGACGATGCATTCAGATCGCTGGATTTCAGCGCCGACTCCAGATCGTCGATCAGGGATTTCAGGCGGTCGCTGCCGTCGTCGATCACGGAACTGGCACGGTCCGACAGGCGGCCGCCGATCTTGCGGGTTTGCTGGACGGCGTCGTCTGCCATGCGCTCGTTTTTGCTCTTGAACAGTCCCATTCTTCTAGCTCCTATTGATGACGGTGGTTCGGCGGGTATCGGTGCATATCGGGCCGCCCGCTGACGGGCTGCGTGCCCACGATGGCTATCCCTTTAATCAGTCTACCGCCTCCCGGCATTATTTGCCCGACGGCTGCGCGGCGCCGCGGCGCGCCGCATGGGCGCCCTGCGCGCCGGCCGCATCGTCGTCCACCACGAGCCGCACGCCGTGGTGGCGCACGTTGTAGGCATGACGGCGCATCGCCAGCGCCATCATCAGACAGATGAAAACGCCGAACAGGGTGATGATCCAGGGAATCGCCATGCCGTGCGCGAGCATCAGCGCGTACAGGCCGAGCATCGCCAGCACGGCGATGTTCTGATTGAAATTCTGCACCGCGATCGAATGGCCGGCGCTGAGCAGCACCTGGCCGCGATGCTGCAGCACCGCGTTCATCGGCACCACGAAAAATCCCGACAGCGCGCCGATGACCGCCATCAGCGGGTAGGCAAGCAGCATGTAGACGGGAATCCGGTAAGCGCCGATGACGATCGCCCAGCCCGCCGGGAACAGGTCGCGGTTGTAGAAGGCCATGCCGATGACGGCGAAGCCCGTGATGATGCCCACCGGCAGCGCGCTCATCGATTTGCGCAACGGCAGGCGCGTGGCGGCGAGCGTGGCGCCGATCGCCAGGCCGATGCCGATGACGCCCTGCAGCACCGCGCCGCCGGACAGGGTCGTGCCCAGCGCGGTCTGCGCCCACTTCAGCACCAGCAATTGCAGCGTGACCGCTGCGCCCCAAAGCAAGGTCGTCACCGCCAGCACGATCTGCGCGAGACGGTCGTGCCAGAGCACGGTGAAGGCGTGGGCGAAGTCCCGCACCAGGTAGGCGGGCCGGGTCAGCGAGACCTGTTCATAGCGCGCGCCGGTGTCGGGGATGCCGAGGTTGATCAGGGCCGCCGCGGCGTAGCAGACCATCACGACGAACATCGCGCCGCGCGCGGCGCTGTCGAGAAGCGGCAGATGCAGCGCGCCGATCCACGCGGCGGCATGCGGCGCGATCAGCGCACCGCCGATCACCGTGCCGAGAATCGTCGAACCCACGGTCGCGGCCTCGATCCAGCCGTTGGCCTTGACCAGATCCCTGGCGGGCAGCAGTTCGGTCAGAATCCCGTACTTCGCGGGAGAATACGCGGCCGCGCCGATGCCCACCACCCCGTAGGCGACGATCGGATGCACGCCGAACAGCATCAGCAGGCAGCCGGCGACCTTGAGCGCGTTGGCGAGAAACATGACGCGCCCCTTCGGCAGCGAATCGGCGAAGGCGCCGACGAACGGGGCGAGGACGACGTAGGAAATCGAGAAGAAGATCTGCAGCAGCGGCGTGACCCACGACGCCGAGTGACGGTCGACCAGCAGGGCGATGGCGGCAATCAGCAGCGCGTTGTCCGCGAGCGACGACGTGAACTGCGCCGCGATGATCGTGTAAAAGCCTTTTTTCATTCGGGAACGGTGCGAAGGAGGTCAGAGATGGCGCAGACGATGCTCCACGACCACCGCGCTTTCCCAGAGTACAGGCTATGCAGCCGGCGCGTATCGGCCGGGGCTGGCCGCGCGGTCTTCCCCGGCGGGGCGGGTCATGGCCGCGTGGTGACAGCAAGGGTCGTGACGGCCACCGCGTCGGCGGCCGC
Source organism: Robbsia betulipollinis (assembly GCF_026624755.1). NCBI lineage: Bacteria > Pseudomonadati > Pseudomonadota > Betaproteobacteria > Burkholderiales > Burkholderiaceae > Robbsia > Robbsia betulipollinis. The sequence continues at coordinate 47,328 of NZ_JAPMXC010000002.1, forward strand.
GTCACGCGTGCCTGGGGCGTTCAGGCGCTCGCGCCCGTCTCGTCCGCGGCGGCCGAGGCCGGTTTCTGCTTCGAGTACTCGCCCAGCAGATGAACCATCTGCGCGAAGATCTTCGGATTGCCCGCGACGATCTCGCCGAGGTCCATGAAGTCGGCGTCGCCGCGGTAGTTGCCCACCAGGCCGCCCGCCTCGGTGATCAGCAGGCTGCCGGCGGCCACGTCCCACGGCTTCAGGTTCTGCTCGAAGAAACCGTCGAGGCGTCCGGCCGCCACGTTCGCCAGGTCCAGCGCGGCCGCGCCCGGGCGGCGCAGGCCCGCGCACGATTCGGTCATCTTGCCGAACAGGCGCAGATAGCTCTCGACGCCGTCGGTGTCGCGAAACGGGAAGCCGGTGCCGATGAGCCCGTCGGCGAGGCGGTCGCGGCGGCCCACGCGCAGGCGCTTGTCGTTGAGGTAGGCGCCGGCGCCGCGCGAGGCGGTGAAGAGATCGTTGCGGGTCGGGTCGTACACCACCGCCTGGGTCGGGACGCCCTTGTGCAGCAAGGCGATCGACACGCAATAGTACTGGAAGCCGTGGATGAAGTTCGACGTGCCGTCGAGCGGATCGATGATCCACTGGTAGTCGGAGCGGTTGTCGGTCGCACCGGATTCCTCGGCCAGGATCGAATGGTCCGGATAGGCGGCGAGGAGCGTGCCGATGATCGCGGCCTCGGACGCCTTGTCGACCTCGGTCACGAAATCGTTGTGCTGTTTCTTGCTGACCTTCACCCGGTCCAGGTCGAGGGACGCGCGATTGATGATCTGACCGCCGGCGCGTGCCGCCTTGACGGCGATATTGAGCATGGGATGATGCATATGAGGTCCTGTGCGCGCTGGTGGGCCAGCGCTGGCGACCGAGTCGCCCGAAAATGGGTGCGGCGGAATGAATCCAGCGAACTGATCCTGCGCGATGCGGCCAGCGCGATAAATCCCGCGAAATACGGCCAGCCACCGGGCAGGGGACGGGAGCCGAATGTCCCGGCGAAAAAGCGAAACCGCTATTTTAGCCGAGTCGGGCGCGGCGTTCCCGATAAACTTCCGGCATCGTTCGATTACACTGCGGGCCCCAGGCGCATCGGCAGAGAGAAAGCATGGCAGACGTTCACGGTCCTTCCCCGTTCGAGACGCTCGCGGCGCGCGTGCGTTTCGTGCTCGTCGAACCCAGTCACCCGGGCAATGTCGGCGCCGCCGCGCGCGCGATCAAGACCATGGGTTTCGGCGAACTCGTGCTGGTGCATCCGCGTCACGCGGCGGTGCGGGAGGAGCCGGAAGCCCGCGCGATGGCCAGCGGCGCCGACGATGTGCTGGCCGCGGCGCGCATCGTCGACGATCTCGACGCCGCGCTTGCGGGCGTGCAGTGGTCGCTGGCGCTGTCGGCCCGGCCCCGGGAGTACGGGCCGCCGCTGCTCGCGCCGCGCGCGGCGGGCATGCAGGGCGCGGCCGTCGCCGCCCAGGGCGGCGGCGTCGCGCTGGTCTTCGGCAACGAGCGGACCGGGCTGGCGAACCACGACGTCGAGCGTTGCCGGGCGATCGCCCATATCCCGGCCAATCCGGCCTACAGTTCGTTGAATTTGTCGCAGGCGGTGCAGGTGCTGGCCTACGAGATGCGGCTCGCCTGCCTCGATGCGGCGCTTGCGAGCGCGTCGTCGCCGCTCGTGCCCGGGCAGGCCGCGTCCGCGGGCGACGCGGGCGCCGGCGCGGAGGACATCGCCGGCATGTTCGGCCATCTGGAAGCGGCGCTGGTGCGCGTGGGGTTTCTCGACCCGGAGAATCCGAAGAAGCTGATGTCGCGGCTGCGGCAACTGTTCGCGCGCACCGCGCTCACGCGCGAGGAGGTCAATATCTTTCGCGGCATCGCCAAACACGTGCTGGCACGCTGCCGGGACGACCGGCAGGCGTGAGGTCCGGGGCCGGGCGGTATGCCGGGACGGTGAGGGTCCCGGCACGCCTAGCGGATTGTCGAGAACGTCACCGCGATCTCCCGCAGGCCCTGGTCATCCAGGCGCAGGTAACCGCCGCGCGGCGGCGTCGTATCGAGTTCCCAGTCCGGCAGCACCCAGCGGGTGGCGGCGCGCCCGTCATGCGACTCGTCATGCCGCGCCGGGCGGTGCGTATGCCCCTGGATCATGCGCGTGGCCGCGCTCCGGGCAAACAGGGCGGCGACCGCGTCGCCATTGACGTCGCTGATATGCATGCGCGAGCCGCCCGCCTGTTCGCTGTTCGCCCGCATATTGCCGGCGAGCTTCATGCGCCAGCGGCGCGGCCATGCCAGAAACAGGCACTGGACCGCGCGGTGGCGCGCGAACCGGCGAAAACGCTGGTAACCGATGTCGTCCGTGCACAGCGCGTCGCCATGGGTGAGGATCCAGCGGGCGCCGGCGGTGTCGAGGATGAAGGGGTCGGGGATCAATTCGGCCGCGGCCGCGCGGGCGAAACGGCGCCCCAGCAGGAAATCCCGATTGCCGTGCATGACGCGCAGCGCGATGCCACGCGCCGCGAGGGAGGCCAGACGCGCGGCGACCGCGGCGGCGAACGGTGTGCGCAGCATGTCGTCGCCGATCCAGAATTCGAAAAGGTCGCCAAGAATGTAGACCGCGCCGACATCGTGTGCGTCGATCGCATCGATGAAGCGTTCGAACGCGGCGACCGTGCGCGGAATCGCCGGACTCAGATGCAGGTCGGCGAGAAAGAGGGTGGCGCGCCCGGCGGACGGCGCGGCGGGTTCCCCCGGCCGCGCCGCGTCGCCGGGCGGCGCGACCGGGCGTGTGAGCGGCGCCGCTGGCGCGACCGCGTCGCGGGGCGTCGCCGACATCGGCCTGACCTTATTCGGTGACGACCGCCTTCTCGATGATCACGTCGTCGACCGGCACGTCCTGGTGGAAGCCCTTGTTGCCGGTCTTCACCTTGCGGATCTTCTCGATCACGTCCAGGCCTTCGGTGACCTGACCGAACACCGTGTAGCCCCAGCCCTGCGGCGTCGGCGACGTGAAGTTCAGGAAGTCGTTGTCCGCGACGTTGATGAAGAACTGCGCGGTGGCCGAGTGCGGATCGTTGGTGCGCGCCATCGCCACGGAGCCCTTCACGTTCTTCAGGCCGTTGTTCGCCTCGTTGTCGACCGGGGCGTCGGTCGGCTTTTGCGTCATGCTCGGCTCGAAGCCGCCGCCCTGGATCATGAAGCCGTCGATCACGCGGTGGAACACCGTGTTGTCGTAGTGGCCCTTTTTCGCATAGGCGAGGAAATTGGCGACCGACTTCGGTGCCTTCTCGGCGTTCAGCGCGATCTTGATGATGCCGTGATTCGTGTGCAGTTCAACCATGTCGACTCCTGTCTGGTCGGTGAGGGGGGAAGCGCCGCCGGGCTGGCGGCGTTTCCGTATTGCTACGGTATTACTGTTTTACCACCGTCGCCGATTCGATGACGACCGGCGTGCGCGGCACGTCCGACATGCCGTCGCTGGAGCCGGTGGCGACGCCCTCGATCTTGCGCACCACGTCCATGCCCGCCGTCACCCGGCCGAACACCGCGTAGCCGTTGCCGTCCGGACGCGGATAGTCGAGATTCTTGTTGTCCGCGGTATTGATGAAGAACTGGGCGGTCGCCGAATCCGGGTCGCCCGTGCGGGCCATCGCCACCGCGCCGACGACATTGCTCAGGCCGGCGCGCGCCTCCAGCGGGATCGGCGCGCGCGTGGGTTTCTCGCGCAGGTTCGCATCATACCCGCCTCCCTGGATCATGAACCCCGGAATCACGCGGTGGAACACCGTGCCGGCATACTGCCCGTGATTCACGTAATCGAGGAAATTCGCGACCGTCTTCGGCGCCTTTTCCGGGAAGAGTTCGAGCGTGATCGGACCCTGTGACGTCTTCAGCAGCACCGTCGGATGCGTGGCACCGGCCGGGGGCGCCGCGCCGGCAAGGGCCGGGGCGAGCAGGGCGCTGCCCGCGAGCAGCAGCGAGAGAACGGCGGGGCGAAACATGGCGGACATGGCGGATACCTCGGTCGGGAAATCAGGGAGTCGGCGTGGAAACGGGGGCGATGTCGCAAACGCGCGGCACGTCGCCCTATTCGACGGTCGCGCCTACCGCGTCGTTGGTCGGCACGGACAGGATCGTCGGCGGCTGCGCGCCCATGCTCGGCACGAAGCCGCGCGCGTTGACCGCTTCGGCGCTCGTGGTGGCGGGCGCGTCGTCCGCCACGGGTGCCGGCGCGTGCGCCGGGCGGCGCGTGGCGGCGCTCGCCGGATGTGCGGCGAGGAGGGACTGGAGCGCCTTGGCGCGGCCCGCGGCGACGCCGTCGGACGGATCCTGACGCAGCGTCTGCTGGTAGCTGTCGGCGGCCAGGCGCAGGTAGATATCGCCCAGGTTGCGCCGCGCCAGCGCGAACGCCGGATTTGCCGCGAGGGCGGTTTCGAGCACCGCGCGCGCCTGCTGGTATTGCCCGCGCTTCGCGTACAGCGCGGCGAGGTTGTTGTAGGGCTCGGGCAGCTCCGGAGTGGTCTGCGTGATGTCGGTGAACGCCTGGATCGCCTCGTCGTCGCGGCCCATGCGCGCGAGTACCGTCGCGCGCTTGAAACGGGCCTGCACGTCGCGCGGGTTGGCGGCGACGCGCTTGTCGAGCGCGGCGAGAGCGGCCGGCCAGTTATTGCCCGCGATCGCCTGATCGGCCTCCGGCGTCAGGTCGCGGTGGTGCTTCGCCGACTGGGCCTGCGCGACGCCCGGCAGCACGGCGACGGTCGCCAGACCAGCCAGACAGAAGGCGCCCGCGGCGAACGTCGCGCAACGTACGGCAAGGTTCGCGGGAAAGGCTGGGCGGTCGCCGTGTAGTTTCATGTGCTCGATCTGGAATGTTATACTCCCTCGCATTCTAGCAAAACGTCGGGCCGTTCCGGGGAACGGTCCGACACGCTTCCCCCACACGGCCGGCTTGTTCCTCCACCAGCGCCGCTGATCTTCGCTCGCACGACACTCTCTATGGATTCGCTTCGCATCTACAACACGCTCGCGCGCGACAAACAGACTTTCGTGCCGATCCGGCCGGGCGAGGTGCGGATGTACGTCTGCGGAATGACGGTCTATGACTATTGCCATGTGGGTCACGCGCGGGTGCTGGTCGTTTTCGACATCGTGCAGCGCTGGCTGCGCGCGCTGGGCTATCAGGTGACCTATGTGCGCAACATCACCGATGTGGACGACAAGATCATCCGCCGCGCGGTGGAGAACGGCGAGACGATTGGCGCGCTGACCGACCGCTTCATCCGCTACATGCACGAGGACGCCCAGGCGCTGGGCGTGGCGCGGCCCGACATCGAGCCGCGCGCGACGGCTTTCCTGCCGCAGATGCTCGGCATGATCGATACTTTGGAGCGCGCGGGGTACGCCTATCAGGCGGACGACGGCGACGTGAATTTCTCGGTCCGGCGTTTCGCCGGCTACGGCAAGCTGTCCGGCAAATCGCTCGACGACCTGCGCGCCGGCGAGCGCGTGGCGGCCAATCAGGCGAAGCAGGATCCGCTCGACTTCGTCCTGTGGAAGCACGCGAAGGCGGACGAGCCGGAGGAAACGGGCTGGCCGTCGCGCTGGGGCCGCGGCCGCCCCGGCTGGCATATCGAATGCTCGGCGATGGCCTGCGCCTTGCTCGGCGAACATTTCGACATCCATGGCGGCGGGCAGGATCTGCAGTTCCCGCACCACGAGAACGAGATCGCGCAAAGCGCGGCGGCGAGCGGCAAGCCTCCGGTCAACTACTGGATGCACAATGGCTTCGTGCAGATCGACGACGAGAAAATGTCCAAGTCGCTGGGCAATTTCTTCTCGATCCGCGAGGTGTTGGCGCGTTTCGACGCGGAAGTCGTCCGGTTCTTCATCGTGCGCGCGCACTACCGCAGCCCGCTGAACTATAGCGATGCGCACATCGACGACGCACGGCAAAGTCTGACGCGCCTCTATACGGCATTGCGCGACATCGAAATCGACGAGGCGCCGCTGGACTGGCGCGATCCGCACGCGGTACGCTTTCGCGCGGCGATGAACGACGATTTCAATACGCCGGTGGCCGTCGCGGTGTTGTTCGAACTCGCCGCCGAGGTGAACCGCACCGCGTCGCCTGTGCAGGCGCGTCAGTTGCGGGAACTGGGGGCGGTGCTGGGCCTGCTCTCGCGCGAACCCCGGATGTTCCTGCAGGAGGCGGCTGGCGCCGACGCCGCGCCGGGGCTGGACCCGGCGGAGATCGACGCGCGCATCGCCCGGCGGGCCGCGGCGAAGCAGGCGCGGGACTTCGCGCTGGCCGACCGCATTCGCGCGGAACTGCTGGACGCCGGCATCGTGCTCGAAGACAAAGCCGGCGGCCTGACCGACTGGCGGCGCGGGTGAGCCCGGCGTCGTCGGGTTCAGGGGAACGGGCCGGCAAGCCGGCGATCGCTCCGGCCGCCCCGGTGGCGAGCCTGCCGGCGTACCCGTCGTCGCATCGCGCGTGGGCAGGCAAGACTGAGAAGACCGGAGATAATTGCTAGATGGCAACGGCCAGAAAAACGGCATCGTCGAAGACCGCTCCGCGCGCTTCGGAGGGTAAGACGGCGGGCAGCGCCATGGATGTCGTCGCGGCGAGAGCGGGGGCGGCACCACATGTGCCGGCATCCAAAACCGTGAAGGCGACGAAGACGACGAAGACGACGTCGACGAAGAAAGCGACGGCGGCGGGAAAGGCCGCGCGCCAGGACGAAACGGCCGGGAAAGGCGCGGCCGTGGTACCCGGCGTTGTGGTGTCGCAAGCTCCGGCCCTGGGCACGGTGGGCGTCCAGGATGTCGTGCTTGCCGATGGCGCGGTCGTGCATCGCGGCCACGCGCTTCCCGACGCGCAAGGCGATGCGAGCGGCGAGGACCGGGCGGGCGCGGCGCGGACGGTTGCCGTGCCGATGGGCGCCGTGCGGAAGGACGCGGCGGATGCCGGGCCCGTGAAGGCAGTCGCGGTGCAGATCGCCGATCTGATCCCCACCGTCGTGCGTCCCGAATACTGGGAACAGGCGTGCGCCGATCTGATGAAACGCGACCGCATCCTGAAAAAGCTGATTCCGCAATTCGGCCCCGTGCATCTGAAGGCGCGCGGCGACCCCTTCGTTACGCTGGCGCGCTCGATCATCGGGCAGCAGATCTCGGTGAAGGCCGCCCAGTCCGTCTGGGAACGCGTGCTGGCGGCCTGTCCGGACATCCTCCCGGCGGCGGTCGTCGAACTGGGTTACGAGCGGCTGGCCGCGTGCGGCCTGTCGCGTCGCAAGGCGGAGTACATTCTCGACCTGGGCCAGCACTTCGTCGGCGGGGCGTTGCATGTCGACCGCTGGGCGTCGATGGACGACGAGGATGTTATCGAGGAATTGACCCGCATCCGCGGCATCGGCCGCTGGACTGCCGAGATGTTCCTGATCTTCAACCTGATGCGCCCCGACGTCCTGCCTCTGGACGATCTGGGGCTGATCAAGGCGATCAGCGTCAACTATTTCAGCGGCGAACCGGTGACGCGCAGCGAGGCCCGCGAGGTCGCCGCCAACTGGGAGCCCTGGCGCACGGTGGCGACCTGGTATATGTGGCGCAGTCTGGAACCGGTGCCGGTGGTGTATTGAGCCGTCCGCCCGTCTTGCGTCGCGTTGCGTCGCGCCCGGCCGTGGGGCCGGCGCGACGCGCGCGCGGGGACGCCGACGGCCGATACGGAAGATGCCGCGCGCCCGTGTAGAATACGCGCTGGCCGGAACACGAGGATTCCCAATAAATGAAAACGACATTTCTGGATTTCGAGGCGCCGATCGCCGAACTCGAAGCGAAGATCGAAGAGCTTCGCTTCGTCCAGGACGATTCGGCGGTCGATATCTCGGAAGAGATCGAGCGCCTGTCGCGCAAGAGTCAGCAACTGACCAAGGACATCTACGCGAACCTGACGCCCTGGCAGGTCTCGCAGATCGCGCGTCATCCGCAGCGGCCCTATACGCTCGATTACATCGGCGAGCTGTTCACGGATTTTCATGAACTGCACGGCGACCGTTCCTACGCCGACGATCTTTCGATCATCGGCGGTCTGGCCCGTTTCAACGGTCAGCCCTGCATGGTGCTGGGCCAGCAAAAAGGCCGCGATACCCGCGAACGCGCGCTGCGCAATTTCGGCATGTCGCGTCCGGAAGGGTATCGCAAGGCCGAGCGCCTGATGCGGCTGGCCGAAAAATTCGGTTTGCCGCTGTTTACGTTCATCGACACGCCGGGGGCCTATCCCGGCATCGGCGCGGAGGAGCGGGGCCAGTCCGAGGCGATCGGCCGCAACCTCTACGTGATGGCGGAACTGAAGACGCCCATCATCGCGACGGTGATCGGTGAGGGCGGATCGGGCGGGGCGCTCGCGATCGCCGTCGGCGACGTCGTGCAGATGCTGCAGTTTTCGACCTACTCGGTGATCTCGCCGGAGGGGTGCGCGTCGATCCTCTGGAAAAGCGCGTCGAAGGCACCCGAGGCCGCCGAGGCGCTGGGCCTCACCGCGCATCGCCTGAAGGCGCTCGGCCTGATCGACAAGATCGTCAACGAGCCGCTGGGCGGCGCGCAGCGCGACCCCAAGGCCATGATGGCACTGTTGCGCCGCGCGCTGATCGATGCGCTGCGCCAGTTCCAGGGCATGAGCGTCCCCGACCTGCGCGCCCGGCGGTTCGAGCGGTTGATGGCGTATGGAAAATACAAGGAAACGTCGGTCGGCGTCTGAGGCCATACCGCAACTCGCCGCTGCGGCTTCTTCGTCCGCACGACAGGTGACGGACGCTGTCGAGCGTGCGCTCGTCGCGGCGCTGGCGCGCGTGGCGCACCGGGGACCGGTCGCGCTCGCCCTGAGCGGCGGTCTGGATTCGATGGTCCTGCTCGATGCGCTCGCGCGTCTTGGTGCCCGGTTTTCCCCGTCCATCCCGTCTCTTTCGCTCGCCCCGGACGATTCCACCGCACCGCCGGCGCTCGCCTGGTCCTTGTCCTGCCTGGCCATCCATGTGCATCACGGGCTGTCGCCCTCGGCCGATGCCTGGTTGCGTCATTGCGAAGCGGCTTGCGCCGCGCGCGGCGTGCCTTTCCTGTATGAACGGGTGGCGCTGGGCAACGGCGCGGGGCAGGGAATCGAAGCGGCGGCGCGCCGGGCCCGCTACGCGGTGCTCGAGCGCCTCGCGCGCGCACGGGGCGCCGGTGCCTTGCTGCTCGCGCAGCACGCCGACGACCAGGCCGAGACGGTGCTGCTGCAGATGCTGCGCGGCACCGGTCTGCCGGGCCTGAGCGCCATGCCGGGGGAACGTGCGCTGGGCACGGCGCAGGCGCCGCTGCCGCTGCTGCGGCCATTCCTGGATCTGCGGCGGGACGATCTCGAAGCCTACGCCGCGGCGCGGGCGCTGACATGGGTCGAGGACGCGTCCAATCGGGATCCGCGCTACCGCCGCAACGCGCTGCGACACCAGGTTTTTCCGGCGATTGCCGCCCATTTTCCGGATTATCGCCGCACGCTTGCGCGTACCGCGCGGCATGCGGCGGCGGCGCAGGCGCTGTGCGACGAGCTCGCACGGGACGACCTGCTGGCCTGCGCCGCACCGCCCGGCGCGATTGCCGCGGGGGCGTTGCCAATCGCGCCCGTACTGGCGCGCGCAGCCCTGCGCGGGCTGTCGGAACGCCGGCTGGCGAATCTGCTGCGTTTCTGGATGCGTGGCGCGGCGCTGCCCGCGGCGTCCGAGGCGCGGCTGGGTGAAATGATCCGGCAATTGCGCGCGGCGCCCGTAATGGGGGCGGACTCGTACTCGGGCCTGGGCGAAACCCCGGGTGCCGCCCCGCGCATCGAGATCGCGCACGCGGCGTATCTGCTGCTGGGCCATCGTGATCAGGTTTTCTGGACGTCCGACCGCCGGCACGATGCCCAGACCCGGGGTCCCGCCCCGCTGGTTGAGCTGCGGTATGAAGGGCAGCCCGTTTGGCGCCTGCCCGCCTGGCATGGCGAACTGCAGTTCGTGACATGCGACGCGCACCGGGGCGCAGGGGCGGAGACCGCCGCCGAGAAGGGCATGCCGCACCGCGCCGCGACCCCGTTCGCCGCGGACGGGACGGATGCGGCGGATGCCATGGAAGCGCCGCTGCATGACATCACCGTGCCGGCGGCGCGCCTGCGCGGGGCGGTGCTGGGCGCGCGCGCGCGTGGGGGCGGCGAGCGGCTGCGCCTGGGTGCCGGACGGCCGTCGCGCTCGCTGAAGCAGCTTTTCCAGAGCGCCGGCGTGGCGCCATCGCAGCGCGCCGTGCCCTTGTTTTACCTGGACGGCCAGTTGTTCTTCGTGCCTTTGCTGGGGGGCTGCGTTCCCGGGCCGGAGAGGCCCGCGGCGACCAGGGAGGACAAGGCGCGCGTCACCCTGCCGCACCCCGGCGGCACCGCGATGATCCGGCTGCGCTGGGTGCCATGGCGCGACGGCGATGGATGAACGACCTGACCTCCGGTGCGCGCCGGGCGCCTGCAGGGCAGGGCGCGGCATGCTTATTCGGCGGTAATGCTTGTTTTTCGCGACCGCATCCTGTATTTTTTTCATCTTTTCGCCATACGCCGGGATGTACGCCGCTCTCCCCGCGCGCATGTCGGCCGATGCCCGGGCTGCGCAAGACGCGCCACGGGCGGGCGCCCCGCCACCCGCGCGGGGGAGGACGAGACCCCGTCCGCAGCGCCAGGCAGGACCGCGTTCGGCTCGGCGTCCGACCTTTCGCGCGGGTGCCGGACCGGGGAGCATCGGCCGCGCACCCTGAAACACCGAAGACTGCGCGCACGCCGATTCGCGGCGCGCGCCACTGACCCCTGAAGACCATGTCATTGATCGTACACAAGTATGGCGGCACCTCGATGGGCTCGGTCGAGCGCATCAAAAACGTCGCCAGGCGGGTCGCCAAATGGCACCGTGCCGGCCATCAGCTGGTGGTCGTGCCGTCGGCGATGTCCGGCGAGACGAACCGGCTGCTCACGCTCGCCCACGAAATCTCGGCGCAGCCGAGTCCGCGCGAGCTCGACATGATCGCCTCTACCGGCGAGCAGGTCAGCGTCGGGCTGCTGGCGCTGGCCCTCCAGGCCGAGGGCCTCGAAGCGGTCAGCTACGCCGGCTGGCAGGTTCCGGTGAAAACCGACAGCGCCTTTGCGAAGGCGCGCATCGAAAGCATCGACGGCACCAAGGTCAAGGCGGATCTGGACGCCGGCCGCGTCGTGGTGATCACCGGCTTTCAGGGCGTCGACCCGGACGGCAACATCACGACCCTCGGGCGGGGTGGCTCGGACACCTCGGCCGTGGCCATCGCCGCCGCGCTGGACGCGGCCGAATGCCTGATCTATACCGATGTCGATGGGGTCTATACCACCGATCCGCGCGTCGTCGAGGAGGCGCGGCGTCTGGACCGGGTGACGTTCGAGGAAATGCTGGAGATGGCGAGTCTCGGCTCGAAGGTCCTGCAGATCCGTTCCGTCGAATTCGCCGGCAAATATCGCGTCAAGACGCGCGTATTGTCGAGTCTGACCGACCCGCTGATCGCGCTCGAGCAAGAGATGCGCTCCGGCACCCTGATTACCTTTGAAGAAGACGAGACCATGGAAAAAGCAGTCATCTCGGGCATCGCGTTCCAGCGCGACGAAGCGCGCATCGCCGTGATCGGCGTGCCGGATCGTCCGGGTATCGCGTATCAGATCCTCGGTCCGGTCGCCGACGCGAACATCGACGTCGACATGATCATCCAGAACCAGAGCGTCGAGGGCAAGACCGACTTCACTTTCACCGTCGGTCGCGGCGATTACGCGCGCGCGATGGCGATCCTGAACGACCAGGTGAAGAATCACGTTGCCGCCGAGCGGGTGCTGGGCGAGCCGAAGGTGTCGAAGGTCTCCGTGGTGGGCGTGGGCATGCGCTCGCATGTGGGCATCGCCAGCACGATGTTCCGTACCTTGTCGGAGGAGGGCATCAACATCCAGATGATCTCGACCTCGGAAATCAAGATCTCCGTGCTGATCGACGAAAAATACACCGAGCTCGCCGTGCGCGCGTTGCACAAGGTCTTCGGGCTGGAAACCGCCTGAGCGAAGGTCGTCCGAAAACACGATATCTTCACGTTGTGTTTGACCGCGAGTCCAGGAGCCGCTATGATTCTGCTTCCCCTGAACGCCAGGGGAATGCAAGAACGGAGACGTGGCCGAGAGGTCGAAGGCACTCCCCTGCTAAGGGAGCATGTGGGCCAAAACCTGCATCAAGGGTTCGAATCCCTTCGTCTCCGCCAGGTATTTTCCGGAAAGACTCCGATGCATTCCGACGAGTTAGAGCTTTTCCGGTGTTGAAAGGGCCTTCGGGCCCTTTTTTCATGATTGTTCGACGCCTCGCCCGGTATGCCGCGCGAGGCGTTGTGTCATGCGGAACCGGCGTGTGACGATTAGCATCGCCCCTCTAGATCCAATCGCGCATCGGCAACGTAGAACAGGAAACAACGTGGAACGGGATCTGCAATGACGCCGTCGGACATCATCGACCATTTCGAGCACGCATGGAAAAGGGGCGACCTGCTGTCGACCACCGCACAACTGGACCAATACGTCATCTGGATCAGCGAACACTGGGAAACGCTATCCGCGCGGGAACGCGAAGTCATGCTTTCGGTCGGCGCGGCGGTGTTTCGTCAGTGGATGTCGGGCGCGGGATCTGCCCTGGCATCGTCCTGTCGCGACGACGCGCAGCACGCGCCCCGAGACGAAGGGATTGCCGTCATGTGCGAGCGGTGAGCGCATTGCATGCCGCTCGCGCGCGAGCGGGTCCGCCGATTGCTCCATAGGGGGTCAACCGGAGATTGCCATGCGAGCTCACGATATCGTCGTTCACCTGGAACACCGTTGCGTGGAAAGCGAAACGTTTCCCACGCCGGCAAGCATGGCACGCTATATCCGATGGCTTAGCGAGAACTGGTCCCGGTTCAGCGAAGCCGAGCACGGCGTGCTGCTGTCGATGGGCGCGCTGGCCTTTCACCACCTGCTGAGCGACGAGTGGGGCGCGTCCGCGGTCTAGCCCCGCCCTGGGCTGGCCGGTCGGCTTATCGGGAGCAGGTGCCGCCTTTATGATGCGGCCCCGTGCCACCGTGGATATGGGTGCCCTTCGGGCAGGCCTGAGCGGCGGACGCGGCGACCAGCGATACCAGCAGAACGGCAAGCATTTTTTTCAATTTCTTTCCCCGTATGGGCGCCGTGCGTGCACGGCAGGCGCCGGTAAGCGCCGGGAAACGTTCCCGGCATTAACGCTCATGGTAACCGAGCCCCGGCTTGGCGGCACGAACCGCATGGGGGAAAATCGGCGCGGGTTCCGCGCGTGCAGCATTGCCGCACGCGGTGGTCGCTTCCGGCTCAAGCGCGGTGATACGGCAGTGCCGGTGCTCCCAGATCCTTCCACGGGTAAGGCGCGGGGTCCGTCTCCGCCGCGTCGACGCTGAAACGTCGGAGCTGGATCGTCAGAACCGGCGTGCCGTCGTCGTCGATCGCCAGGACCGCGGAGCTGACGCCGGCGATGGGCGTGCCGTCCGCCAGTTCCACGACAGGTAGTGCGGGCGTACGGCCCTGTCCGCTGCGGACGGTCAGCAAGACCGGTTTGCGTGCTTGTTCCATGTTCGCTCCTCGAGCCATGACTGCGGCTTTTCCCGCCGTCATGGCAGGCCGGACCGCGTCTCTCCCGTGATGGGGTCGTCCGCCTCCGTGCCGCGCTCGTCCGCGTGACCTGCGTCGGACGTTACGGGAAAGGTAACCGCTTCGTGCGACGAGGTCTGTGGGTCCTCACACGCTACGCGAGACAATCAGGACGGCTGCTTCAGGACCGTCTCCAGCAGGCCGGGGAAGCGCTGGTTCAACTCCGCCGCGCGCAGGGTATTCTGATGCAGGGTACCGACGATGCGTGTGCGGACCAGTCCCGCCTCGCGCAGGATGCGGAAATGATGGGACATGCTCGATTTCGGCCGCCCGCCATCCAGTTCGCCGCAACTGGCCTCGCTCACGCGGGCCAGATGGCGCACGATCCCGAGCCGCACGCTGTCGCTCAGCGCATGGAAGACATGCTCGAGGGTGACGTCCTCGACGGCGGGATGGGAATAGGAGCGCATGGCGGTCGTCGGCAACGGAAGTGGAAGGGGAGAATCCATGCGATAATCCATTGTTCGATATTTATCGAAGAATGGTAATTGGACTTCAGTGTAACGCCGTTCGCGTGTCTTGCGCGATAGACAGGGTTGCACGGAATTTTACAAACTTTCCGGATGTTCCGGTCGGAGTTTTCAGATGACTGCTTTATTTGATTCCTACACCTTGAAGGGCGTGACGTTGCGCAACCGCATCGCCGTGCCGCCGATGTGCCAGTATTCGGCCGAGGACGGTTTGCTCAATGACTGGCATCGGGTGCATCTGGCCGGCCTCGCGCGCGGCGGCTCGGGCGTGGTGATCGTCGAGGCGACCGCGGTCGCGCCGGAAGGCCGGATCACGCCGGGATGCCTCGGTCTCTGGAACGACGCGCAGGCGCAGGCGTTTGCGCCCGTCGTCGCCGCGATCAAGGCGGCCGGTGCGGTGCCGGGCATCCAGATCGCGCACGCCGGCCGCAAGGCGAGCGCGAACCGGCCGTGGGAAGGCGACGACCATATCGCCGACGATGCCCGCGGCTGGCAGACGCTGGCGCCATCGGCGATCCCGTTCGGCGCGAATCTGCCCAAGGTGCCCAAGGCGATGACGCTCGACGATATCGCCCGCGTGCGTCAGGATTTCGTCGCCGCCGCGAAGCGCGCGCTCGACGCCGGCTTCGAATGGCTCGAACTGCATTTCGCGCATGGCTATCTGGCGCAGAGTTTCTTCTCGACGCATTCGAACCAGCGCGACGACGCCTACGGCGGCAGCCTCGAGAACCGCAGCCGTTTCCTGCTGGAGACGCTGGCGGCGGTTCGCGAAGTCTGGCCCGAGCATTTGCCGCTGACCGCGCGTTTCGGCGTCATCGAATATGACGGCCGCGACGAGCAGACGCTCGCCGAATCGATCGAACTGGCGCAGAACTTCAAACGAGGCGGGCTCGACATGTTGAGCGTGAGCATCGGTTTCTCGACGCCGAACGCCGCGATTCCCTGGGCGCCGGCATTCCTCGCGCCCGTAGCGGAGCGCGTGCGCCGGGAATCGGGCCTGCCGGTGTCATCGGCCTGGGGCATCGATACGCCGGCGCTCGCGCAGCAGGTCGTGGCGGCGGAGCAGCTCGACCTGGTGATGGTCGGACGCGCGCAGCTCGCCGACCCGCACTGGCCGTACTATGCGGCGAAGAAGCTGGGTCTGGAGCGTCCGTCCTGGACCCTGCCGGCGCCGTATGCGCACTGGCTCGAGCGCTACGCGGTCGGCTGACGGGCGGCTGGCGTCCCCCGGGAAAGCGGGACGTTCCCATCCAGGCGTTCGGCGTTCTAGGAAAGCAGGGCGTTCCCATCGATGGGCGCGTCGACGAGCGCCTGCGCGCGCGCGAGCGCGGCGACGATGGTGTCGAGCGCGGCGTCCCGCTGCGCCGCCGCGCTCTGCCGCAGCGCATACGCGGGGTGGTAGGTGGCGAGCACCCAGCGTCCTGCGAATGTGAAAGGCGCGTCGAGATAGGGCGTCAGCGCCACGCGGCGTTTGAGCAGGGCGGTGAGGGCGGTGGCGCCCAGCGTCACGACCACGGCCGGGCGCACGGCGTCCAGTTCCCCGTCGAGCCAGTGGCCGCAGGCCTCGATCTCGCGCTGCTGCGGGGTCTTGTGCAGGCGGCGCTTGCCGCGGGGCTCCCACTTGAAATGTTTGACCGCATTGGTCAGATAGACCTCCGCGCGCGGCAGGCCGGCGCGTTGCAGCGCGGTATCGAGCAGTTGTCCCGCCGGGCCGACGAAGGCGCGGCCCGCCAGATCCTCCTGGTCTCCCGGTTGCTCGCCGATCACCATGATGCGGGCGGCCGCCGGCCCTGCGCCCGGCACCGCCTGCGTGGCCGCACGCCACAGTTCGCAGCGCCGGCAGGCATCCAGCGTCGTCGCCGTGTCGCGAACCGGCTGCGCGCGTTCCGCGTCCACCGGAATCACCTTGCCCGAGACCCTTCCCATTGCGCCCACCGCGCGCGCCTGCGCCAATTGGCGCGAACCGCTGCGGGCCTCGCTGACCATCGCCGGAATCAGGCGGCTTTCCGGCAATCCCTTCCAGTAACGAACCGGCATGTTCTGCTCGAGCGCCGATTCGTTGAGACGCGCCGGGTTGAAGATACTCTGGTAGTACGTCAGCCACAGGGCCTGGGACCGGTCGGCATGGTCGTGGGCATGGTCGGCCGCCACGGCGTTGCGCCGTTCGATACGCAGGACGGCGCCATCCCACAGCGCCGCGCCGCGCGGCGTGGTGATCAGCCAGCTGGTGCGGCCCATGCGCTGCGCGAAGTATTCCGCGCCCCAGGCGAGGATGTCGTGGGCAGGCTCGTACCATGCGACATATTCGGGCGCACCGGCCGCCGCCGGGCGTTGCTGGAAACGCACGTACGCCATCATGTCGTGTTTGTCGCGCCGCACGCCCTTCGCCATCCGGTGCAGCCGCGCGCCGTCCTCGTCCGCGGGCGAGGCGACATGCCGCTCGCCACGCGTCCAGCGCCACAGCACCCGATAGAGAAAGGCCCAGCGCTGCACATCGTCGAACAGCGCGGCATCGCCCAGCAATACGCGCAGTTCCCGCGAGACGCTGATCGTGGCTTCTCCGGCTGCCGAGGCTTCCCCGCCCGGCAAGGGCTCCTCGTCCGGCAAGACCGTATGCGCCGGCGGCGACACGGTATCGGTATCGGTATCGGTATCGGTATCGGTACCCTCGCGCGTATCGAACAGCGACAGCGCGGGTGCCGGTCCGCCCGGACGCATCGGATCGCCGCGCACGCGCCATTCGATCAGCGCTGGCGCCATCCCGGCCGCGATCGCACGTAAGGCGGCGGCACGCCAGCTCGCGAAGGTGTCGTCGATCTCGATCGCCTGCATCCCGGTCACAGGAGCGAGAGCTGGACCGGCGGTACGAGCAAGGACTGGCGCAGCCGTTGCGACGGCACATCGCGCAGCGGCGGCCGATAGTCGACGGTGACGACGAAAGGCTTGATCTTCTCCATGCTGCAGCGCAGCCGGACCAGATCCCCGTAATGCACGCGATGCGTGCGGCGCAATTCGACCAACCGCTTGGCGTTGCGCATCCCGATACCCGGCACCCGGGCGATCATGCGCAGCGGCGCGGTATTGAGATTGACGGGAAAATGCTCGCGGTGGGCGAGCGCCCACGCCAGCTTCGGATCGATGTCGAGCGCCAGGTTGCCCGGCCCGTCGAGGAGTTCCGCGGCAGTGAAGCCATAGCCGCGCAGCAGGAAATCCGCCTGATACAGCCGATGTTCGCGTTGCAGCGGCGGTGCCTGCAGCGGCACGGCCGCCGGACTGTCGGGAATCGGACTGAAGGCGGAATAGTAGACGCGCTTGAGCCGGTACGATCCATAAAGCGTCTCGGCCGTATCCAGGATGGTGCGATCGTCGGTCGCGTCCGCACCGACGATCATTTGCGTGCTTTGTCCGGCCGGCGCGAAACGTGGGCCCCGCGGTTCGCTGCTCGCTTCCTCCGACGCGATGCGGATCGCGCCCATCGCGCGCTTGATCGTACGCCCGCTCTTCTCCGGCGCGAGGCGTTGCAGACCGCCGTCGGTGGGCAGTTCGATATTGACGCTGAGGCGGTCGGCGAACCGGCCGGCCTGCGCGATCAGGCGGGCGTCGGCGTCCGGGATCGTCTTCAGATGGATGTACCCGCGGAACTGATGATCTTCCCGCAGCGATTGCGCGACCCGCACCAGTTGTTCCATCGTGTAGTCGCTCGACTGGATCACCCCGGAACTGAGGAACAGACCGTCGATGTAGTTGCGGCGGTAGAAATCCATCGTCAGGTCGACGACTTCCTTCGGGTTGAACCGCGCGCGCGGCACGTTGCTGGAGCGGCGGTTGATGCAGTACTGACAGTCGTACAGGCAGAAATTCGTCAGGAGGATCTTGAGCAGCGACACGCAGCGCCCGTCGGGCGTGAAGCTGTGGCAGATGCCGGCACCGGTGCTCGCCCCCAGTCCCTCGATGCCGCGTGACGCGCGCTTCGGCGCGCCGCCGCTCGCGCAGGAGGCATCGTACTTCGCGGCATCGGCGAGGATTTCCAGCTTTTCGGAGAGTTCCATCGATGCCTCTTGACTGTTCGTTTGTACAGTATTCTACGCGCTTTCCCCGGGTTCGGCCGAGTCGTGCGCCGTCGGGATCGGATGCAATCGGGTAGTATCGATCCGATTCCGTTCAACACAGCTGCCGAGGACAACGCCATGACCCAGACCATTTACGATATCCCCGTCCAATCGATCGACGGGTCGCCGACGACACTTGCCCAATTCAAGGGCAAGGTGCTGCTGGTCGTCAACGTGGCGTCGAAGTGCGGACTCACGCCGCAATACGAAGGTCTGGAGAAGCTGTACAAGGACTGGCACGCCAAGGGGCTGCAGATCCTGGGCTTTCCGGCGAACAACTTCAAGGGCCAGGAGCCGGGCAGCGACGCGGAGATCGCATCGTTTTGCAGCCTGACCTACGACGTGACGTTCCCGATGTTCTCGAAGATCTCGGTCGTGGGCGCCGATCAGCATCCGCTGTACCACGCGCTGACGATCGCGCAGCCGCATGCGACCGGCGACGGCCCCTTCCGGGAGCGCCTCGAAGGCTATGGCATGACGCCCAACACGGCGCCCGAAGTCCTGTGGAATTTCGAGAAGTTCCTGGTCGATGCCGAGGGCGAAGTGGTGGGACGATTCGCGCCGGACGTCGCCGCGGACGATCCCCGCCTGCTGGCGGCGGTCGAAGCGGAACTCGCGAAAGCGCATTGAGGCTGCCGCGTGGCGGGCAATTCCTGCCGCGCGGGAAGGGATAGGAAGCAGATGCGGCCATAGGGGGCCACGTGCCGAGGCGTCGTGCCACGCGTGGAGGGCGCGCCGGTCCTCGAACGCCGCAGGAGGACATATGTTTGGTCCCGAGATGCGTGCGGATGGTGTGCGGTCCAGCGTGAGCGCATCGCGTGCGCAGGAAGCGGCCGATGCCGATCGTGAACAGGCGACGGCGGGCCGCTCCTTTGAACTCCAGAGAAATTTGCTGCGGATGGTGGCCGGAGGGTCGGCCATTCTCGCCGCCCTGTTCATCTCGATCGTCGCGGTCAATGACTGGCACGACCGCGTGGCGACCTACGCCACCGTCGCCATGCGCACCGCGTGTGCGGTGGAAGAGCATGCGCTCAAAGTGTTGCAGCTCAACGAAGCGCTCGAACAGCAGGTCGTCGATTACCTCGACGGGTTCGACGACGGCGACTTCGAGAGGTTGCAGCCGCGCATCCACGCGCACCTGTGCGCGATGGCCCTGCATATTCCGTCGGTCGTCTCGATCTACGTCACGAATGCGCAGGGGGCGATCGTGGCATCGAGCATCGCCTATCCGGTGCCGCGCGTCGCTCTGACGCGTCAGCCCTATCTGCGCGGCGCGATGGCGGGCAGGGCACTCGACGAAGTATCGCCGCTGTTTGTCGGCGCGATCAGCCATGAACGGCTCTTCAGCACCACCGCCAGACGCACCCGTGCGGATGGCGGCTTCGATGGCATCGTGTCGATCGCCCTGCGTCCCCGCTATTTCACGGCGTTCTATCGCGAGACCGCCGGCGTGTCGCCGCCCTGGAGCTTGCGGCTGAGCCGCATCGATGGCGCGGTGCTCGCCCGCTATCCTCCGGCCGTGGAAGCGCATGCGCCGGCCGGGACCGACGCCGGGAGCGCAAACGGGCCGGCTTTCGCCGTGGATCCCGTTTCGGACGGCGGCGAGAACGCGGCGGCGCTCCACGCGCTGGCGGCGGGGAAAACGGCCGGACTGTTCACGCCGCGCTCGGTGTTCGACGCGGGCACCGGCGATGCGGGCACCGGCGTGCTGGCTTTTCGCAAGGTGGACGGCTTTCCGGTCTTCGTCAGCGCCAGCGTTTCGCTGGCCGCCATCCGGGCGGAATGGCTGCGTCACATGGGCCTGCTGACGGCCTCGTTGTTGCTGCCGTGCCTGTTGCTGTGGAGCGTCATCGCCTGGTCGTTGCACCGGCTTGCACGCGGCGAGCGGGACTGGCGCGAGCTCCAGGCGGAAGTCGCCGTGCGCAAGGGAGTCGAGGAAGCCTATCGGCAGTCGCTCAAGATGGAAGCGCTCGGGCGCCTCGTGGGCAACGTCGCGCATGAGTTCAACAATCTGCTGATGGTCGTCTCGGCGAATACGCAGCTGGTCCGGTTCGCGGATGCGCCGAAGGTGGCGCCTCAGATCGCGGCGATCGAGCGGGCCGTGCGCGACGGGCAGAGCCTCACGCGCCAATTGCTGGGCGTGGCGCGCAAGCAGCCGCTGCGCGTCGAGCCAATCGCACTGTACGGCTGGCTTGCCATGCAGGAACAGCGCCTGCGCGAAGTGCTGGGTAGCGTCGTGGTCCTGTCGTGGACCGTGCCCGATGCCTGCCGCGTTCGCGTCGATCCCTACGAATTCGAACTGGCGCTCACCAACGTCGCGCTCAATGCGCGCGACGCGATGCCCGCTGGTGGCCGTTTCACGATCCGAGCCGCGACGCGCTGGTGCGATGGGCGGGAGGCGCCGTCGTTGCAGGGTGAATTCGTGTGCATCACGTTGCGGGACACCGGCATCGGCATGGAGCCGGCGGTGCTGTCGCGGGCGTTCGAACCCCTGTTCTCGACGAAAAGCAAAGGGCGGGGCATGGGGCTGGGCCTGCCGCAGGTCTTTGCGTTCTGCGAACAGGCGGGCGGCATGGCCCGAATCGAGAGCGTGCCGCGCGACGGGACCACGGTCACCCTCTATTTGCCGCGCGATACGCTGCCACAACCGACGCAACACGCGATGCAACACGTGGTGCCAGCAGTGCCGATGGGGCAACACGCAACGTCGGCGCTGCGGCCGGTCGTCGCCGCCGCGGTGCAGCCGGCGGACCCGGCCGCCGCGGTGGCGCTGCGCATCCTCCTGGTGGAGGACGACGACGCGGTGGCCGAGGCCAACGGGGCGTTGCTGGCGACCATGGGGCATACGGTGCAGCGGGCCGTCACCGCGGACGCGGCGATGGCGCTGTTCGAGCGCGGCGCGGCGAGCGCGATCGATGTCGTGGTCTCGGACATTCAGATGCCCGGCGCGATGAACGGCATCGACCTCGCCGAACGGCTGGCGCAGGTATTTCCGCGACTCCCGGTGCTGCTGGTGACCGGCTATACCCGTGAACTGGAGCGGGCGCGGCAGGCGAACCGGCCGGTGTTTTCCAAGCCCTTCGACATCGTGGCGCTGGACCGCATGCTCCGGAATATCGGCGCGCGTGGCACGGCTTGAAACGCCCCGGTCAGACGGCCGGGGCGCGGTGCTCCAGGTACCTCAGGTGCCGGTCTTGCGCATCGCCTCGCGCATGACGGTGGCCAGCTCCTCGGCGACGAACTTCGAGACATAGGCATTCGCGCCCACGCGGCGTACATGTTCTTCGTTCGCGGAACCCGACAGCGATGAATGGATCACGACCGGGATCGCCTGCAGGCCGCTCGCGGCCTTGATGCGGCGCGTCAGGGTGAAGCCATCCATCTCGGGCATTTCGAGATCGGTCAGGACCAGGGCGATATCGTCGGTGACGTCGGTACCGGCTTCCAGCGCCTTGCGCTGCGCGCTTTCGAGCACGGCCCAGGCTTCCTGACCCGTCTTGGTCATGACATAGGGCACGCCCATCGCCGACAGACTTTGCTCGATGAGGCTGCGCGCCACGCCGGAGTCGTCCGCCGCCAGCACCCGCGCGCCGGGTTTGAGCAGCAGCCGGCCCACGCTCGATTCATTGATCTCCTGCTCGGCCGCGGGCATGACATCGCGCAGGATCTGCTCGACATCGAGGACCTGCGCGAGGCGCGAACCGTCGACATTGCCGTCGAGCCGGGCGAAGCTCGTCACCGTGTTGCCGCCCGAGCAGGTTTCCGCCGACAGCACCTGATTCCATTCGAGACGCACGATCTCTTCGACCTCCTCGACCGCGAAACCCTGGGTGGTGCGGGCGAATTCGGTCACCAGCAGGATCTTGTGGCCGCTGCGCGGAGTACAGCCGGTGATGCGCGGCAGATCGATCACGGGCAGGATCTGGCCGCGAATGTCGGCGACGCCCAGAATCTCCGGGGGCGAGCCGGCGATGGCGGTGATGGGCGGCATCGCCAGGATCTCGCGGATCTTGAAAACGTTGATGCCATACAGTTCCCGTTGCGACGACTCCGGCGATTCTCCCAGGCGAAACAACAATAATTCGAACATGTTGTTGCCTGCGAGCCGAACGCGTTGTTCGATGTCTTGTTGCGAGTTGCTCATCTTGGGGTCTCCAGAACCGATCGCCGCAATCGTGCGGATAGCTGATTAACGGCAACGGTCACGCGAAGTTGAGAAATTTTGTGCTTAGCGTTTTCAACGGCTTACGTGCCTCGACAAGCGGTTCCGGCGCGCCGCCGCGCGTCCGGGTCGTGCAGCCGAAACTGTATGGGTGTACAGTATCCATCGCGCTTCGGCCAGGTCGCCCCCCCTGAGCGGCCAGGTTTCTGCGTGTATTCTGTTTGTTACCCCGGCCAGCGGACGCCGCCCTGCGCGCAGGCGCGCCGCCGCCGTCTTCGAATCGATCTGCCTCATTGAATCGGACAGGAATAGTGTCGTCAAACAAGCCCATCCGCATCCGCGGCGCACGCCAGCACAATCTCAAAAATATCGATCTCGACCTGTACGCCGGTGAAATGACCGTCGTCACCGGGCCTTCCGGATCGGGCAAATCGAGTCTGGTGTTCGACACCCTGTATGCGGAGGGACAACGCCGCTATGTCGAAACCTTCAGCGCCTATGCGCGGCAGTTTCTCGACCGGATGGACCGTCCGCAGGTCGACCGCGTGGACGGCGTGCCGCCTGCGATCGCGATCGATCAGACCAATCCGGTGCGCAGTTCGCGCTCGACGGTCGGGACGATGACCGAGCTGAACGATCATCTGAAGCTGTTCTATGCGCGCGCGGCGGAGCTGTTCGACCGGGAGACGGCGCGTCAGGTGCGGCATGACACGCCCGAGACGATCTACGCGACCCTGCTGGAGCGCACGCGCGAGCGCGATCCCCGGATCGCGATCACGTTTCCGGTGGAGCTGCCCGCCACGGCGAGCGACGCCGAAATCGAGCAGTGGCTGTCGGCCAGCGGCTACACGCGCGTGCAGGCCAGGCGCACGGTGGCGACCGAGAGCGGCGAGCGGCAACTGCTCGACGTGGTGGCGGACCGCTTCCGCCTGCACGGCACCGAGCGGGTGCGGGCGATGGAGGCGATCGAGGGCGCGCTGCTGCGCGGCACCGGCCGCGTCGACGTGTACTGTCTGGACGACACGGCGGAACCGGCGATCTGGCGCTTCTCCACCGGGCTGCACAGCCCGGATAGCGACATCCGCTATGCCGAACCGCAGCCGGCGCTGTTTTCCTTCAATTCCGCGTACGGCGCCTGCGAGACCTGCCGCGGCTTTGGCCGCGTGATCGGCGTCGACCTCGGCCTGGTGATCCCGGACGAGCGCAAGACCCTGCGCGAGGGCGCGGTCAAGACGATGCAGACGCCGGCCTGGAAGGAAAATCAGGACGATCTGCTGCGCCATGCCGGGCCGGCGGGCGTGCGCTGCGGTGTGCCGTGGAGCGAACTTACGCAGCGGGAGCGCGACTGGGTGATCGACGGCGCGCCGGACTGGAAGGGCAAGTGGAAGACCCAATGGTACGGCGTGCGGCGCTTCTTCGACTATCTCGAATCGAAAGCGTACAAGATGCATATCCGGGTGCTGCTGTCGAAGTACCGCAGCTACACCCGCTGTCCGACGTGCGACGGCGCGCGCCTGAAAACCGAATCGCTGCTCTGGCGCCTGGGCACGAAGCCGCAGGCGGACGCGGTGCTGGCGCCGGCCGGGCGTTTCATGCCGCGTGGGGTGAGCTGGACGCCGGCGCAACTCGCGGCCCTGCCCGGTCTGACCGTGCATGACCTGATGCTGATGCCGATCGAGCGCATCCGGCGCTTCTTCGACACGCTCACGCTGCCCAGCACGCTGCTCGACGATGCGCTCAGGCTGCTGCACGAGGAAGTCCGTACGCGTCTGCGCTATCTGTGCGACGTCGGGCTCGGCTATCTGACGCTCGACCGGCAAAGCCGCACGCTGTCGGGCGGCGAAGTGCAGCGCATCAATCTGACGACCGCGCTGGGCACCTCGCTGGTCAACACGCTGTTCGTGCTCGACGAGCCCAGCATCGGTCTGCATCCGCGCGACCTGAACCGCATCGTCGAGGCGATGCACCGGCTGCGCGATGCCGGCAACACGCTGGTGGTGGTCGAGCACGATCCGTCGGTGATGCTCGCCGCGGACCGGCTGATCGACATGGGCCCGGGGCCCGGCGAACGTGGCGGCGCCATCGTCTATGACGGTTTGCCGCAGGATATCGAGCAGAGCGACACGCTCACGGGTGCCTACCTGGGCGGGCGCAGGCACGTTGCGAACGCGACGAACTGGCAGCGGCGGGCGGTGGACGCGGGCACGCCGCGCCTGGTGCTCGAAGGCGTCACCGCGCACAACCTGCGCGACGTCACCGTCGAAATCCCGTTGCAGCGGCTGGTGTGCGTGACGGGTGTCTCGGGTTCCGGGAAATCGACGCTGATCCAGGACGTGCTGGCGCCGGCGCTGGCCCGCCATTTCGGCAAGGCCAGCGAAACGCCCGGCGCGTACCGTGCGCTGTCCGGCGAAGCGGCGCTCAGCGACGTGGTCTTCGTCGACCAGTCGCCGATCGGCCGCACCGCGCGTTCGAACCCGGCCAGCTATGTGGGCGCCTTCGACGAACTGCGCAAACTGTTTGCGAAAGCCCCGCTTGCCGCGCAACGCGGGTATGGCGCCGGCATGTTCAGCTTCAATTCGGGCGACGGGCGGTGTCCGACCTGTGGCGGCTCGGGCTTCGAGCATGTCGAAATGCAGTTCCTGAGCGACGTCTATCTGCGCTGTCCCGACTGCGACGGCCGCCGCTACCGGCCGGAGATCCTCGATGTGAAGATCGAAAGGACGCTGCCCGGCACGGACGGCGACGACGGCGCGCCAGCCACGGCGCGCGAGTTGAGCATCGCGG
Source organism: Robbsia betulipollinis (assembly GCF_026624755.1). Classification (NCBI taxonomy): domain Bacteria; kingdom Pseudomonadati; phylum Pseudomonadota; class Betaproteobacteria; order Burkholderiales; family Burkholderiaceae; genus Robbsia; species Robbsia betulipollinis. Next base: position 72,621 of record NZ_JAPMXC010000002.1, read on the forward strand.
ACGTGCTGGAACTCACGGTCAGCGAAGCGGTCGCGCTGTTCGCCGGCGATGCCGCGGTGCTGCGCGTGTTGCAGCCGATCGTGGACGTCGGGCTCGAATACGTGAAGCTCGGTCAACCGGTACCGACCCTGTCCGGCGGCGAGGCCCAGCGGCTGAAGCTGGCGGGCTTTCTGGCCGAGACCTCCGGCGACGCGCCACGCGGGCCGGCGCGTCTCTTCATGTTCGACGAACCGACCACCGGCCTGCATTTCGACGACATCGCCAAGCTCATGCAGGCGATGCGGCGCCTGCTCGAACGCGGTCATTCGCTGATCGTCATCGAGCACAATCTCGACGTCATTCGCGCGGCGGACTGGATCATCGATCTCGGTCCCGAGGGCGGCGACGCCGGCGGCGAAGTGGTCTGCGTGGGCACGCCACAGGATCTGCAGGGATGCGCGCAGTCGCATACCGGGCAGGCCCTGATCGCGTACGAGCAGGCGATGGCGCCCGGCGCGGCGGCGCGGCTCGCCGCCAGCCGCGGCGCGGACGACGGCGTCGCGCTTCAGCACGCGGCCGAGGTGGTGCGGGCGCGGCGTGCACTGCAGGGCGAGGACGTGGTGCGCATCGTCAACGCGCGCGAGCACAATCTGAAATCGCTCGACGTCGATATCCCGCACGGCAAATTCAACGTGATCACCGGGGTCTCGGGTTCGGGCAAGTCGACGCTGGCGTTCGACATCCTGTTTCACGAGGGGCAGCGGCGCTATCTCGAATCCCTGAATGCCTACGCGCGCTCGATCGTGCAGCCGGCGGGACGCCCGGAAGTGGATGCGGTGTACGGCATTCCGCCGACGGTGGCGATCGAGCAGCGGCTCTCGCGGGGCGGCCGCAAGAGTACCGTGGCGACCACGTCCGAAGTCTGGCATTTCCTGCGCCTGCTGTACGTGAAACTCGGCATTCAGCACTGCATCTACGACGGCGCGGCCGTGACCGCGCAGAGCGCGGAGTCGATCCTCGCCCAGTTGATGCGGGATCACAAGGGGCAGCACGTGGGTCTGCTCGCGCCGCTGGTGATCAACCGCAAGGGCATCTATACCGATCTGGCCAAGTGGGCGAAGGCGCGCGGCAATACCCATCTGCGGGTGGACGGCGAATTCCTCGGCGTGGATCCCTGGCCCAAACTCGACCGTTTCAAGGAACACACGATCGAGCTGCCGGTCGGCGATCTGGTGATTTCCGCCGCCGAGGAGCCGGCCCTGCGCGCACTGCTGGAGGCGACGCTCGAACTGGGCAAGGGCGTGATGCATCTGCTCGCGCCGCTCGACGGCCTGGATATCGCGATGGCGAAGGGCAGGCGCACCAAGGGCATCGGCGCCACCAAGGTGTTCTCGACCAAGCGCGCCTGTCCGGTCTGCGGCACCAGTTACCCCGAACTCGATCCGCGGATGTTTTCGTACAACAGCAAACACGGCTGGTGCACGACCTGCGTCGGCACAGGTTTGCAACTAACGGGCGAGCAACGAAACATCTACGACGACACGCTCCTCGCCGAGGACAATCGCGGGCGCGAACAGACCATTCCGTCCGCGCAGCAGGAGCCCGACGATGTCGGCGACCAGCCATGCGGCGATTGCGGCGGCTCGCGGCTCAACCCGACGGCGCGTGCGGTGACGTTCGCCGACGAGGCGATCACGGAGGTGGCACGCTGGACCGTCAGCGAAACGCGCGCCTGGGTCGCGTCGTTGACGCTGCACGGACGCGATGCGGAAATCGCGCGCGACGTGCTGAGTGAGATCGAGGGCCGTCTGCAGTTCCTGGAGGAGGTCGGCCTGGGGTATCTGAGTCTGGAACGGGCGGCGCCCACGCTCTCGGGCGGCGAGGCGCAACGCATCCGGCTGGCCGCACAGCTCGGCAGCAACCTGCAGGGCGTGTGCTATGTGCTGGACGAACCGACGATCGGCCTGCACCCGCGCGACAACCGGATCCTGCTCGACGCGCTGCGCAAGCTCGGCGACAAGGGCAATACGCTGGTGGTGGTCGAGCACGACGAGGACACGATCCGGCGTGCCGACCACATCATCGATATCGGGCCGGGCGCCGGCAAGCGCGGCGGCAGGGTGGTGGCGCAGGGCAGCGTCGCCGATCTCGCCGCGCAGCCGGACTCGTTGACCGGACAGTTCCTCGCGCATCCGATCGTCCACCCGCTGCAGGCGCGACGCGACGTGCGGCCGGCGAAGGGCGCCCGTGCCGCCGTGCCGGAACGCTGGCTGACGGTCGAGGGAGCGAATCTGCACAATCTGAAAAACGTCACCGCGAGCCTGCCGTTGTCGCGACTGGTCGCGATCACCGGCGTCAGCGGCTCGGGCAAGTCGACGCTCGCGCGCGACGTGCTGATGGCGAATCTGCTCGATGCGGTGGGCCGTTCGGTGCTGTCGTCGCCGGCCACGCGACGCGCGCGCGCAAGCGCGCAGGCCGCTTCCGGCACGACCCGGAATGCGGCGAAGGCCCGCTCCAGCGTGCTCGCACGTGAAGCGCCCCGCCTGCAGTTCGACGTCACGCATGCCTGGCAGGGGTGCAGTGGCGTGACGGGCTGGGAGACGATCGACCGCGTGCTCGAAGTGGATCAGACGCCGATCGGCAAGACGCCGCGCTCCTGCCCGGCGACCTATATCGGTATGTGGGACACGATCCGCAAGCTCTTTGCCGACACGCTCGAATCGCGCGCACGCGGCTATACGGCCTCGCGCTTTTCCTTCAATACCGGCGCGGGGCGCTGTCCCGCCTGCGAAGGCCAGGGCGTACGCACGATCGCGATGAGTTTCCTGCCTGACGTCAAGGTGCCGTGCGATGTCTGTCACGGCCAGCGCTTCAATCCCGAGACGCTGGCGGTAACGTGGCGCGGCAAGAACATCGGCGAGGTACTGACGATGGAAGTCGACGAGGCGGTCGATTTCTTCGCGGCGATGACCAGCATCGCGCATCCGCTGCAATTGATGAAGGATGTCGGGCTCGGTTATCTGACGCTGGGGCAGCCGTCGCCGACGCTGTCGGGCGGCGAGGCGCAGCGCATCAAGCTGGTGACCGAACTGAGCAAGGTGCGCGACGACGTGGCGCGGCGCGGGCAGAAGATTCCGCATACGCTCTACGTGCTGGACGAGCCCACGGTCGGTCTGCATATGGCCGATGTCGCGAAACTGATCCGCGTGCTGCACCGGCTGGTACAGGCGGGTCACAGCGTGGTGGTCATCGAGCACGACCTCGACGTCATCGCCGAGGCGGACTGGATCATCGACCTGGGTCCGGAGGGCGGCTCCCAGGGCGGCGAGATCGTCGCCGCAACCGACCCCCTGACGCTCGCGGCGAACCCGCGCAGCCACACCGGCGTCGCCCTGGGACCCGTACTGGCGCGCGTGGCGTCCGGGGTGCCGAGCGCCCTGGATGCCGGCACCACGCTTGGGGACGGCGCCGGGGTGCCGGGAGCGTCGAGCCTATCGGCCGGTCCGGATACCGCTTCGGATACCGCTTCGGATACCGCGGTCGAGGCGCCGGCGACCCGCGTCTGGCCGCCCGCGTGATGGTATTAGAGCGCTGACGCCCATCGGCGTGGCACGCGAAACCGCCGCCGAGGCCTAGGCCTCGGCCGGCAGGGACACCGTCGCCTGCAACGCGGCGTCGACCAGCTGCGCCAGCACCGGCTGTACCCGGTTCGCCAGCGCCGGCAGGTAATCGAACGGGGCGGTCTCGGACATGTACGTCGACTGGCACATCTCGAGCTGCGCCGCGTGGACCCCCTTGTCGGGCGCACCGTAGCGGCGGGTGATGTAGCCCCCCTTGAAGCGGCCGTTCATGACCGAGGTGAAGGCCGGGGCGGCAGCCCTGACCGCATTCAGCGCCGCCTCGATCTGCGGCGCGGCGCTCGCGCCATCCGCGGTGCCGAAGTTCAGGTCCGGCAATTTGCCCTCGAACAGGCGCGGCAGCACGCTGGCGATCGAATGCGCCTCCCACAGCAATACATGCGGGTGACGTTCGCGCAGCCGTGCCAGTTCCTCGACGAGACAGGCGTGATACGGATGCCAGTACGCCTGGACGCGGCGGTGCTTCTCGCTGTCGTGCGGCGTCATGCCGTCGCGGTAGACCGGCTCGCCGCGGAAGGTTTCGGTCGGACAGAGGCCGGTGGTGATCCTGCCGGGGTAGAGGCTGGCGTCGTCTTCCGGGCGGTTCAGATCGATCACGTAGCGCGAGTAACGCGCGGTGAGCACGGTCGCGCCCAACTCCCGGGCGAAGGCATAGAGGGTGTCGAGATGCCAGTCGGTGTCGGCGACGCCCAGCGCCTCGGGCGTGTAGCACTCACGTAATTCGTCGGGGATATGGGTGCCGACGTGCGGGATCGAGAGCAGGAACGGCGCGTCGCCGCGGTGCAGGTCGTAGTGGCTGGACATGGGCATCGGCATGAGACAAGGTGATGAGACGAGGTGATGAAACAAGGTGTGGAGTGTGCAGCAGAGAGTGGCATGGCAAGGCATCGATGGGTCGCAGGCGCTCCATCGACGACGACTTCATTTGAACCCGGTCACCGCGTGCGGTACGTACGGCGCCTCGAGCGCGGTGATTTCCTCGGACGTCAACCGCAGCGACAATGCGGCGATCGCATCGTCCAGATGATTCGCTTTCGTCGCGCCGACGATCGGTGCGGTGATTGCCGATTTCTGCAGCACCCAGGCGAGCGCGACCTGCGCGCGGGGCACGCCGCGGGCAGCGGCGATCTCGGCAACGCGCTCCACCACCCGGCGGTCCGCATCCTCGGTATTCGCGTAGAGCGTGTTGCCGAACGTATCGGTCTCGGAGCGGGCGCTTTTCGTATCCCAGTCCCGAGTCAGACGTCCACGCGCCATGGGGCTCCAGGGAATCACGCCGATGCCCTCGCTTTCGCACAGCGGCAGCATCTCGCGTTCCTCCTCGCGATACAGCAGGTTCACGTAGTTCTGCATCGTCGCGAAACGCGTCCAGTTGTGTGTCTCGGCGACGTGCAGCGCTTTCGAGAACTGCCACGCGTACATCGACGAGGCGCCGATATGGCGCGCCTTGCCGGCCTTCACGACGTCGTGCAGCGCCTCCATCGTTTCCTCGATCGGCGTCGCGGGGTCCCAGCGGTGGATCTGGTACAGGTCGATGTAATCCGTGCCCAGGCGCCGCAGGCTCGCGTCGATCTCGGCCATGATCGCCTTGCGCGACAGTCCCGCGCCGTTCGGTCCCGGGTGCATGCGGCCATGCACCTTCGTCGCCAGCACGATCTCATCGCGCCGCGCGAAGTCCTTCAGCGCCCGGCCGACGATCTCCTCGCTGGTACCGTCGGAATAGACGTTCGCCGTATCGAAGAAATTGATGCCGGCTTCGAGCGCCTGCTTGATGAAGGGCCGGGACTGCTCCTCGGGCAGCGACCACGGGTGCGGGCCGCGTTCCGGTACGCCGTAGCTCATGCAGCCGAGGCAGAGACGGGAGACATCGAGGCCGGTACGGCCGAGTTTCACGTAATCCATGGAAAGATCCTTGAGCGGAAAAAGGAAAAGCGGGGAAAAGCGACGCGAGGCGGAAAAAAGCGCATGTCGGATGGGCGCGCACGCCGCGCAGGGGGGGGGGGCGTGCCGTGCGTGCGGCGCCTGCTGCGCACCGTGCCGAAGTAAGGATCATCTTACGCCGACACAACGGGGCGCGCCGGCGCCGGTCGTGGTCACGCTTGCCATGCACCTTGAGTACACGGTAGTTTTGCAGAACGACCGATCTTGCGCGAGACAGGCGGCGTGCTCTCGTCTGCGCCGCAGGGCATGTTCGCGTGGTCCGGCTTGGCCCGGGTGGGCCCCATCCGGCCCCTTTTCCCTTTCCCCTTCAATGAGGACACTCCCATGGAAACCGCTCACCCGATTCTCGCCGCGCTCGGCATCGACCTGACCCTCTGGCAGGGCGACGCCCTGACCGCCCGTTCGCCCTGCGACGGCGCGGTGCTCGCGCGGCTCGCCGCGGCGACGCCGGAGGAGGCACGCCACCGGATCGATCTCGCGCATGCGGCCTTTCTGGGCTGGCGGACCATTCCGGCGCCGCGTCGCGGCGAACTGGTGCGCCTGTTCGGGAACGTGCTGCGCGAACACAAGGCGGCGCTGGGCGCCCTCGTCACGCTCGAGGCCGGGAAGATCCATTCCGAAGGCCTGGGCGAAGTGCAGGAGATGATCGACATCTGCGACTTCGCGGTCGGGCTGTCGCGCCAGTTGTATGGCCTGACGATCGCGTCCGAGCGACCCGGACACCGGATGATGGAAACATGGCACCCCCTGGGCGTCTGCGGGGTGATCTCGGCCTTCAACTTCCCGGTGGCGGTGTGGGCGTGGAACGCAGCGCTGGCGCTGGTCTGTGGCGATACCGTCGTCTGGAAACCCTCGGAGAAAACGCCGCTGACCGCGATCGCCTGCCATGTGCTGTTCCGGAAAGCCTGCGCGGCGTTCGATGCGACGCAGCCCGACCCGCTGCCGCCGGGCCTGCATCAGTTGCTGCTGGGCGGCCGCGATGTCGGCGTGGTGCTGAGCGAATCGCCCCGGGTGCCGGTGCTCAGCGCCACGGGCAGCGTGTCGATGGGGGTCGACGTGGCCGCGCGGCTCGCCCGCCGCCTGGGCCGCGGCATTCTCGAACTCGGCGGGAACAACGGCATGGTGGTGGCGCCCAGCGCCGACCTGGATCTGGTGGTGCGCGCGGTGACATTCGCCGCGGTCGGGACAGCCGGGCAGCGCTGCACGACGCTGCGCCGCCTGATCATCCACCGCAGCATCGCCGAGAGCCTGATGCCGCGGCTGGAGCGCGCGTTCGATTCGGTGCGCGTGGGCAATCCCTTCGCGCCCGACACGCTGGTCGGGCCGTTGATCGACGAGGCGGCGTTCGTCGCGATGCAGGGCGCGTTGGCGCAGGCGCGGGCGGAAGGCGGCGTGGTCAGTGGCGGCGAACGCGTGGCGATCGGCGCGGCGGGATACTACGTCCGTCCGGCCCTCGTGCGCATGCCCGCGCAGTCGGCGGTGGTCGCGAAGGAGACCTTCGCACCGATCCTTTACGTCATGACCTATGACGACTTCGACGCGGCCGTGGCCCTGCACAACGCGGTGCCGCAGGGCCTGTCCTCGGCGATTTTCACCAACGACCTGCGCGAGGCGGAGTACTTCATGTCGGCCGCCGGCAGTGATTGCGGGATCGTCAACGTGAACATCGGCACCAGCGGCGCGGAGATCGGTGGGGCGTTCGGAGGCGAGAAGGAAACGGGCGGCGGACGCGAGTCGGGTTCGGACGCGTGGCGGGCCTATATGCGGCGCGCGACCAACACGATCAACTTCGGCCGCGATCTGCCGCTGGCGCAGGGCGTGCGCTTCGACATATAGGAAGCCGACGACAGGGTGCCGGAGCGAACAGGCGCCGCGGTGACGGGACGCTGAGGATTCCCTGCGAACCACGCCGCAACGTTTCCCGCACGACGCGGTGCCATGCGGGAAACACAGGCGGACATATTACTGCCCGTTGGCCTTCTTCTCGGCTTTCTGCAGATCGTTCGGATAGTCTGGGTCGTTCGCGCTCGGGTTGTAGCCCGCTTTCTCCAGCTTGCGCAGTTCCGCGTTCTTGCGGGCACGGCGTGCCTTGCCGTCGGCCTTGCGCTGTGCGTGCGTTTCCGCTTTCGTCGATCCCGAGTCCATCGACGCGGCCGAACTCGTGTCGGCGGTCGGCGTCTGGCTGAAGGCCGGGCTGGCGATGCCGCAGCCGAGCGCGGCGGCGAACAGCAGCGAGGCAACGGTACGTTTTTTCGAATTGAACATGTTTTTATCCCGATGGGTTGAGCTGGCTCACCAACACCAAGCACAAGTCATGCCTCGCATGTCCGCCGCTCGCGCGCGCCGCGCGCAGGACGCCGCAAGGCGCGGTATGCTGAGACGGAGCAGGGGACGTCCCGCATAACGACAAGGGAGAATGACGACGATGAGCGACGAAATTCGCGTAGTAGCGGTCCTGCAAGGCAAACCCGGTACCGGCAAGGCGCTGGGGGAAGCGTTGCAGCGTTGTGTGGCATCCAGCCGACTGGAGGCAGGATGTCATTTCTACACCGCGCACCAGGACCTGGCGGATGCCGACCGGATCGTGGTGATCGAACGCTGGGCAAGCCAGCAGGCACTCGAAGCGCACAAGCAGACGCCGCATTACCGTGCGCTGGGCGGTGAAATCGGCGATCTGGTGACGGGTGCGCCGCAGGTCTCGGTATTGCGGTCGCTTGGCGAGGCGTGAGCGCGGGCTTCGGCGCGGACCTGATTCCGCCGCCAGTGCAGTCGGAAAACCAGGCCGGGGGCGGGCAGTTGCCGCGCCCGGCGGATCGGAGAAAGGATGAAGACGATTGAATTCGCCGACGGTACGGTCGTGCCGGCGCTTGGACAGGGCAGTTGGCATCTGGGCCAGGAGCGGCGCCCGGCCGCGCAGGAGGTGGCTGCGCTGCGCCTGGGATATGAACTGGGTCTGCGTCTCGTCGACACCGCGGAGATGTATGGCGAGGGGCGTGCCGAAGAACTGATCGCGAAAACCCTGCCCGGCGAGCGCGACACCCTGTACCTGGTGTCCAAGGTCTATCCGCAGAACGCCCGCCGCGCGGCGCTGCGCAAGGCCTGCGACGCCAGCCTGCGGCGTCTGGGCGTGCCGCGGCTCGATCTGTATCTGCTGCACTGGCGGGGCGGCGCGGATCTCGCCGAGACGGTCGCGACGTTCGAGGAACTCAAGACGGCGGGCAAGATCGGCGCGTGGGGCGTCTCGAATTTCGACGTCACCGACATGGAGGACCTGCTGCGCGTGCCGCAGGGCGAACGTTGCGCGACGAACCAGGTGCTGTACAACGTCGCGAGCCGCGGTATCGAGTTCGACTTGCTGCCGTGGTGCGCGGCGCGGCGCATGCCGGTCATGGCCTACTCTCCGCTGGGCAGTGGCGCCGGCCTGCTGCGGCATCCGGCCTTGCGGGAAATCGCCGAGCGGCACCATACGACGACGGCGGCGCTCGCGCTCGCCTGGGCGATCCGCGCGGGCGGCGTGATCGCCATTCCCGAGGCCGGCGATCAGGCGCATGTGCGCACGAATGCGCAAGCCTTGTCGCTGACGCTCGACGCGCGGGATCTCGCGGATCTCGACGCCGCGTTTCCGCCACCGCGCCGCAAGGTTCCGCTCGACATTCTGTGACTGGGGCGCGGCGCGCGCTCAGGGCGTGTCGATGACGGGCTCCGGCGGGATGGCCGCCATCCGCCGTTCGAGTTCGGCTTCCATCAGCAACCCGTCCAGATTCCGGCTGACGATCGCCATCGCGCGCGGCACGCCGCCGCTGAAATAGGTAAAGCTCGCATCGCGTTCGGCGAGGTCCCCCGCACAGGCGATGCGGTCCCACGCCGGCGCATGGCCGGTGTAGCCGATGCCGAAGTCGTACTGGATGGTCCAGAAGAAGGGCGCCTGGCGAAAGGGCGCGCCGCGCCCCACGATGGCGCGGGCCACGGCCTGACCCTGGCGCTGCGCCACTACCCAGTGTTCGACGCGCGTGGGCGTGCCGTCGAGCGGATCCGGCCATTCGGCGGCATCCCCCGCGGCATAGATCCCGGGTGCGCTGGTGCGCAAGCCGGCATCGACGGCGATACCCCCGCCGACGGCGAGGCCGGCGTCGCGCGCCAGATCCAGCTGCGGCACCACGCCGATTCCCACCACGACCAGGTCCGCGCGCAATGACGTGCCGTTCGCGAGATGCACCGCGTCGCGGTCGACCGAGGCGACTTCGGCACCGATATGAAATACCACGCCGTGTTGTTCGTGGGTGTCGCGCAGCGCATCGCTGAGCGCCTGGCCCAATCGTTTCTCCAGCGGCAGCGCCCCCGGCGACACGACCGACACCGGCAGGCCGCGGGTGCGCAGTGCGGCCGTCACCTCCAGGCCGATGAAGCTCGCGCCGATCACCACGACGCGCGGCGGGTGCGGCGACGCTGCGCTGGCCGCGGCGATCAGGCCGCGTGCATCGTCGAGGCTGCGCAGATAATGCACGTGCGGCAGATCGGCGCCGGGTACGTCGAGGCGGCGCGGTTGGGCGCCCGTGGCCAGCAGCAGCGCGTCGTAGGCGAAGCGCTCGCCGGTAGCGGTGACGACGTCGTTCGCCGCCCGGTCGATGGCCGTCACGACGGTCCCCGTATGCAGGTCGATCCGCTGCCGGCGAAAGTCGTCCGTATCGCGCCAGAACACGTCCTTTTCTTCCGCTTCGCCGGACAGCAGCGCTTTCGAGCATTTCGGCCGGTCGTAGGGCAGATCGCGGTCCGCGCCGAGCATCGTGATCGTGCCGCCATAGCCTTCGGCACGCAGCATTTCGGCGGCGGCATGACCCGCGGCGCCGCTACCGACGATGACCACGCGCCGCACGCCGCCGTCCGACGGGGCGATGTTGTCCGACGCCGGCGGCAAGCGCCGGGCGCCGGCGCGTGCGATCGGACCGTCGAGCGTGACGTCCCAACTCGCGATCGGATCGAGTGCCGGCGCACCGAGCGCCGCGCCGGTCTTCAGGCAGAACCGCGCATGGTGGAAGGGACAGCGCAGTTCCTCCCCGACCACCAGCCCTTCCTCGAGGGGCAACCCATAGTGGCTGCAATTCGCGCCGACGATGCGCCAGAGGTTGCCACGCCGGATCGCCAGCGCCGGTTCGCCGTCCACATGGCCGCGCAGGATCATGCCGTCGTCGATCGCCTCGATGCCGATGCCCGCCGCGAAATTGGGGCCTTCCGGCGCTTTGCTGTGTATGGGCATGCAGGTTCTCGCTGGAAGGGGAAAGGTGCGCCGGAGACGGTCAGGTCATCCGCCGAAAGCACAGCCGAATACGCGTGCGGCGCGTAGGCAGCAGCAACGCATGTGCCATCCGGCGCCGCGATTGTCGGCATGGCATCGTTTTGCGCCATCGTACGCACGCCGGCCGGCGCCACGCTATGGCACTTCGGACCCGCGCCGACGAGTACGGTCGGCATTCCCGCGACCGAGCGGAATTTTTTACAGCCAGGAAGACAAAGTTGCCGGGAACGATCGGAACATGCTTTCGCGGCACAGGCACGCCGTCAAGGGGAGGGAGGAAGTGCGCAACCGGCACGAGGTTCTACCCATCCGCCGCACGCAGCGGAAACCGGTCACGGGCCTGGGTTTCCGTGCGGACGTAACGATAGGCATATCTCTTGCTTTATGAGGGTGGCAGGCCTGCTGCAACGTGAAATGCGGTTTTTCGCGGGAAGCGTCGGGGCGGCCCGCAGCCATCAACCCCGGCATCCATAAGCCGATAAATCAGGAGGGTGTAATGCTCCGTTATGCAGCCATATTCTTCGTGATCGCGATCATCGCAGCCGTTTTCGGCTTTGGTGGCATCGCCGCCGGCGCCGCCGAGATCGCAAAAATCCTGTTCTACATCTTCGTCGTGATCTTCCTGGTCACGCTGGTGATGGGTCTGTTCAACAGGTAGACCGGGCGCGGCAGTCACGCAAGGCGGACACCGGCCACGGGCCGGTGCCGAAAAAAAGCCGGCATCGCTCACGATGCCGGCTTTTTTCATGTACAGCGTCCGGAACGTCAGTTTCCCCGGCGCAGGCGCGCCGGGTACGTCACGTCACGTCGCGGCACCTGCCGCGGCGTCCGCGGCACCCCCTGGCGCGCTCATGCCATTGTGCCGCAGCAAGGCATCGATACTCGGTTCACGGCCCCGGAACGCCTTGAACGATGCCATCGCGGCGCGGCTGCCGCCCACTTCGAGGATTTCCGTCCGATAGCGCTGACCCGTCGCCGCATCCACGACGCTGCCGTGCGCGCGTGCCGCTTCCTCGAATGCCGAGTAGGCATCGGCCGACAACACCTCGGCCCATTTGTAGCTGTAGTAGCCCGCCGCATAGCCGCCGGAAAAAATGTGGCTGAAGCTGTTCGGCCAGCGCGACACCGGGGACTGCTCGATCACGTGATACCGGGCGTTGATCTCGCGCGCGAGCGCGTTGACGGTTTGCTCCGCATGCGCGTCATAGTCGGTATGGATGCGCATGTCGAGCATCGAGAACACCACCTGACGCAGGGTGCCCAGGCCGCTCTGGAAGTTCTTCGCCGCGATCATCTTGTCGAACAGCACGCGCGGCAAGGGCGCGCCGGTGTCGACATGCCCGCTGAGCGTCTGGATGACATCCCATTCCCAGCAGAAATTTTCCATGAACTGCGAAGGCAGTTCGACCGCATCCCATTCAACGCCGTTGATGCCCGACACCGCCATCTCGTCGACCTGGGTCAGCATGTGGTGCAGACCGTGGCCGAACTCGTGGAACAGCGTCACGACCTCGTCATGCGTGAACAGGGCGGGCTTGTCGCCGACCGGCGGCGAGAAATTGCAGACCAGGTAGGCGACCGGCGTCTGCACGCTGCCGTCGGCACGGCGGCGACGCGAGCGTGCGTCGTCCATCCATGCGCCGCCGCGCTTGCCTTCGCGCGCATACGGGTCGAGATAGAACTGCGCGAGCAGGCGTCCCGCCGATTCGACGCGGAAGAAACGCACGTCCGGATGCCACACCGGCGCGTCGTCCGGGCGAATGCTGACGCCGAACAATTTCTCGATCAGACCGAACAGACCGCCGAGCACCTTCGCCTCGGGAAAGTATTGCTTGACCTCGTTTTCCGAAAACGCGTAGCGCTGCTGGCGCAGCTTTTCCGCGGCGAACGCGATATCCCACGGCTGCAGGGTCGCGAAACCCAGGTGATCGCGGGCGAAGCCGCTCAGCGCCTCCCAGTCGGCCTGCGCGAACGGGCGCGCGCGCTGCGCGATGTCGTCGAGGAAGTCGATGACCTGCGACGGCGACTCCGCCATCTTCGCGGCCAGCGACAGATCCGCGTAGCTGCCCAGGCCCAGCATGCGCGCTTCTTCCGCGCGCAGCGCGAGCTGCTCGCGCATGATGTCGGTGTTGTCCCACTCGGCCTTGCCCTGGCCGAATTCCGGCGACAGTTCGGAGGCGCGCGAGACGTAGGCGCGGTAGATCGCTTCGCGCAGCGGCCGGTGTTCGGCGTACTGAATCACCGGGAAGTACGAGGGGAAGTGCAGGGTGAATTTCCAGCCTTCGCGTTCCGCGGTTTGCGCGGCCTGACGCGCCGCGGCGACGGCGTCCTCGGGAAGGCCGACGAGTTCCGCAGCGTCCGTTACATACAACGCGAAGGCGTTGGTGGCATCGAGCACATGGTCGGAAAAGTCTTTCGACAGGCTCGCCTGCCGCTCCTGGAGTTCGGCGAAGCGCGGTTTTTGCGCTTCGGGCAATTCGGCGCCCGACAGGCGGAAGTCCCGCAGCGAGTCGTCCAGCACCTTGCGCCGCGTCGGCGTCAGGCGCGCGCCCACCGCCGCGTCGATGGCCTTGTACTTTTCGTACAGTGCCAGGTTCTGTCCGACCCCGGCATAGAACTCCGTGACCCGCGGCAGGTTTTCCGCATGGGCGGCCCGCAGCGCCGGCGTATCGGCGACCGAACTGAGATGGCCGACCACGCTCCAGGCCCGCCCGAGCGGCTCCATCGCCATCTGCAATGCGTCGATCACCGTGTCCCAGCGCGCAGGCGTTTGCGGCGCGCTCGCGGTGGCGACGGCTTCCCGCGCGGCGGCGAGCAGCACGTCCAGCGCCGGGCTCACGTGCTCGGCGCGGATGTCGGCGAAGCGCGGCAGGCCCGCGCCGTCGAGCAGGGGGTTGGCCTGTGGATCCTGTACGGGGTCCGGATGAGAATTATCGGGTGTCGTCATACATCTCCTGCCGGTAAGGGCCCGGATCCCGAAGGCATCCGGATTCGTGAAAGGGGGCTGGATCGCAGCAGGCCGAAGCGGGCCGCCGCGTTCAGAAACTCCCGTGTCCGCGTTCCGCGGCTTCGACGGTATTGACCAGCAGCATCGTGATCGTCATCGGCCCGACGCCGCCGGGTACCGGCGTCACATGCCCGGCCACCGTCGATACCCCGGCGAAGTCCACGTCGCCGCACAGCTTGCCGGCGTCGTCGCGATTCATGCCGACGTCGATGACCGTCGCACCCGGCTTGACCATGTCGGCCGTCAGCACGTTGCGCCGGCCGGTGGCCGCCACGACGATGTCGGCACGTCGCGTGTGCGCGGCCAGGTCCCGCGTCTTGCTATGACAGATGGTGACGGTTGCGCCGGCTTCAAGGAGCATCAGCGCCATGGGCTTGCCGACGATGTTCGAACGGCCGATGACGACGGCCTCCGCGCCCGCGAGCGGGATCTCGTACGCATCGAGCATTTTCATCACGCCATAGGGCGTGCAGGGCTGAAACAGCGGCATGCCCGTCATCAGCGCGCCGGCATTGGCCACGTGAAAGCCGTCGACGTCCTTGCCGGGGGCGATGGCCTCGATCACCTTGTGGCTGTCGATATGCGGCGGCAGGGGCAGCTGTACCAGAATGCCGTCGATCCGGGGGTCGCGGTTGAGCTCGTCGATGCGCGCCAGCAGCGCGGTTTCCGCGAGATCGGCCGGATAGCGGTCGAACGACGAATGGATGCCGTGATCGTTGCAGGCCTTGACCTTGTTGCGCACGTACACCTCGCTGGCGGGGTTGGCGCCCACCAGCACCACGGCCAGTCCCGGTTGGTGCCCGGCGGCGGTCAGCTTGGCGGCGCGCACGGCGACAGCGGCGCGAAGGGTTTTCGACAAGGCGTTGCCGTCGATCAGGGTGGCGGTCATGATGATGAGGGTCGGAAAAGGCGGTGAGGGAAAGCCCGTGCCTGCCGCGGCGCGGGCCGCGGCGGCATCGATATCAGGATGGGCGCCGGCGGGCGGCATGCCGTGCATTATAGATCGGCCCGCCGGAGCCCACGCGGACCCGTATGCGGCGTCACGGCGCGGGGCCGCGATCGCTGGCGCGGTGCGGCGCGTACGCGGTGCGTTCAGGCCTTCGTGGACAGCGCGAGACGCAGCAGGTCGGCGACGGTGTTGACGTTCAGCTTCTCCATGATGTTCGCGCGATGCGCTTCCACCGTCTTGATGCTGATGCCCAGGTCGTCGGCGATCTGCTTGTTCAGACGCCCGGCGATGATCCGCTCCAGCACCTGCTGCTCGCGCGCGGTCAGCTTCGCCAGGCGTTCCGCGGAAGCGCGATGCACGGCCGCTTCGCTGCTCTGGTCGCGGGCGCGTTCGAGCATGCTCTGCACCAGCGGCAGCAGCTCGGCTTCGTTGAACGGTTTCTCGATGAAATCGCTTGCGCCTTTCTTCATCGTCGATACGGCCATGCCGACGTCGCCATGGCCCGTGACGAAGATGATCGGCAACGTCGAGCCGAGGGCCAGGAGTTTTTCCTGCAGCTCGAGTCCGCTCATGCCCTGCATACGCACGTCGAGGATCAGGCAGCCTACCTGCGCGGCCTGATAGCTTTCCAGAAACGCTTCGGCGCTGGCGAAGCACTGGACGTTGTAGTTGTTCGCTTCGAGCAGCCAGCGTAACGAATCGCGGACCGCCTCGTCGTCATCGACGACAAACACCGTTTCGGCGTGGAGTGGCTGGCTACTCATGATTCTCCCGTAGCGTTGAGGGGTTCAATAAAGGGTAAGGGTCGGCCTGATTCAGGCCCGGCACCCGTTCCGGCGTGACGGGCAGGGTAAAGTGGAACGTACAGCCATTGCGCCGGCCGTCGGCGGCGAGATTGTTCTCGACCCACAAACGGCCGCGATGCGATTCGATGATCGAACGGCAGATGTTCAGGCCCATGCCCATGCCGTCCGCCTTGGTGCTGTAGAAAGGCTCGAAAAGCCGCTCGGTGGTGGCCTCGTCGACGCCCGGGCCGCGATCGACCACCGACACGCATACCGTCGCGGGGTCGCTCACGACCACCAGATGAATGGTCTGGTCGGCCGCCGCATGCCAGTATTCGGCGGGCTTGCCGGGCAGCGACGTGTCCGCGGGCGTTTTGTCGGCATGCTTGCCGGCGAGCTTGTCGGCTTGATACTCCGCCATCGCCTCGGCCGCGTTCTTCAGTAGATTCACCAGCACCTGCTCGATCAGCACGGTGTCGACCCAGATCGTCGGCAGGCGGCCGCGCGTCTCGGTAACGATGCGGATGCCGCGCTTGCGGGTTTCGATTTCCGCGAGGCCGATCGCATCGGCGACGATATCGGCGAGGCGCGCGGGCTTGCGCTTCGGTTCGCTGCGTTTGACGAACTCGCGGATGCGTTTGATGATCATGCCCGCGCGCAGCGCCTGCTGCGACGTCTTGTCCAGCGCCGAGAGCAGCGTCTCGGACGAGGCGCGCCCGTTGCGCACCAGCGCGGCGGCGCCCGAACAGTAGTTGCTGATCGCCGCGAGCGGCTGGTTCAGCTCGTGCGCCAGCGACGACGCCATCTCACCCATCGTCGTCAGGCGGCTGGCGAACTGGAGCTTCTCGTCCTGCTGGCGTGCCAGGTCCTGCGCTTCCTTGCGCGATGTGATGTCGCTCGCGATCTGCATCTGCGCCAGATGGCCGTCGACCCACTGGATGTACTGACGCCGCACGTCGAACCACTTGCCCACGCTCTTGACGTAGATCTCCTGCGCGTCCGAGGCCGTTTCGGTCAGCGTCGCCGACGGCATGCCGGCGTAGGTGTCGATCATGTCGATCGCATCGTCGGCCTCGTCCGCCTCGTCGGGAAGCGCGCCCGCGAGTTCGAGATGACCGTCGGGCCGCAGGCCGAAGACGTGGCGGTAGTACCGGTTCGCGTACAGCAGCTGCGTCTCGTCCGTGGCCAGCACCGAGACCGCCGCGTCGAGGCTTTCGAGCACCGTGGTGAAGCGTTCGTGCGCGGCCGACAATTCCTCGCGCACGCGGCGCGGTTCGGTGATGTCGGTCATCGACGACATCCAGCCGCTTTGCCGGCCGTTGCCGTCGATCAGCGGCGAGACGTACATGCGCGCGTGAAACGTCGAGCCGTCCTTGCGCCGGATGCGCATCTCGAAACCGCTCGACGGCGCCTTGCCGCGCAGGGTCATGTCGATCTGGCGCCGCATCTCGGAAAAGGATTCCGCCGGCCAGTACACATAGGGCGGCAGCGTGTCGAGCAGGTCGCTTTCCTCCCAGCCGGTCATGCGGCAGAACGCCGGGTTGACGTAGGTGATGCGTCCCTGCAGATCGAGCACCCGCATGCCCACCAGCACCGAGTTCTCCATCGCGCGCCGGAACGACGCCTCGTCGAACAATTGCAGTTGGGCGACGAAGCGCTGGCGGGTATGTTTCCAGACGCTCCACAGGCTCCAGAGCACGAAGCAGGACAGTCCGGCGATCAGCCACAGCAGACGGTTGTTGAAAAGGTTCGCGGTGTTGTGCGGATAGGCATAGACCCGGACCGAGAGGCCATTGCCCGGCGGGTCGAGCGGCAGGTCGCGATGCACGTCGCGCGACAGGCGCGGGCGCGAGGACGATCGCGACAATTCGTGACCGCGCGCGTCGAGGATCGAGATTTCGTATTTCGACGACAGTTCGGCGGGCAATTCTCGCCGCAACATGCCCTCGATCGAAAACACCGTGGCAATGGCGCCGAGATAGGTCCGGTTCGAGAAGATCGGCATCTGCAGCGTGATGTAACCGTTGCCGAGCGCATCGTAGAAGATGGGCGCGTAGACGGGGCGGCGGCTGTCGCGTGCCTCGTCGAGACCGGCATGCGGCGCGGCGTCGAACGCGTCGGCGTCGGGGCGCTTCAGGTGCAGCGCATTGACCGGGATGGGCGCGCGCCATTTCGGCGCGCCGTCCTGGCCGAGCCAGACGAGCGCCAGGATTTCCGGATGGCTGTCGAGAATCTCCGTCGTGGGAGCCAGCAGCGAGGCCGGATCCGAATGCCCGGTGGCGATGTCGCGCGACAGGGCGCCAAGCTGCTCCTGGACTTCCGTCAGGGACAGTCGGATCTGCTGCTGGGCCCAGGCGACATTGCGATACAGCGTATCCTCTTGTTGGAGCTGTTCGCGTCGCGTAAGGCTCCAGAGGATCAGGCTCATGACGATCAGGAACACAATGATCGACAATAGCGGCGTATAGAGATAGGCGTTGGACCACCAGGAATGCGGCGTGCCCCGCTGCGCTCGCGCGACACGAGGGAATTCGGAGGGCTTTGCCCTCTGGGAGAAGCGCGCGAACAGCCAATTGGTCAACATGCGCGGATTGTATCGCAGGCGACTGCGGGAAACGCGAAGGATTTGCTCCCGCAATGAAAAGCCGCGCGCAGGACGCCGGGCGTCACTAAGGGTTTATCCGGAGGCTTTTTCGCTGATTTACCAGGATATTTCGCATCATGAAACGCGATCCCGTCATTTGAAAATTGTTGTTGCGCTGCCTACCCGGCGTTCTTACAATCAGCGCCGTCCGTCGGCAATTGGCGCGTGGTCGTCGCCTGCCTTGAGCCTGTCGGTTGCGCGATTTCGCATTTGAGGAGACACACATGTCCGCAGTGCCCGAAGAAGTCTTGAAATATGTCGCCGCCGATCAGGACGACGATCGCCAGGAAACGACGGAATGGCTTGAAGCGCTGGAAGGCGTGATCAACGCGGCCGGTCCCGGCCGCGCGCACTACCTGATCGAAAAGCAGATCGAATTCGCCCGCGTGCACGGCGAGCATCTGCCGTTCTCGGCGAACACCCCGTACATCAATACGATTCCGGTCAGCCAGCAGGCGAAGATCCCCGGCGACCAGGATCTGGAACACCGCATCCGCTCCTATACCCGCTGGAACGCGCTCGCGATGGTGCTGCGCGCCGGCAAGGACACGAACGTCGGTGGTCACATCGCGTCGTTTTCCTCGGCTGCGACGCTGTACGACGTCGGCTTCAACCACTTCTGGCACGCGCCGTCTCCGGAGCATGGCGGGGACCTGATTTTCTTCCAGGGCCATTCGTCGCCGGGCATGTACTCGCGCGCGTTCCTGCTGGGCCGTCTGACCGAACAGCAGCTCGACAGCTTCCGCCAGGAAGTGGGCGGGCAGGGCATTTCCTCGTACCCGCACCCGTGGCTGATGCCGGATTTCTGGCAGTTCCCGACGGTGTCGATGGGCCTGGGCCCGATCATGGCGATCTACCAGGCGCGCTTCATGAAGTACATCCAGGCGCGCGACATCGTCAAGACCGACGGGCGCAAGGTCTGGGCCTTCCTGGGCGACGGCGAGACCGACGAGCCGGAGTCGCTGGGGGCGATCGGCATGGCCGGACGCGAGCGGCTGGACAATCTGGTATTCGTCATCAACTGCAACCTGCAGCGTCTGGACGGCCCGGTACGTGGCAACGGCAAGATCATCCAGGAACTCGAAAGCGAGTTCCGCGGTGCCGGCTGGAACGTCATCAAGGTGGTCTGGGGCAGCCGTTGGGACGCGCTGTTCGCGCGCGACAAGTCGGGCGCGCTGATGCGCCGGATGATGGAAGTGGTCGACGGCGAATACCAGACGTACAAATCGGAAAGCGGTGCCTTCGTGCGCGAGCATTTCTTCAACAGCCCGGAACTCAAGGCGCTGGTGGCGGACTGGTCCGACGACGACATCTGGAACCTCAATCGCGGCGGCCACGACCCGCACAAGCTCTACGCGGCGTTCGACGCGGCGACCAAGACCGTCGGCCAGCCGACGGTGATCCTCGCCAAGACGATCAAGGGCTACGGGATGGGCGAGTCCGGCCAGGCGATGAACATCACCCATCAGCAGAAGAAGCTGCCGGTGGAAGCGCTCAAGCGCTTCCGCGACCAGTTCCGCCTGCCGATCAGCGACGACGAAATCGCCGACGTGCCGTACCTCAAGTTCGAGGAAGGCTCGAAGGAACTCGCCTACATGCGCGAACGGCGCACGGCGCTCGGCGGCTATTTGCCGGCGCGCCGGCAGAAGGCCGAGCCGCTGCCGACGCCGGAGTTGGGCGCATTCGATCCGGTGCTCAAGGGCACGGGCCCGGGCCGCGAGATCTCTACGACGATGGCCTTCGTGCGGATCCTCAACATCCTGCTCAAGGACAAGGCGCTGGGCAAGCGGATCGTCCCGATCGTCCCCGACGAGTCGCGTACCTTCGGCATGGAAGGCCTGTTCCGTCAGATCGGCATCTGGAACCAGGACGGGCAGAAGTACGTTCCGGAAGACAGCGACCAGCTGATGTTCTACAAGGAAACGAAGAACGGCCAGATCCTGCAGGAAGGGATCAACGAAGCCGGCGGGATGAGCGACTGGATCGCCGCGGCGACCGCGTACTCGACGCACGGCGAACAGATGGTGCCGTTCTACATCTTCTATTCGATGTTCGGCTTCCAGCGCATCGGCGATCTCGCCTGGGCGGCGGCCGACATGCGCGCCCGTGGCTTCCTGCTGGGCGCCACCGCGGGCCGGACGACGCTCAACGGCGAAGGACTGCAGCACGAGGACGGTCATTCGCACCTGTTCTCCGCTTTCATTCCGAACTGCGTCAGCTACGATCCGACCTTCGGCTATGAAGTCGCCGTCATCATCCAGGATGGTCTGCGCCGCATGGTGCAGAACCAGGAGGACGTCTACTACTACCTGACGTTGATGAACGAAAACTACGAGCACCCGGAAATGCCGGGCGACGTGGCGGCGGACATCATCAAGGGCATGTACGCGTTCCGGCGCGGCGCCGACGTTGCCGATGCGGCCAAGGGCAAGCCGGCAGCGCGGGTGCAGTTGCTGGGTTCGGGCACGATCTTCAACGAGGTGATCGGCGCGGCGGCCCTGCTGAAGGACGACTGGGGCGTGGAAGCGGATCTGTGGAGCGCGCCGAGCTTCACCGAACTGGCGCGCGACGGCCAGGACGCGGAGCGCTTCAATCTGCTGAACCCGGAGGCCGAGCGCCGCGTCTCGCACGTCGAGAAGCTGCTGGCCGGCACGCAGGGCCCGGTGGTGGCGGCGACGGACTATATCCGCGCCTTCGCCGAACAGATCCGCGCGTTCGTGCCGCGCCGCTACACGGTGCTCGGCACCGACGGTTTCGGCCGTTCGGACACGCGCGAGAAACTGCGGCACTTCTTCGAGGTCGACCGCTACTGGGTCACGATCGCCGCCCTGAAGGCGCTCGCCGACGAAGGCACGATCGCGCGCAGCGTGGTGGGCGAAGCGCTGAAGAAGTACGGTCTGGACCCGGCCAAGCCGAACCCGATGACCGTCTAGCCGGTGGCGTCGCGCGGCAGTGGTGGCGCAGCGCCGGTGGTGGGAGAGGTTGAGGAGCGCGGGACCCGGGAGGCATGCCTCCCGGGTCCCGTTCGAAACGAGACGAAACGAGAAGGCCCGGACCGCGCGACCTGTGGGTCAGGTGCGGCGATGCGGCGGGTGGTCCCTGGAGACACGCGGAAAATGAGTCAAGCGATCGAAGTCAAGGTGCCGGATATCGGCGATTACAAGGATGTGCCGGTGATCGAGGTCCTGGTCAGCGTCGGCGATGTCGTGGAGCCGGAACAGTCTCTGCTGACGCTCGAATCCGACAAGGCGACGATGGACGTGCCGAGTCCCGCCGGCGGCACCGTCAAGGCCGTCCATGTGAAGCCGGGCGACCCGATTTCGCAGGGCACGCTGATCGTGACGCTGGAGGACAACGCGTCGGGCGCCGCTGCATCGGGTGCCGCTGCAGCGCCCGATGCAGCGCCAGCCCCGACGAATCGGGGCACGCCGACCGGCGACGCGCCACCGGCGGCGCAGGCCGCCGCGGGCACGCGCACGAGCCAGACGGCCGCAGCCGAAACGCCGGCCGCGGCACCCGCCACCGGCGCGGCACCCGCTGCGGGCGCCGACGTCGAGGTGAAGGTCCCGGACATCGGCGACTACAAGGGGGTGCCGGTCATCGAGGTGCTGGTCAAGGTGGGCGATCGGATCGAAGCCGAGCAGTCCTTGCTCACGCTCGAATCGGACAAGGCCACGATGGACGTGCCGAGTCCCGCGGCGGGCGTCGTCAAGTCCGTCAACGTGAAGGTGGGCGACGAAGTCGCGCAGGGCGTCGTGATCCTGACGCTGGCGGGCGACGCGCCGGCTGCGGCACCTGCCGCTGCGGCGCCGGCGCCGAGCGCGGCACCCGCGTCGCCACCGGTGTCGTCTCCCGCGCCGGCACCGGCCGCCCAGTCCGCCGAGCAGCCTTCCGCACTGGCCGAGGCGCCTTCGATCCCGCCGCAGACCGGCGCGCATCGCGTCAGCCACGCGAGCCCGTCGGTTCGCAAGTTCGCGCGCGAACTGGGCGTCGATGTCACGCGCGTCGCCGGCTCGGGCCCGAAGGGCCGCATCACGCAGGATGACGTGCGCGCCTTCGTGAAGGGCGCGCTGAGCGCGCCGGCCGCAGCCGCCGGCACGGCGTCGGGCACCGCAGCCGCGGGCGCCGGCTTCGATGTCCTCGCCTGGCCGAAGGTCGATTTCGCGAAATTCGGTCCGGTGGACGCCAAGCCGCTCTCGCGCATCAAGAAAATCTCCGGCGCCAACCTGCACCGCAACTGGGTACGGATCCCGCACGTCACGAACAACGACGTCGCGGACATCACGGAACTCGAAGCGCTGCGCGTGCAGTTGAACAAGGAAAACGAGAAATCCGGCGTCAAGGTGACGATGCTGGCCTTCCTGATCAAGGCGGTGGTGGCGGGGTTGAAGAAATTCCCCACGCTCAACAGCAGCCTGGATGGCGACACCCTCGTCTTCAAGCAATATTTCCATATCGGCTTCGCCGCCGATACGCCGAACGGCCTGGTCGTGCCCGTCATCCGCGACGCGGACAAGAAAGGCGTGTTCGACATCGCGAAGGAAAGCTCGGATCTGGCGAAGCTGGCCCGCGACGGCAAGCTGAAGGGCGAACAGATGCAGGGCGGATGTTTCTCGATTTCGTCGCTCGGCGGTATCGGCGGTACGTCGTTCACGCCGATCATCAATGCCCCCGAGGTCGCGATTCTCGGCGTCAGCCGTGGCGCGATCCAGCCCGTGTGGGACGGCAAGCAGTTTCAGCCGCGCCTGATGCTGCCGTTGTCGCTTTCGTTCGACCACCGTGTGATCGACGGCGCGGAAGCCGCGCGCTTCAATGCCTACCTCGGCCAGATCCTGGCGGACTTCCGCCGCGTCCTGCTGTAAGGCGCGACGGCGCGGCCCGCCGCCGCGCTGCCATGTTGTGACGCATGTAGTGAAACGGGCTCGCGCGGCCCCGTAGAAGCCGCGCGAAAGAACAGGGGACAAGCATGGGTCTCGTCGAAGTGAAGGTGCCGGATATCGGCGACTTCAAGGACGTCAGCATCATCGAAGTGTCGATCGCCCCGGGCGATTCGATCGAAAAGGAACAGTCGCTGATCACGCTCGAGTCCGACAAGGCCTCGATCGACGTGCCGAGCGACATCGTGGGCGTCGTCAGGGAGCTGCGCGTGAAGCCGGGCGACAAGGTTTCGCAGGGATCGGTGATCGCGCTGGTCGAGACGGTCGCGCAAGGCGCGGCGTCCGAAGGTGCCCCGGCGGCATCTGGCGGGACGAACAGCGCGGGTGCCACCTCCGCGACGGCTGGCGCATCCGGTGCCCCGGTCGTCAATGCCGCCGGCGGCGCGCCCGACGCACCCGTGGGATCGACCTCGGAAAAGCGCGAGAGCGCCCCGGCGGGGTCGGCCGCGGCGCCCGCGCCGGCCGGCGCCTATGCCGGCAAGGTCGACATCGCCTGCGACGTGCTGGTGCTCGGCGCCGGCCCCGGCGGGTACTCCGCGGCCTTCCGCGCCGCGGATCTCGGCCAGTCGACAGTCCTGGTCGAGCGCTATGCGCGCCTGGGCGGCGTGTGTCTGAACGTGGGCTGCATCCCGTCGAAAGCGCTGCTGCACACCGCGCAAATCACCGAGGAAGCGCAGGCGCTGGCCGCGCACGGCATCAGCTTCGGCACCCCGACGATCGATCTGGACAAGCTGCGGGGTTTCAAGGAGTCCGTGGTCACCAAGCTCACCACCGGTCTCGCCGGCATGGCCAAGATGCGCAAGGTGCAAGTCGTCACCGGCGACGGCCGCTTCGTCGATCCGTTCCACATGGCGGTGCAGGGCGCCGACGGCGAGCAGGTGATCCGCTTCAAGCAGGCGATCATCGCGGCCGGCTCGCAGGCGGTCAGCCTGCCCTTCATGCCGAAGGACCCGCGCGTCGTCGATTCGACCGGCGCGCTGGAATTGCGCCAGATCCCCAAGCGCATGCTGGTGATCGGCGGCGGCATCATCGGTCTGGAGATGGCGACGGTGTATTCGACCCTGGGCGCGAGCATCGATGTCGTCGAAATGCTCGACGGCCTGATGGCCGGCGCGGATCGCGACCTGGTGAAGGTCTGGCAGAAGCACAACGCCAAGCGCTTCGCCAATGTCATGCTCAAGACCCGGACCGTTTCCGCCGAAGCCCGTGACGACGGCATTCACGTGCGCTTCGAAGGCGAGGGCGCGCCCGCAGAGGCGCAGTGCTACGACCTCGTGCTGGTGGCCGTCGGCCGTTCGCCGAACGGCGGCAAGATCGACGCGGGCAAGGCCGGCGTCGCGGTGTCGGAACGCGGCTTCATCGCCGTCGACAAGCAGCAGCGCACGAACGTGCCGCACATCCTCGCGATCGGTGACCTCGTCGGGCAACCGATGCTTGCGCACAAGGCCGTCCACGAAGGCCATGTCGCGGCCGAAGTCGCGGCGGGTGAGAAGTCCTACTTCGACGCGGCGCAGATTCCGTCGGTGGCCTATACCGACCCTGAAGTCGCGTGGGCCGGCAAGACGGAGGATCAGTTGAAGGCCGAAGGCGCGTCGTATGGCCGCGCGGTGTTTCCGTGGGCGGCGTCGGGCCGGGCAATCGCAAATGGGCGGGACGAGGGGTTCACCAAGCTCCTGTTCGACAAGGCCACGCACCGGGTGATCGGCGGCGGCATCGTCGGCACGAACGCCGGGGATCTGATCAGCGAGGTGTGTCTGGCGATCGAGATGGGCGCCGATGCGACGGATATCGGCAAGACCATCCATCCGCACCCCACGCTTGGGGAGTCGGTGGGCATGGCGGCCGAACTGTATGAAGGGGTCTGCACGGACCTGCCGCCGGCGAAGAAATAGCCGGCGCGGCATCCGCCGCGGTCGAGCCGGGGCGCACGCGGAGGCGGGAAAGAGCAGTCGGACAGCATGTCCGGCTGCTCTTTTTTTTCGACGGGCGAAAGCGTGCCGCCCACGGGCTCCCCGGCGGGGCATGGCGCCCTGCGTGGGACGCAGAGGACACTTTAAGTGCGAGGCCTAACTATTTAATTGCGTTAATGTACCGCCTTCACTAAACTGTTCAGATCCCCAAGCTGTCGCCCCTTTAGCCTTCTCAAGAATCGTGGAATGAAGAGCTCGAAAGTCTCGCTCGAAACGTTGCATGGCGCCGCGCGCCGTGCCGTCGCCTCATTCGCCCTCTCCGCCGTGCTCGGGTCCCTCCTTGTCGGGCCGTCGCTGGCTGTCGCCGCGCCCGCTCACAAGGCAGCGGCCGGTCACCGGAAAGCCCCTCATCAGAATGTCGCCGCGCGCGGCCACGCCGCGGCCACCACTGTCGCGGCCGCGCCGCGCGCCGGCCGTCATGGCCGGCGCCATGGCACGCTGCACTCGGTCGCCTATGCGCCGCGTCCGGCCGTTGCCGCGCCGCACGCCTTTGGGTTGCGCGAACTGCAGGACGGCCCGAACCTGCGCTCGTCGGTTGCCTACGTGGTCGACCAGACGACGTCCGCGCCGTTGATCGACAAGAACTCCAGCGCCATCGTGCCGATCGCGTCGATCAGCAAGTTGATGATGGCGATGGTGACCATCGACGGCAAGGGCCCGATGACGGACACCATCATGGTGACCGACGAGGACCGCGATTACGAAAAGGGCACGGGTTCGCGCCTGTCCGTCGGCTCGCGGTTGTCGCGCGAGGACATGCTGCACATCGCGCTGATGTCGTCGGAAAACCGGGCGGCAGCGGCGTTGAGCCGTTATTACCCGGGCGGTCGCCCGGCGTTCGTCGCCGCGATGAACAAGAAAGCGCACGATCTCGGCATGATGGACACGAAGTTCGAGGACCCGACGGGCCTGAACTTTCACAACGTGTCGAGCGCCCGCGATCTGGTGAAGATGGTCGACGCGGCGTATCAATATCCGCTGATCCGCCGCCTCTCCACCACGTCTTCATACGACGTCGACACCGGCCGTGCGCGCCTGCACTACGGCAGCACGAACGGCCTGGTGCGCAGCGCCAGCTGGGACATCGGTTTGCAGAAGACCGGTTTCATCAACGAGGCGGGCGAATGCATGGTGATGCAGACGATCATCCAGTCGCGGCCGGTGGTCATCGTGTTGCTCGACTCGGTAGGCAAGTATTCGCGGGAAGGCGATGCGACGCGCGTGCGCAACTGGCTGATCCAGACGGGCAACATCCAGCGCGTGACGAGCGCGGACACGGGCCATTCGGGCACGTGAGTGCGTGAGTACGTGAATGCCGATGCGTTCGCATCGGTGTCTCGCTGGCGTGACCCGCATCGGTCGCGCCGTCGCGATTGCTGGCGCGGGTGGATGGACCGCATGCCGCGCCGCACCCGGTCCTATGGCTGGCTGCCGCTTTCGTCGCGCGTGTAGCCCAATGCTTGCGAGATCACTTGCGCGGTCTCGCTGAGTTGCGCGAACCAGGACTCCTGCAGCCGGTCCGCGGGAGCGGAAAGCGAAAGGCCCGCGACGAGCCGCGCGGTGTCGTCGTAGATGCCCGCGGCGATGCAGCGCACACCGGGTTCCAGTTCCTCATTGTCGCGCGCGCACGCGTGCTGACGTACCCACTGCAGTTCCCGTTCGAGCTTGCCCACATCGGTGATGCTGTTCGCCGTGTGGCCGGCCAGACCCGTGCGTGCGGCATAGCTGCGCACGCGCGGCGCCTCGTCCGCGGCGAGAAACAGCTTGCCGACCGAGGTCAGATGCAGGGGCGCGCGCCCGCCGATCGCCCGGACTACCTGCATTCCGGAGCGTTCGCTGAACGCCCGGTCGACATACACGATCTCGTCGCCCTGGCGCACCGAAAGATTGACGGTCTGTCCCGTCAGGCGATGCAGCTCGCGCATCGGGCCGATCGCCGTTTCCCGTACGGACAGACGGCCCTTGACGAGATTGCCCAGCTCCAGCAGGCGCATGCCGAGCCGGTACGTGCCCGGTTCCGCGCGATCCACCATGCGTCCGCTGACCATGTCGTTGAGGATGCGATGCGCGGTGGACGGATGCAATCCCGTATCGGCGGAGAGATCCTTCAGGCTCACCGGTTCGCTGTGCGCGGCGAGCGCGTCGAGCAGCCGCATCATCCGGTCGATGACCTGAATGGCGGTACGGCTTTCGCCTGACGTCTCGCCGCCGCGCGCGCCGTCCTCCATCGCGCCGGGGTTCGCATTCGGGCGCGGGTCGGGCGCCACGTTGGGGATGACGCCGCTACCGGCGGGCGGGCGGGGAGAACGACCGGAATGCTTCATGGATGCCTGTCGGACGCGCTGGGCCTCCATCATATCGTGGAAGACCGGCTGTCGGCCACGTGCGCGACGGCGGCACCGGCATTCCTTCAGCGCCCGATGCGCGCCGCGAGCGCCGTCGCGCATTCGGCCACCAGGGCCGGACCGCGGTAGATCAGTCCGGAATACACCTGCACGAGAGAGGCGCCGGCATCGATCTTCGCCAGCGCGTCCGCTGCGCACAGCACGCCGCCCACGCCGATGATCGGCACGGCGTCGCCCAGGCGCGCATGCAGTGCGGCGATCACGCGGTTCGACGCATCGCGTACCGGGGCGCCCGAAAGGCCTCCGGCCTCGTCGGCGTGAGGCAGTCCCTGGACGGCGGCCCGCGACAAGGTGGTGTTGCAGGCGATCACGCCATCGATGCGGTGCCGCAACACGGTGTCGGCGATATTCTGGATGCCGGCTTCATCGAGGTCGGGCGCGATCTTCAGCGCGAGCGGCACCTGTTTGCCGTGCATTTCGCTCAACTGACGGCGGCGTTCGGTCAGCGCGCCGAGCAGTTCGTCGAGTTCGCTGGCGCCCTGCAATTGACGCAGATTCTTGGTGTTCGGGGAGGAAATGTTGATCGCCACGTAACTCGCGAACGGGTAGACGCGATCCAGGCAATATAGATAGTCCTCCACCGCGCGTTCGATCGGCGTGCTCGCGTTCTTGCCGATGTTCAACCCGAGGACGCCTTTCCAGCGCGATGCCTGCACGTTCGCGAGAAAGCGGTCGACGCCGCCGTTGTTGAAACCCATCCGATTGATCAGCGCCTGTGCTTCCGGGATGCGGAACATGCGCGGGCGTGGGTTGCCGGGCTGCGGGCGGGGCGTGACGGTGCCTACCTCGATGAAGCCGAATCCCAGTCCGGCCAGGCCATCGATGCAGGCGCCTTCCTTGTCGAGCCCGGCGGCGAGACCCACCGCGTTGTCGAACCGCAATCCCATGACGGTCACGGGCGCCTTGACGGCGCGCCCGGCCACGCAGCCGGACAGGCCGGCGCGCCCCGCCGCGCCAAGCGCGGCCAGCGTCAGATGGTGGGCGCGTTCGGCGTCGAGGCGGAACAGGGAGCGGCGGGCGAGCGGGTACAGGGAGCTGAGCACGAGGGTTGCTTGGAAAGTCGTGAATCGGAGGCGGGAATCGAAAGTGGCGCTATTTTATGGCCTATCGCCGTGATGCGGCAGGAAAAAGCACGCACACGTGGCGGGGCCGGCACGCCGCGTCCGCGTAGCCCGGGGAACCCGCCGATGCGGGCACGAAGCGGGGCGTCGGGCGTTGCCGCCTGATATTACTGCCCGATGCCGGCCTCGGGCGGCAACGCCTGCCAGCGTCCGTCGATCAGCGCTTCGAGAGGCGCGTAGCCCGCCTTGTAGGCCATCTTGCGGCTTTCCGCGATCCAGTACCCCAAATAGACGTACGGTAGCTGCAGGCTTCGCGCCTGGGCGATCTGCCAGACGATGTTGTAGGTGCCGAAGCTGGCGTGGGGGAGCGCGCTGTCGTAGAAGGTATAGACCGCAGACAGTCCGTCGCCCAGGATGTCGATGATGCTGACCATGCGCAATATGCCTGCCGGCGAGGGGTCCCCACAAACGCGCTCCCGGCCGCGTGGCCGGCCGTCATCGCCGGATGCGGCAATGGCGGCCGGCGGCTCGCGGAACGTGACGAGACGCGAATTCACGCGGCTTTGCAGCAGGAACTGATCGTACTGTTCGCGGCTGTCGCGGTCCATTCCGCCGCCCGCATGGCGTTGCGACTGATAGTGCGTGTAGAGCGCGTAGTGTTCCTCGTCGAAATGCAGCGGATCGGCCTGGACGAGGAGATCGCCATGCTGCTTCCACGTACGGCGCTGCGTGCGGCTTGGCCGAAACCCGTCGACGACGACACGCACCGGCACGCATGCCCGGCAGCCGTCGCAATAGGGCCGGTAGGTGAACACGCCGGAACGCCGGAAGCCGGCGCCTACCAGTTCCGTGTAGACGTCGGAATTGATCAGATGGCCGGGCGTCGCGACCTGGGAGCGCGCGGTGCGTCCCGCGAGATAGCTGCACGGGTAGGGCGCCGTTGCATAAAACTGCAGCGCCGACAGCGGCGAGAGCGGAAACTCTTGTGGATGGGTCACGCCAGGAACTCCACGGGCTTGCGGACGCGCCCAGTCTATCATTTCAAACAATGGCCCGCGCGGGCGGCGGACTCAGCCCGGGGCGGACAACCAGTCGGCCAGCGTCTGCTTGCCGAAGTCCCACGGAATCGCCGGCTGTGCGCAGGCGCGCCCCAGGTGCCGAACGAACACCGCGCGGTCGATCTCGCTGCCGCCCAGCCGCGCGAGGTGCGCCGTGTTCTGCTGGCAATCGATCAACTCGACCGCGTGCCGTCTCAGATGCGCGCATAGTGCCGCAAGCGCGATTTTCGAGGCGTCGCTGCGGTGGGCGAACATCGACTCGCCGAAGAACATCGCGCCGATCGCCACCCCGTACAGCCCGCCGACGCGTTCGCCGTCGTACCAGGTTTCGACGCTGTGGGCGAGGCCCTTCGCGTGCAGCGCGCCATACGCGGCGATGATGCTCGGGGTGATCCAGGTGCCGTTCTGGCCTTCGCGGGGGGTATCGGCGCAGGCCGACATGACCGCGCGAAAGTCGACGTCGACGCGCACCTGCCAGCGTGCGTCGCGCAACACGGCTTTCAGCGTCTTGCGCAGCGACGGCGCCACTTTGAAGGCCGCCGGACGCAGCACCATGCGCGGGTCGGGGCTCCACCAGAGTACCGGTTGTCCGGCCGAATACCACGGGAAGATGCCGCTGCGGTAGGCGCACTCGAGACGCGCCGGGGTCAGATCCGCGCTGGCGGCCAGCAGGCCCGGCGCGTCGCTGGCGGCGTCAAGCGCGCGCTCCAGCGCCGGAAAGGGGTCGATAGCGGCGAGCCAGGGAATCATCGTGCTGTCCTCCGGCCCGCAGCCTAGTCCGTGCGCATGGGCTGCCGGAGGTCGGCGGTATGCAGCTCGAACCGCCCGGCGCGCCGATCCGCAAAGAAAAAGCGCAGGGTTTGCGTAATGGTCGGAAAGGCGATTTCATCCCACGGAATGTCCGCTTCCGAGAACAGACGCACTTCCAGACTTTCCACGCCCGCGGCGATGTCCAGATCGAGAAGTCGCGCGCGGTAAAAGAAGTGCACCTGATGCACGTGCGGCACGTCGAGCAGCGAAAACAGGCCTTCGATTTCAACGCGCGCGCCGGCTTCCTCGAGCGTTTCGCGCGAGGCGCATTCCGCCGTGGTCTCGCCGATCTCCATGAAGCCGGCCGGCAGCGTCCAGAATCCCAGGCGTGGCTCGATCGCGCGCCGGCACAGCAATACCTGTTCGCCCCATACCGGCACGGTGCCGCCCACGTTGCGTGGATTCTCGTAGTGGATCGTATCGCATTGGCGGCAGACGAAACGTTCCCGCGTGTCGCCTGGGGGAATCAGACGAGCGACGGGATGATGTCCACAGTTCGAGCAGTAATTCATTCAGGCTTTCTTATTCGTCGGTTCGAACAGCGTGCGTCCGTTGCGCCCGTGTCGAGTGCGGTCGCGACGCGTTTTTGGCAGGCCGGGTCGAAGCGCGCCGCGTCAAGCACGGCGTCAAAGCACGCCGCGTCAAGCACGGCGTCAAAGCACGCACGCCCGAGACGGAGCGCAGCGCGCAGCACGTAGCGCGTGCGTCGCGGCGGACCCGGCCGGCGCGGTGCCTTCGAGTGTACCATCGGCCACCGCGACGGTTGCCCGAATTCGCGATACACGCCGGGCCGCGCCCGCATCACGGCATGCCAAAACGAAACGGGCCAAAACGAAAAAAGCCCGAACTTCGTGAGAAGTTCGGGCTTTCGGAAAGCGTTGGTTGCGGGGGCAGGATTTGAACCTGCGACCTTCGGGTTATGAGCCCGACGAGCTGCCAGACTGCTCCACCCCGCGTCCGAGAACAGAACTATAGCATCGGGACATTTTACATGCAAGAGGATTCGTGGAAAACCGGATTGACTCGATCAGTGGCAACGCACGACCAGTGCACGGTTGCGGATGTTCGCGGAAAACAAGCCGTTGACCGAGCCGCCCGTCACGCCATCGTCGCCGTCCTTGGAGACCACGTCGTAGCCGGTCGCGCCGCACGCCTTGCCGGCGGATTCATAGCACTGCGCCCAGCTTTGGCGCGCGTCGCTGCCGCTGCAGTTGATCGTGAAGCCCTGACGGCCGTCGGGCAAGTTGATCAACTGGGTGGAGCTGGACGATGCGCAGCCGCCGAGGCCGACGATGCCACTCAGGATCAAGGTCAGGGGGAGGGCCAGCCGCAGGCATGCGGCGGGAGACAGGCGGGCGAAGGTCGTGATCATAGAAATGCGCAGCAAGGATGCAAGGCAGGAAGACGGAGCGGAAACGCGCCGGAATCAGGGCGTGAAGGCCCGGGGCCGGACCGGCCGCGGGAACGATTCTAGCAATTTGCCGGTCTTTCGGGTGGCGGAATGCTTGTCTCCCCGCGGCATTCCTCCTCCTCCCAGGCAACCGCACGTCTGCGGTCCTGGTGCCGTTGCAGGCATAATTGGCAGGACATCATCAGGAGTTGTGCAATGGCAGGACGAATCACCGGCCCCTACAAGGGGTTCTTCATCAATGCGAGCGCTTCGCTGAATGGCGCATCGGGCAGTGCGAATGCGCCGCACTATGTCGGCGCGTTGAGCCTGACGGAGCACGGCGTGGACGAACCCCGCAAACTGGAGCGTCTCGTCGAACTGGGCAGCGTAACGGACTTCCCGGATGCGCAGTCGGCGCTGGAACAGCTGGAAGGCGCCGCACGGGACTACATCGACGAGTTGCTGTCGCCGCGGGAACGGGGCGGCTGAGATTTGAACAGGACTTGCGGCGATAACAAAGTAAGCGACATTGCCATGAACCGTCATACAACCGCGAGCTCCGCTGCGAGTTCGGTTGCGAACTCCGCAGTGAGCTTCGAGAACGTACCGGCCCGGTATCGAGCGGATAATCTGACCGTGGTGTTTCCGGCACGGGTGGGCGAGCACGACGTCGAGTGCGCGATCTCCGTGGAAGCGCTGGAAGACCATTTCAGCGTGGCGTCGACCGACGAAGCCGGCTGGCTCGCCGCATTCGCGCGCAGTCGGGCGGCAATCGAGGACCGGGCCCGTCACCATCTGTTGCTCGACGCCGGCCGCCCGGTACTGCTCAAGAGCGGCCATTTCCACCCGCAGGCACCCAGCGTCGACGTTCCCGCTTCACGTATGCCGCCCGAAGTGTAAGAACTGCATTCCGATATTGCCAGGCGTTCCACCGGCAAACGCCAAAGCCTTTCTCCACCGCGTTTCCGAGCGATTGGCGCGAATATTGCTTGGTACAGTAAAAACGAGCTTTGCGGGGTGGAAATGTTTGAATTCGAACCAGGGTATTGGCTTATCGTCCTGGCGGTAGGCGTGTTCTTCCTGACAGCGGTCGTGATCGTTGCATCCTCGCTGATGGGCGAGGAAGAACCGTCGCTCGTCTCGCCCCTGGCAAACCGGGTACGCGACGAATCCGGTGCCATGCGGGGATGACCGCGCCTTAGTCGCGTTGATAGGCCGGCGGCCTGGGCGCGGGCGACATCGCGCGAATCAACGCCAGCGTTCCCCATCCCCACATCGCATTGGTCGCAAAGCCGAAGGCGACTTCCGGCAGGATATTGCCGGTCGGCCATTGGCCCTGCAATGGCCCCTGCACGAAGATCGTCATGGCCGTGGGTACGATGCCTCCGAATACGAAGGCAGCCAGCCACGGGGCGGCGCGCGAGGAATCGACGCGCAGCAGCCACGCCATCACGACCGCATAAAAACCGGATGCAATACCGGCAACGATGAATCCGGGGAGACCGAAGGGGTCGATACGTACCAGGGCAAACGGTGCGACCGCGGTCAGTCCCGCGGCGTGAAGCATGCCGATCGTTGCTTGCTGGAAAAACAGCACGGCAAGAAAGCCGCACAGATAAGGCAGGATAAAGCGTTGCATAGAGGTTCGCGGTCGGCAGTCCCGTGAGCGGGCGGCGGGTGCTCGGTCGAGGGCGCGCTCACGACACCGCGGCCCCTTCCGATCGGGGCTTCATTATAGAGTGCGTGCGGGGCGTCGGACAGGCAACTTTGCACGAAGCGTGCGAGCGCGCGGCGCACGCTTTTGCGGACCGTCTCACGCTTCCCGCGAATCCTTCAGGCGTGGCGCGATCCTGACCGTGGTGATCCTGGGTCCCGTCATTTTTTCGATCAGGACATCGAAATCGTCGAAGGCGATACGCTGTCCTTCCACCGGCAGTTCTTCCAGACGGTAGGTCACCAGGCCGCCGATCGATTCGACCTCTTCCACGCCCAGATCGATCCCCAGCGCGCGTTCCAGCGTGAACAGCGGCAGGCTGCCCTTGCCCACCAGCGTGCCGTCCGAGAGCTGTGTCCAGTCGTCGCCATGTTCGCCGAATTCATCGCGGATCTCGCCGACGATGGCGGTCAGCAGATTGTCCAGCGTGATGAAGCCGACGGGTTTGACGGGTTGCAGCGGATCGGCATGGCCGACCACCGCAAAATGCGGCGCGCCGCCGCGAAACCGCCGAAAGAGTTCCGGCGCCGGGAGATTCGGCGCGACCCGCTGCGCCGGGCGGATGAAGCGTTCGAGCGAGTCGATTTCTTCGTGCTCGATACCGGCGAGAAAGAGGTCCTTGACGTGGATGATGCCCAGCACGGTTTCGCCATCCGCATCGAAGTACGGGTAGCGCGTGAAGCGCTGCTTGCTGGCGATCGCCAGGTTTTCCTCGACGCTCAGTGCGCGCGACATCGAGACGACTTCTCCAATGGGACGCATCAGGTCGGACACCTCCAGTTCGCTGAAGTCCAGCGAATGGGCGAGGATATTGCGCTCCGGCGCCGTCATGTTGGCGCTCGTGCGGCGCGAGCGCAGAATCAGTTTGAGCTCCGACGACGAATACGTCGCGTCGGGATGATCGCCCGTGTCGAGGCCGAAGATGCGCAGGGTCGCGTTCGCGCTGGCGTTCAGGAGTTTGATGGCCGGCAAGGCGAACCAGTAGAAACCATACAGTGCCCATGCCGTCCAGGCACCCACGGCTTCGGGTTTTCGCAGGGCGAGGGACTTCGGCGCGAGTTCGCCCACGACGATGTGCAGGAAGGAAATAAGGAAAAAGGCGATCGCGAACGAGACGCCCGACACCACGGTCGGCGCGGCGATGCCGGACGCATGCAGAGCGGGCGCGAGGAGGCGCGCGAAGGCCGGTTCGCCGACCCAGCCCAGGCCCAGGGACGCCAGTGTGATGCCGAGTTGGCAAGCCGAGAGATAGGTATCGAGTTGACCATGCACCCGTTGCAGGATGCGTCCCCGCCAGCCCAGCACCTCGGCGAGTTCGATCACCCGGGTGCTTCGTAATTTCACCAGACCGAATTCGGCGGCGACGAAAAACCCGTTAAGCAAGACAAGAAACAGGGCAGCGACAGCCAACAGGACGTTTTGCATTCAGAGACGCGGCCGATCGGGCGGATGGGCAGGCGATGGAGGGGAAGGAGGCAGGTAGTCTAGCAAGCAAGCGTCGACCCATGCGCGGGCGGGCTGTTTTTTCCGACAAGCGCGGTTCATCGCGCCAGCGCATCGCTGGCGGCGCGATCGTGGATCATACGGTCCTCGGTCGCATGCGCGGGCGGACGCTTGACCGGCATAGGGTCCGCGACGCGACCTGGATCGTGGGTCATGCCGTGGGGAAGGGGGCGCGGTTGGGAGCGCCGGACAGGGGGCGCGGAAAGCGTGGATGCCGAAGCAGCGGCCTGTCCCATGGAAGGGTTCGCCTTTCCCCGCTCGGCGGCCAACGCCGAACCGGCCGACGCAACCGAAAAAACCGCCAGCCCTAGCAGTCCCCATAGCCCGATCGATGCCGGCATCGGGAAAATTCGGAACGCCATTCCGTGCGATATGCCGCGCGGGAGCGAGGACGGATGACTCGCTGCGTCGCTGATCGATACCCTTGCCCGGCCGGTCATCCGTTTCACCAGAGGAAATTATTTCAAACAGATTACACGGTTTTCAAAGGGCTGCGAAGCACGTGCGGGTGCAATCCGTATGCGGTGCACGGGGCCACGCAGTTACAGGCGTCCGTTTTGAATCGTGCCGGTTTCGATCGCGCGGTCGATCAGTCCGCCTTCCTTCGCCTTGTCGATGGCATCGTCCAGCATCGCTTCGGGCGATTCGAGTCGCACCTTGAGGGCAGAAAGGGCACCTTCAGCCTCCATGATCACCAGCGTTTCGGGGGATTGGACTGTGCTGATGATCGCGCGCCGACCTTCCGGCCCGTCGCCGAGGGTTGCACAGAAATCGAGATTCTGCCCATTTACCGTATGTATGAAATTCTTGATCATCGTTTTCTCCGATGGTGTCGGTGTGATCGACACAGTGGCGCCGAGACATTCACCTACCGTCAGTGCATGCCCGGATAGCGTATTTCGACAGGTGGAGCGATGGGGTCGTCGCCCGTGTCGTGTCCCGGATGCGGGCCGGGCGGCAGACCGGGTATGTCATCCGGCTGAGGCTCGGAAAAGGGATCGCGTTCGGGCTGTCCGGGAATGGGTTCCGGCCGATGAGCGGACAGAGGTCTGCCGCGGGGCAACGTAGCGATCATGGCAAATATCGTTTGACTCGGGAAACGGATATCAAGCAAACGTTATGCCGGAAAAGCGTCGAGGGCGAGGTGTCGTTGCGGTGTCGTATCTCGGGGTGTCATCCAGAACCATGGCCCGATGCACCGCAAGCGGGCGCTTTATCGCGCTGCCCCATGAAAAACGCCCCTGTGCTTGCGCAAAGGGGCGTTCTTGAAACTGGTTGCGGGGGCAGGATTTGAACCTGCGACCTTCGGGTTATGAGCCCGACGAGCTGCCAGACTGCTCCACCCCGCGTCAGAAAAAACAGTATAGCGCAACGTGCCGCACGCCGCAAGTGGGAACAAGTGAAATCCGTCCCGGGCGCGAGCGAATGGCCTTATACGCCAAGTGAGGGGGGTGGGATGCAGATCGCGTCGAAAACAGAAAGGAACGGATCTTGCTTGCCACATGGCCGTCCTCTTTTCGTGACGGACAGAAAACCCATAATGCCGGATAACGACGCTTCAGGAGCGAGACAATGAGCCAATCCCCCCATAGCGATCGACTACGCCGTTTCAGTCTCGAGGCCGTTCCGACGAGTGACGGCCAATTCCAGGCGATTTTTCGTATTCACCTCGACGGCGCGCTTTCGGCGGATGACGAGATTCACTTCGGCGAGACCTCCGACGACCCGTTGCGGGCGTTTGATGAAGCGCGGGCGATGGCGGTGAAATATTGGAGCAAGACCGCCGTGATCGGATGAGGGCCTCCAGCCCGGCAATGTCAATGTGTGCAAGTCGCGCGGACAAGCCGACTCCGGGGATTCCCCGCCATGGCAAGAAGGTATACGCTAGCGCTTTTCCGGAGGGTGGGACGAATGACCAGCGGTGAGATGGGTAGTGGTACAAGAAGATGGCGAACGATGGCGACGCTGCCGCGGGCACTCCTTTCCGCGTTTTTTTGGCTCGGCATGGCATCCAGCACGCTTGCCGTCGCCCAGGGCGCCGACCCGACGGGCGGCATGACGGGTGCGCAATACCTGCAGTTTGCCCAGCGCGATCCCGCTGGCGCGAAACAGTTGGTACTTATGACCAGCCGGGGTTTGATCGCGGACCACAGGGTTTCCCACAAATTCGTTTGCTTGCCCGACGGCGTAACCTATGTTCGCGGACCCGGACTGCTGGAGGACTATATGGCGCATCACCCAGCGCAATCGAACTATACGCTGCATCAGCTCGTGTTCATTTCATGGATGACGGCGTTCCCTTGTTGAATCCATGCGGTGGCATGGCGCCGCTGCGTGAAGTCTGCCGGGGGCGGGGCGAAGGTTGCCGGGCATGAAGTCGGTAGGACCGACGTCTTCCTCCTCGGGGCGGTTTTATCGTTGAAATTGTTGTTTGCAGGCCAAATGGCATGGGAGTTGAGCGGGTTTTCCCGCTCTTTTCGACACATGGCGGGTGTGCTCGTCGATTTATAGTAAATGCAGTCACCCGTTGCTGTATCGCGATGGCAGTGTCGCCAAATGGTGTCGGATACCGTTGTGCGCATCGTATCGCAGGGATTCGATAGAATTCACTGAATCGGAATATTCGAAATGTCGCATGTATTGTCGGAAAAGTTGTCGGAAAACACCGTCTACAAGCATCAGCGTACCGGGCGCCTGTATAGCGTCGTGACCAGGGCGAAGCTGGAAATGTCGGGCGAGGAAGTGGTGGTGTACCAAAGCCTCAAAAGCGGACGGATCTGGGTGCGGCCCAGTGCGGAGTTCTTCGACGGACGCTACGCGCCCACTAGCGTGCCGCCCATCCTGCGGCGGGTCGAATGAGCTGCTTCTGCACGATGAGGGGAGGCACCATTCAGGAATATCGGTTTCTTCGCCCGGACGATGCATGTCATTCGCTTAAATGCAGAAGGCCTGCCGTAGAGGCAGGCCTTCTGCATTGCCCTATCCAATAAGATGGAAGGGCCAACGTTTTGAATCGCCAGCCACACAATGCATTTTGTATGCTGGCCAGCGTATATTCTTGGGGTGGCTGATGGGGCTCGAACCCACGACAACTGGAATCACAATCCAGGACTCTACCAACTGAGCTACAGCCACCACGGTCTTCTTGCTAGCGGCAACGCTATGTAGTCGCATCACCGAAGAACAAGATTATAGCGATGCATTTCAAACTTGGCTAGAAGATTCTGCGTGTTCTCCGAAGGTCGTGAAGTTTGCCTGCATCGTTCGCAGGGCAGCACGGGCGTCGTCGAACAGGGTGAAGTCGCCCCGCGTGAGCCGAGGCGTATCCGACAATATGCGTCGCCAGTTGCGTGCCCCCGGCGCGCCGCGGTGCCAGCCCAGGACATGGCGCACGATGGCGTTGAGCGGCGTGCCCCGCCGGTGGGCGTCCTCGCAATAAGCGATGAGCACCGCTTCGATCTCGGCATCGTTCATGGCGGGCGCCGTCGATCCGTAGAAACGCTGGTCGACTCCGCGCAGGATGGTGGGATTCTGATACGCCTCGCGCCCCAGCATCACGCCGTCGACCCGTTGCAAATGCTCGGCCGCCTGATCCAGCGTCTGGATACCGCCATTGACGATGATTTCGAGATCGGGAAAATCCCGTTTCAGGCGATACGCATACTCGTAACGCAATGGCGGAATTTCACGGTTTTGCTTGGGGCTCAGACCCTTGAGAATCGCGTTGCGCGCATGCACGATGAACGTCGCGCAGCCGGCGGCGGCGACGACGCCGACGAAATCGCGAACGAAACCGTAGTCTTCGCCGTGATCGATGCCGATTCGGTGTTTGACCGTCACCGGCAATGTGACCGCGTCGCGCATCGCCTTGACGCCATCCGCCACCAGGCCGGGTTCGGCCATCAGGCACGCCCCGAATGCGCCACGTTGTACGCGTTCCGACGGGCAACCGCAGTTGAGATTGACCTCGTCGTATCCCCAGTCTGCGGCGAGCCGCGCGGCACGCGCGAGCTCGGCGGGCTCGCTGCCGCCGAGCTGCAACGCGACCGGATGTTCTGCCTCATTGAATGCCAGATGACGCGCGACGTCGCCATGCAGCAGCGCGCCGGTCGTGACCATCTCGGTATATAACCATGCATGTCTGGAAAACTGCCGGTGGAAAAACCGGCAATGGCGGTCGGTCCAGTCAAGCATGGGCGCAACGCATATGCGACGCCCGTGAGCGGGAAGGATGGATTCGAGGTGGTTCATCGAGATGGGGCAGTGTCAGGCGCAGGGCCAGCGAAGCGACAGTTTACGCGGGTTTTCGTGCGTGGCTAAAAGAGCCTCCACTGAACCCCGGCAGAGACCTGGCTGCGGTCGATCCCATATGGACGCGGCACGCGACATGCTCCGCCATGGCATGCATCAGACGGCTAATCGGCCGATGTCGGCGAGGTCGACGGCATCGTGCGTACGGACGGTGGCGCATCCTTTGCGCATCCTTTTTCCACACGCAGATCGTCGAGTTGATTGCGTCGGTTGTTCGCGCTCTTGATCGCGGCGCTTTTTTCCATCGCGTTACCGATGCCGAAGTCCGTCGCGAACGAGAGGGCGGAGCGGCCATCGAACTGACTCTCTTGACCTACTCGCCTCTGGAAATCATCTATCTTGGCGGTTTCGATATCGATTTCCGGGCAGCTGAGGCTGTTTTTTTCATAGGCGGTCAGTTCGCTCTCCCGCCCGTAAAACTTCGTCGCGCAACCGGCGAGCGCCGTACAAACGATCAGGGTACTCAGTAGTCGTCTTTTCATGGTCCTTCGCCTGCAGCGATACGCGGTGCGCTGTCGAGCGAGCAGCGGACCGACCCACTCCTGCCTTGCACAGCCAGGTGTTTCAAAGTGAAACTCAGCCTACCGGCGGTTCCGCTGCTTCGCCTTGTCCCGGTGGGTCGTTGGGCGCAGCGTCGCGCCCTTCGTCGGCCCGGTCGGGAATCGCGCTCTTTTCGTTGTCGCTATGCTTGGCCACCGTAACGTCTGCTGCCGGTGCCGCGGGGGTCTTGTTGTCTTCGCTCATTCGGATTCTCCTGTCATGGTTGACTCAGTCGTCAAGCAATAATGATACCAGTGCGTTGCTCACCTCAGGAGTGCTTATCTCCGTTCGCGTACGATACATCTGCAGACAGGGCAAAAACCAGGCAAGACGCGGGTGCAACGTGGGGATTGAGGCCAGGGGCGGGGGCGAGGATCAGATCGAACGGCCCGCTTCGTTTCCCGTTGTCATCATGGCCGCGCTCTCGTCCGCGATGCAGCGATCGATCATCCGGCATATTGCGTCGATCTTTCCGACCATGGTGGTGCCCGAACTGCCACGATAAACGCGCACCGCGCTGCGGGTCGCGGATAGCGGCGTGACCTGAACCGGACGTACGGAGGCCGTGCGCTTGATGCCGCCACCCGCGATTCCCGAGCCGAAGCGTTGCGATTCGGCAGGCGTCGCCGCTGCTGCGGGAAACTCGCCCTTGTCGCCCTTGTCGCCCTTGTCCCGGCAGGAGCGAAAGACGCGGGTGAGTCGCGCTCGCCCGAAGGTATGAAGCGCGGTACTGGCAGACAACAGGCGGACGAGCCTCGACATGACGTTTCTCCGTTCAAAGTTGGGTAGGACGTATGAGACCGACGGCGATACCTTCGAGCTCAAAGTCCGTTCGCTCGCGGTCGACCAAAATATTCGAAAAATCAGGGTTTTCTGCAATCAACTCGACGCCCGTGGCAGTGCGCTTGAAACGCTTCACCGTCACTTCGTCGCCCAGTCGCGCCACAACGATCTGGCCGTCGTTCGCTTCGCGGCGACGTTGCACCGCGAGGAGATCGCCATCGAGAATACCCGCGTCACGCATGCTCAGGCCCCTGACCGTGAGCAGATAATCCGGCTTGTTCGAGAACATCGCCGGATCGCAGCCGTACTGACGCAAGACGTGTTCCTGCGCCAGAATCGGATTGCCGGCCGCGACCTGACCTATGAGCGGAAGAAACAGTGCGCGCGTTAGCGAGGCGGCCGGTGCGGCGTCGTTCGCCGCGTCCGGTTGGACGATCCGGATACCGCGCGATGCACCCGGCGCCAGTTCGATTACGCCCTTGCGGGCGAGCGCACGCAAGTGTTCCTCGGCGGCGTTCGCCGAGCTGAATCCCAATTCCGCGGCAATCTCCGCGCGTGTGGGCGGGAAGCCGCTGCGCTCGATGGCACGCTGCACTAATTCAAAGACTTGCTGCTGTCGTGCGGTAAGCTTGAGCATGACGTCGTTCCTGGATGCGATACTGTAATTCTATACAGTATTTTCCGGCTGGCAACCTTTTTCGCCGGTCGCCGCCGCATGTCCGTCATCGATGTGGGTCCCATGCGACGTGGCAATTGCGGTTGCAAGTAGCGTGCCTCTGTGCGCTACAGTCGCGGTTTCCCCATCCTTCGCCCCGGTTGTTTCCAGATGAATGTTCCTCCTGCTTCAACACCGTATTTTCCCGCTGGCGATGCGCCAGCCCGCGTGGCGCCGGACGCCATCGGCGCACTGCCCGCCGCATCGCCTGTCACGCCTGCGGGTCCGCCGCTTGCCGCCGCTGCCGGAAGGGCTGCCGCGGCACGACCGGCGACCCTGCCGCGCGTGGTGATACTGGGCACGGGCGGAACGATCGCCGGGTCGGGCGCAAGCGCGGCAGAATCCCTTCATTACCGCGCGGGCGCGCTCACGCTCGACGTGCTGTTGGCGGCGGTTCCCGGTCTCGATCGGCTGGCCGCCATCGCGTCCCGGCAATTCGCCGCAATCGACAGCAAGGATGCCAGTCTCGATTTCCTGTGTGGTCTGAGTCGCGAGGTCAACGCGGTGCTGGCACGCGACGATGTCGATGGCGTCGTGATCACGCATGGCACCGATACGCTGGAAGAAACGGCTTACTGGCTGCATCTGACGGTGGGCAGCGACAAACCGGTCGTGATGACTGCGGCGATGCGTCCCGCGACCGCACTCTCGGCGGACGGCCCGGCGAATCTCTTCGACGCGGTCACGCTCGCCGCGGCACCGGCTGCGCGCGGACAGGGCGTGCTGGTGGCATTCGGCAACCGCATCCACTCCGCACGCGATGTGGTCAAGGCGAGTAGTCACTCGGTGAACGCTTTCGCCTCGCCGGAATCGGGCGCACTGGGTTGGGTTCAGGATGGCCAGGTCGCGTTCGCACGGGCCGCTCAGGATCTGCACACCGGGTTGCACACCGGGTTGCACACCGGGTTGCACACATCCGGTAGCCGTTTCGCCCGTGCATCGGGCTGGCAGGCCGCGGATCTGGCCGCCGTCGATATCGTGGTGAGTCATGGAGGCGTTTCGCCCAGGTACATCGACGCCCTGATGCGCGATTCCGCCGGGCGGGTGGCCGGCGTGGTCGTCGCCGGTACCGGCAATGGCTCGCTGCATGCCGATCTGCAGCAGGCGTTGGCGCAGCTGCCGGGCGCCGGCATCGCGGTCGTGCGCTCCAGCCGTGCGCTGGAGGTACGTG
Source organism: Robbsia betulipollinis (assembly GCF_026624755.1). Classification (NCBI taxonomy): domain Bacteria; kingdom Pseudomonadati; phylum Pseudomonadota; class Betaproteobacteria; order Burkholderiales; family Burkholderiaceae; genus Robbsia; species Robbsia betulipollinis. Next base: position 115,225 of record NZ_JAPMXC010000002.1, read on the forward strand.
TGACGCGTGGCGCGGCGGTCGACGATGCGGCGCTCGGCTTCGTGGCGAGCGGTACGCTGAACCCGTACAAGGCACGGCTGCTATTGCTGCTCGCGCTATCGGACGGCATCGCGGCGCCCACTGCCCTGCAGACCCTGTTCGATGCCTATTGAAGCGTTTTTCCATAGCGCATGACCGACATCCGGTGCCGCTCATCCGGTGCCGCTCAGCGAGCCCGCGCCGCATCCTCCAGCTGCGCGCGCAGTGCCGCCACCAGAGCCCGCACCCCGGCGAGGTCCGCCAGAAAATCGCGATTCGCCCGAGAGAGCCGGACGGCAGCGCGCGCCGTGTCGCCGGCGTCCGGCGCCGAACGTGCCACAGGGCGAGCGTCGTGCGACGCGTTTTCGTCATCGTCGGCCTCCGGCGCAAGGCCGGCGGCGATGCTGCTCGCCCGCGTCAGTGCGTCGCAGGCATCGGCGAAGGCATGCAGGCCGAGCATTTTCGCCGGACCTTTGTTGTGGTGCGCGTATTGACGCAACGCGGCGCGGTCGCCTGTTCGCATGGCCTGTTCGTAACGAGGATGCGAGGCGTCGAGTCCCTCCTCGAACAGGCGTAGCAACCGCGCGGCCATCGTGCGGTCGCCGTTCGCGATCCGCATCAGACGCTCGGCGAGTTCGTCCAGTCGCTCGGCGGGTTCGGGCGACGCGGGCGCGACGCTGTCCGCCGAAGCCGTGGCCTCGTGCGCATCGCTGTGGTCTGCCGTCGGCAGCAGTTGCGCGCGCAGGCTGGCGAGGGTCAGGGGCTTGACCAGCAGGCCGAGCATGCCCGCGTCGAGGCAACGCTGCCGCGACGCGGCGGAGGCGTCGGCGCTGTAGCCGATAACCGGAAGGGTCGATCCCCGGCGTTCGACGATGGCAGTGGCAAGCGCATATCCGCTCATGCCCGGCATGTTGCAATCGGTGATGACGAGCGCGAAAGCCTCCGCCGCCAGTAGTGCCAGCGCCTCCCCGGCGTCCGACGTCGTCTGTGCCGCGAACCCCAGCTGCATGAGTTGCGTGGCCAGCAATACCCGGTTCGCCTCGTGGTCGTCGACGACCAGCACGCGTGCCCCCGGTTCGAGCGGCAAGGCGAGGGGACGGGCGACGCCGGAACCTGCCGGACGCGATGGCGCGGTGTCGTGGTGCGGCACGAGAAGCGGCAGGACGAGCGTGACCGTCGTGCCCGCTCCCTCCCGGCTTTGCAGGGCGATCGTACCGTCCATGGCTTCGACGATGCGGCGGCAAATCGCCAGGCCCATGCCGGTGCCGCCATAACGGGCGTAAATCGCGCCCGAGAGCTGCTGGAAAGGTTGAAATAGCTTTTCCTGCGCCGCGGGCGCGATGCCCGGACCGGTATCGCTTACCGTGATGGTGATGCCTGCCGCGGGCGCGCCGTCCGGCGTGGGCAGTGCACCGCATTGCGCACGCAACGCGACCGTCCCCGATGCGGTGAACTTGATGGCATTGCTGAGCAGGTTGTTCAATACCTGCCGCAGCCGACTCGCGTCGAAGAGCGCCAGATCGGGCAGGCCGGCCGGCGCCTCCCCGGGAAGCTCGAGCCGCAGTGCGAGTCCTTTGGATGCGGCGCTGGGTTGAAAGAAATCGACGACCTCGCGCAGGTGGTCTGCGAGACGACCGGGCGTCCGGTTCAATTGCATCTGGTCGAACTCGGCGCGGGAATAGTCGAGGATATCGTTGAGCAAGGTCATCAGCGCGGTGGCCGAGCCGTAGGCCAGTCGTGCCTGTTGCCGGCGCCGGGCGGCGTTGATGGGCATGACGCCCGGCGCCGTCCGGACGCAGCGCGTGCCGACGGCTTCAACGTCGTCGGCGCGTGTTCCGTGCTCCGACTGCAGGAGTTCGAGCACGCCGATGATGACATTCATCGGCGTACGTATTTCGTGGCTGATGGTGGCCATGAACAAGGTCTTCGCGCGATTCGCGGCCTCCGCTTCCTCCTTGGCGCGGCGCAGCGCCTGTTCCATGTGTTTGAGGTCGGTAAGATCGATCCAGCCGCCCAACATGCCGCCGCTGTAAGCATGCGCGCCATCGCGTCCCGCCGGAACCGGCACGCTCAGCTGCCCGAGCGGCACCGCCCAGTGACAGCCTTCGATGCGGCGTCCATGCAGGCGCAGCGCGAGCGTCTCGAAATACTTTTCCGCACCCGCGCGCAGGTGCCGATAGGCGTCGTCGATGAGTCTGCGGCTCTGCGCGTCGAAACCGGGCGTATCGGCGATCGTGCGTCCGATGAGGTCTTGCAGCGGCAAGGCCATCGCTGCGCAAAGTGCCTGGTTGCAATCGACCAGTACGCCGGCCGCGTTGCGAACATAGGTCGGATTGGGGTTGGCGTCGATCAGCCGTCGCAGAAAGGCGACCTGCTGTTCGAGGAGTCGTTCATGCCGCTGGCGGGCCCGTATGCGGAACCTCAGCCACAGGCTCCAGGCGACGATCGCGCCGAACAGCAACGCGACGGCGAGCGTTGCATGGCGTATCAGCGCACGATGCGGCACCCAGCTGGGCGGCACGAGCGCGAGGGCGCTCCATTGCGCGTTGAGCGCATCGATGCTGGCTTCGGGGAGGGCGCCGATGGCCCGATCGACGATGGCGCGCAAGTGCGGCGCGCCCGGGCGAATCGCGAATTGCACCGGCACCGCGGCAGGCCCGGTGGTGCCGGAGATCCGCAGCGCACGCGCGTAGTACTGGTGGATGAAATAGTCCGCGGTCGCGAAGTACAGCACGGTTGCGTCCGCATGTCCGGCGGCGACGTGCTCCAGCGCATCGATGCCGCTCCCGGCATAGATGATGTCGCGAGGCGCGAGGCCGCGCGCGAGCAGGTAGGGCGTCAGCGGCTGGCCTTTCACGAGAGCGATCTTGCGCCCGCGCAGAGAGTCGAGATCGGTGATGGCCGCGTCGTCGCGGCGCGCCACGATCGCAGCGGTGGTGAACATGAAGGGGCGGGTATGAAGCAGTCCGTCAGGATCATCGTGATCGGCGCCGAGCGCGAGCGCTGCCATGTCGACCTCGCCCTGCGCCGCTTGCTGGCGCATCGCCGCGACCGGTGCGACGAATACCGGTTCGAAGACCAGGCCCGTGCGCGCGGCGATCATGTCGAGCAGCGACGCGGTGATGCCGGAAAAGCGCCCGCCGCTGTCCTCGAAGGCAAACGGCACCACATAGCTGGGCGTGGCGACGCGCACCACGGGATGGGCGTCGATCCATGCCTGTTCAGCCTCGCTTAATGGCAAGCGTTGCGGCCGTGTCGCCTGTGTGACGTCGCTCCAGCGCCGTGCGATGCGCGCGTGCATCTGGGGCGGGATGTGCCCGAGCGCGGCGTTCAGTTCGGCCAGCAGTTCGCGCTGCGCTGGATTCACGGCGAACGCATGCGGAATGCTCAGGGCATCCAGCCGTTGTTTGATCTCGAGCCCGGTGAACAGCACGGTGCGGGCGTAGGCGCGCAGCGCGCCGGGGTCGCCGACATACACCGTCGCCCGTCCGATCGCCAGGCTTTCCAGTGCGTGATAGGGCGTATCGACCGCAACGCGCCGGGCTTGCGGATAACGCTGCGCGAGCGTTGCGTCGGCGAACGCGGTACGGACGTAGACCAGCGTTTCGCCAGCCAGACCGGCGGCTGGCGGATGGTCGTGCCGGGCAATGACCGCAACCGCGCTGCGCGCGAAGGGCGCCGTCGTCACCGGGGCGTCGGGCCGGCGGTTCGCCTCGGCGCCGGCGCGATCCGCTGGCGGACTGTCGATGCCGATCGCGACCGCGACCTCGCCGCTCGCGAGCGCGGCGCGCAGGGCGGCCGGATCGGCGTAAAGCCGCGCCGCCCATTCGATGCCGGCGAATTGTCCGATGCGGCGCAGGTAGTCGGTCGCCACGCCGGTCACGCGCAGCGTTTCGGGATCGATGATGGCCGTGGGGCGAATGCCCTGGATCATGCCGACCGCAACATGACGCACGACATCGGGCCGGGCGGAAGGCATGCCCGGCGGTTGCGGGGCGATCGCGGCATCCGGCGCATCCCAGGCATCGGCGATGGTCAGCACGCGCGGGGTAGGGGCGGCGATTGCCTGCGGATGTGCGAGACGCGGCGCCAGTCCGGTTGCCGTGCCCGCGATCGCCAGATAGAGGAGGGACAGCCGGAACCGGAACCAGAACCCGCCGCGGGGCAAAACCCATGTCCGACGGGCGCGCACGCCGCAGTCGCGGGACAGTGCCGCCGCGCGACGAGGAAAACGGTGCGTGCATGGTGTTTCCCGCATCGTTATTTCGGTATGCTTAAAAAGCAATTATTGCATACCGGCCAGGCGCCGAACCAGTGGCGACCGGCGAACGCGTCGCTCAGTGGCGACTTACGTCGGGTTCGAAAAAGACCCAGCGCGCTTCGGGGAAGCGGGCCTGGAGATCGGCTTCGATACGGTTGATCGCGTCGACCTGGGCGCGGCCGCTGGCGTAGTCGATCAGTTCCGCCTGCACCGCGACGACGATATGTTCGCCCCACTGCAGCGTGATCAGATTGATGACGCGGCGCACTTCCTCGCGCTCTTCCAGAAAGGCATGAATGCCGCGGCGCGTGTCCGGCGAGGCCGATTCACCGACGATCATCGATTTGACCTCGCGCAACACCAGTGCCGCGACGATCATCAACAGCAGGCCCACGCCAATCGATCCGCATGCGTCGTAGACGGGGTTGCCCGTCACGGTGGAGGCGACGATGGCGATCAGTGCCACGCTGAGGCCGGCAAGCGCGGCCGAATCCTCGCCGGCGACCACGAGCAGTTCCGACTCGCGCGTCTCGCGGAACCACCGCCACAAGGGCATGCTGCCGTTGGAATGGCGAATCTGCTTGATTGCACCGGTCAGCGATACGGCTTCCAGGATCAGCGACAACACCAGCACGGCGATGGCGACATAGGGGTAGGAGAGGGGTTCGCGATGCAGCAGACGATGCACGCCTTCGTACACGGAGAAAGCGCCGCCGATGAAGAACAGCAGCAGGGCGACGATCATCGAGTAGAAGTAACTGACGCGTCCATTGCCCAGTGGATGAAGTTCGGATATCGGCTCCCTGGCCTGACGCATGCCGAACAGCAACAGCAGTTGGTTCATGCAGTCTGCGAGCGAGTGAATCGCCTCCGCGAGCATCGAGCCGGAACCGGTAAAGATCGCAGCGCCGAATTTCGCGGCGGCGATCAATGCGTTCACGCCAAGCGCGAGGAAAATTGCGACGGGAGATTCGCTTGCCATTCTGTTCCTTGAAGATGATGAGGAGGGCCGCCGCACGAGGATCACCCTCGGCGAAGACCGCTTTCAATTCTATGCGAATGTCATGGTGCGAGATGGACGCGAAAGCTGTTTGCAAGTACAACTCAAACAATGCAACTAACAGTCAAATTTTTAAAAAATAAAGATCAACTGACGTAAACCAGCCATCCACACCAACTCAGCCGTTCATCATGCAAATGCAATTCGCAGTCACGAAACGAGTTGAACCATGCGTTTTCCCGACACGCGACACTGGCGCGGCGTGATCCCGAACTTTGCCCGAAAACTTCGGCTGGAGTGCGCCGCATCGTTGAATCCCCATCGAAATCAGATAGCCGCCCAGGTAGGCTAGGAAGGCGGGCGCGGTGATCATCGGCGCCTTGAAGTGCATGACGGCGCGGTTCGGCGTGGGGGTCTCGATGCCCTCGAGCGCCCACCAGATGCCGCCCACCTGCAGCGATTTGTCCGCATGCAGGCGGTCGAAATACGTGAACTTGACATCGTCCGACGTCAGTTTGTCGCCATTGTGGAAGAGCACGTCGTCGCGTAGGTCCAGTTCGAGCACGCGGCCGTCGCCATCCTTCCAGCGCCATGCGGTGACGACGCCTGGCCGCAACCGGCCTTGTGCGTCGATATCGATCGCGGTGTCGAAGACGCTGCGATAGATCGAGATCGGATCCGGCGCGACGCGCACCAGCGGATCCCATGACGGGACATCGGCGGGAAAGGCGATCGTGACGGGCGTGGCCGCGGGCAGCGGGGCGCCCAGCGCAGAACGGCTCGCGGCCACGCCCAGAGACCCGAGCGCACCGAAACCGGCCAGACCGGGCAGGGCGGCCGCGCCCGAAAGCAGCTGCAGGAACGTTCTACGGTCGGTCATGACATGATCCCTTCTGGTTCGTGGAGATGACACATTGCGGGATAGCGGACACCAAAGGCGCCCCCCCTGGATGGCCCCTGGATCCGGTCCCCGAAGCGATTCAAAACGGCCGATCGCCCCTGATCCAGAGCCGGTGCATCTCGCGTACGTACTTCTTGTCGTCGAACAGCGTGCCGGTGTGCAGCGAACAGCGGTTGTCCCAGACGAGCACGTCGCCGCGATGCCATTTGTGGGTGTAGACGAAACGTTCCTGCGTGCAATGCGCGATCACGTCGTCGAGCAGCGCGAACGCGGCATCGGTCTCCATACCGTCGATGCCCTTGACGGTGCCCAGGCTCGGCCAGAGCGCGCGGCGTCCATCCGCGGGATGCGTGCGCACCAGCGGATGACGCACGTCCGGGTTATCCAGCAACTGCGCCGGTGTCAGCTCGCGTCGCTGGAACTCGCGCGTCGCCATGAAGTGCGCGTAGCTGTGATGCAGCACGAGACCTTCCAGCGCCGCGCGCTCGTCCTCGGGCATCGCATCGTAGGCCGCGCAGGTATCGGCGAGGAGGGTGTCCGAGCCCTCTTCGGGCACCTGCACGGCGTACAGCATCGTGCACATCACCGGTTCGGCCTTGTAGGAGTAATCGGTGTGCCAGCCGACGCCATCGTTGTGCGCACCAATCGGCTTGCCATCGACAAGTCGGTTCGACAGCACGTAGATTTCCGGGTGACCCGGCAGCGTGAATTCCTGGATCGTGTGGCCCTCGGGTTCGCCGAACGCCGATGCGAAACGCACCAGATCGTCCGGCGCCATCGATTGGTCACGCAACAGGATGGCGCCATGCAGATGAAAGCAGCTGACGACGTCCCGCAGCACATCCGGGGCAACGCTGGCCAGATCGACGTCCAGGATCTCGGCGCCGAAACCGGGCTTGAGTTCCCGGGTGGAAAAGGGAGAAGCGGGGAGCATGTTCGACCTTTATTTCTGAATAATGACGGTGACCGACGCGCACGCACGAGGGTAGTCAATGAAATGGCCAGGGCAACAACCACAACCGAGAGAATAAGCAGCCGATTTGTCGCGGTCTTGTCGCAGCGCGCACGGGAAACTGGAGCGCGATGCATATCGGGCGGCGCACGGCAACCGCCGGCGGCGGGAGCGTCAGAACGTGTGGATCATGGCGACGCGCGACACGGTCTGGGTGCGCGTGCTCGAAGGCACCGAATAGAAGCCCGCGCCCTGGTTGGCATCCACGCCGGACGATGCGCGTAGATAGGAGACGTTCGCGTATAGCCAGGTGCGTTTGGACAACAGATACTGCATGCCAAAGGTCGGCTGGTTCCAGTGGCGGCTGGCGAAAGTCGTGTACTCGTAGCCCCCCAGCGCGATGACAGAGGGCGTGATGAAATACATCGCGCCGAGTTCGCAGACATTCATCGTGGCGCTATTGGACGCGTGATTCAGATGCGTCGACGTGAAATTGCCGGCAAGGGTCAGCTTGACGAACGAATAGCTTGCGCCCACCGCGGCGATGGATTCGCGATCCACGGTGAAATAGGTGCTGGAATCCAGGTCGGTGACGGTCCCGTCGGCGTTGCGCGTAGCCATGGTCTGGCCCAGAAAGGACGTGACGCCGATTTGCGCATACGGGTCGAGTTCGACGTCGTTGACGCGCGTGTAGACGGCTGCCGCGGAGAAACCGTTCATCTTGTAGCCGATCCCGGCGCTCCATGAACTGTCCTCGTGGAAATCGCCCGAGACGTTGCCAAAGCCGTACATGACGCCGAACGAGAACCCGCCGTAGGTGGCGCTTTGGAACTTCACCGTGTTGTTCAGCTGGTCGCCGGCGATGCGGTCGAAATCCCCCATATGTCCGGAGTAGACGCTTGCGTAACCGTTCAGGTTGAATGGCGTGATGTAGTCGTAGATGAAGTCGTATTGGCGGCCCAGAGTGAGGGTGCCGTAGGGGTTCGACAGACCGACGAAGGCCTGACGGCCGAATTCGAGTCCTCCCTGGCGCATGACGCCCGTGTTGAGGCTGAAACCGTTTTCGAGCACGAACAGCGCCTTCATGCCGCCGCCCAGGTCTTCGGTGCCTTTGAACCCGATGCGGTTGCCGAAATTCGCACCGTCCTGGGCCTCGAACAGACGATGTCCGCCTTCGTTGCTCACATAGGTCAAACCCGCGTCGATGATGCCGTACAAGGTGACCGATCCCTGGGCGTAAGTCCCGGAGGCCAGGAGCGTCAGGGCCACACCCAACAAGCTTCTTTTCATTTGTCTGATCCTGGATAGAGGGGATACCGAAAACTAACCAGGCAAATTTCCAAACACTTGACCGCAGACGCTTCGTAACTTGTTCGACTCGATTCGGACGGCAAACAGGTCTATGACCGGATCTTTCTATAATTTAACATAACACGAATTATCGGTTTTTCAGTTGCAGTAGCTAGATCGTGATGTCCGCTTGGAACGGCATGTCGTCGGCACGGATTTCAATGGCTCACCGAGGAAACCAACCGCAATATCATGTTCAACGCGCGCAGCACGGTGTCGAGGATATAGCCGACGCCCTGTGGCGCCGACGCCGCCGTATGTTCTTGCTGCTCTTGCGCGCGATGCCGTTCCGTGTGTGACCGCGTGGTGGTTTCCGGACTCGACCGGTCGCCAGCCTCGGTCGTGTCCGCCGCGGTCACTTCAGCGGACAGGCCGGCGCCGGTTCCCTGCGCACCGATACCGAGATCGGTCAGCGGCACTTGTCCGGACTTCAATTTGCGGCCGCTCGGCCGCGGCGGCGGCAACGACATGGCTGATTGCTTGACCGAGGCCGGCAATGCGGGAAACGGGTCGATACCCGTGATCTGAGCGAGTTCGGCGATCGAAATGACCGCATAGCCGGCCCCTGGCCGGTTCGCCGTGACATAGGCGGCCGCGCCGCGTTGCGGTGCGTAAATGGCCTTCCATATCTGGGTCGGCACGCTGACCCGGGCGTTCAACAAAGCGCGCGGACCGATGAACAGCGGCCCGGTGACCACATAAATCTCCCCTTCCGATTTCGCCATTGCCCGCGTGGCGATTTCGATGCCCTGCCACAGATGACGATTGTTGTCGGGCGCCTGCGGCACCATATTGCCGAGCGAAAAACTTTCATACTGGGCGTCGTCGCTGGGCATGTCGCCGCTTGGCGCCATGTGGCCACGGTCGTATCCGGATCCCCGATAGTCGGCGATATCCGCGCGGTCCTCGGCGTCGATCGCGGATTCGACATGAAACGCGTTGACGCGCGTTTCGCCCTGCGCACCGGCGACCGAATCACGCGTGAGTTTTTCGGCCGACCAGAGCGCGGTACGCGTGACGCCCGATTCCGCCGTCGAATAAAAGCGAAAACAGAGTGCGTGCAAGCGCTGCCCCAGCGATGGCACGAGCAGATCGGGCGCTTCTCCTCCGGCAAAGAAGGCGGAACATTGCGTACTCGAGGCAAATGCCGGCGCGCTGCATGCGATGAACGTGACGAAAACGAAGCGTCGAACGACGTGTCGCGATCGGTTCCGACCCACTGTCGGCATGGCGTCGAACGACGCCCGGGTGTCGTGGAAAGTGATGAGCAAGGTGTCGGCGATTCCGTTTCAGATGCGAGGCGCGATTATGCCAGCGCTGCCGCGTCGCTGCGGCTGTCGGTGCGGTTTTCGGTATGGAGCGCGATGTGTTTTCCCGTTTTCGATTTTCCGCTGTGAGCGGTTTTCGATGTTGTTTTGGATTTTATTAAAATTAGGCTGTTAGTTGCATTTTTAAAATAACATGGATATTTCCGGTTTTGTCCCAGGACATGCGGTCATGCTTCGCCCAGTGCCGCATCGAGCGCTCCGACCAGCAGATCGGCGTGATCGACGCCGAACGTCAAGGGGGGCCGAATCTTCAGCACGTTCGAGTCCAGTCCGCACAACCCTATAAGGATCCCCCGCTCCCGCAGGCGGTTCATCACGCCGATGGCGCGCTCGGTACCGGGACCGCCATCCGGATCGATCAACGCCACGCCGATATAGAGGCCCCGCCCCCGCACCTCCGCAATCTCGGCGTGGCGCAGCGCGAGCGCCGCCAGGCGTTCCTGCAGATGCGCGCCCACGACGCCGGCCCGCTCCACGAGACCCTCCTCCTCGATCACGTCGAGCACCGCGAGTCCCACCGCCGCCGAAACCGTATTCCCGCCGAAGGTATTGAAATAACGACGCCGCGCGCCGAAGTCCGCGAGCAGTTCCGCCCGGGTCACCAGCCCGGCGACCGGATGCCCGGCACCCATCGGTTTACCCAGCGTCACGATGTCCGGTACGATGCCGTCGCGCTCGAAAGCCCACCACACGCCGCCGGTGCGGCCGAACCCGCCCTGCACTTCATCCGCCACGAACAGGCCGCCGTGCTCGCGGATGACCGCCGCGCCCGCCGCCAGACTGCCGACGGGGTCGGTATGGATGCCATCGCTGGCGAACACCGTGTCGACGATCAACGCCGCCGGTTCGACCCCGCCGCGTTGCAGATCGGCGATGGCCATCCGCACATCCAGCGCGAAACGCGCGGCGACGTCGGGCCCGCTCGCGGCGCCGCGCAAACCGGCCCGCTGGACATCGGGCGCACGTACCGTGCGCACATGCGGCGCGAGCGGCAGTGCCGGCGCGCCGCCTGGCGCCGCGCCCCGGTACGCCCGGCTTTGCACCGACGGCGACAGATCGGCCAGCGCCGCGGTGACGCCGTGATACGCGTTTTCCGTCACGATCAGTCCGCGCCGGCCGGTCGCTTCGTGGACGATGCGCAATGCCAGATCGTTGGCCTCGCTCCCGGAGCACGTGAACATGACGGTATCGAGCGCCGCGGGAAACCGGGCAACAAGCCGTTCCGCGTACTCCACTACGCTTTCGTGCAGATACCGGGTATGCGTATTGAGCGCCGTCGCCTGGCGCTGTAGCGCCGCGACGATGCGGGGATGGCAATGGCCCACCGACGGCACGTTGTTGTACGCGTCGAGGTAGGCACGTCCCGCGGCGTCATAAAGCCAGACGTCCAGCCCCCGCACCGGGGCAAAGGGCTTTTCATAGAACAGGCGATAGGCGGGACCCAGCACCGCACGCCGGCCGAGCAAGGCGGCATCGTCGACCGACAGGGACATGGCGGCGGCATCGAAGGCAGGCGCGACGGACATGAGGGGAATTCCGGAAAAAAGACAAGGGACGGGGAAACGAGTCGCGCACGACCACGACGCAACGCTGGAGGGCCAGGCACCGGCTACCCGCCCGTGCGCTTGGCCGCGCATCCGCCCGCACTCAGGGCAGACCGCTCAGCAGGCGCAGGACGCGTCGCGCCTCCGGATTGTGGCGCAGGATATAAACACGGTTTTCCGGAAAATGCGCCGCCCGCCATTCGGTGATCACCAGGCGCTGTACCAGGCGTGCCGTCACCAGATCGCGCAGGCAGGCCCGCTCCTCGTGCGCAAGCGGTGTCACGCTGTCGAAACCCGCTGCGACCTCCTCCAGCGCCAGCAGCGGGTCGGCCGCATCGCCGATCTGATAGGAAGCGGTGATCGCCAGATCCACGACCCGCGGCGCATGCACCACGTCGCCGAAGTCGAGGATCGCGACGATGCGCGCGGCGTCCTCGGGTGCGACCAGGTAGTTGCTTTTGCTCAGGTCATTATGAATCGCCTGATGCGGCAGTTCCGCCAGCCGCGGTCGAATCACCGCGACGAAGCGTTCGAGAAAAGCCCGCGCGAACGCGCGCAACTGCGGCTCGTCGATCACATGCGTGAGCGGCAGCAGCGCACCGATCTGCATCAGGTCCCACAAAAAGGGGCGCGACGTGCCCGGATGCGTGAAACCGGCCAGTGCGTGGTCGAACTCCGCCAGCCGCCTGCCCAGTGCCCGCCGCAGGCCAGGCGAGGCGGGCGCCTCGGTGGCCGCGCGGCCTTCGAGAAAACCGTACGCCCTGCCCCGCAGCACTGCGCCGGCCGGCGTGGTCGCGACGAAGTGGCGCGCCGCCGACACCGTGCGCAGCGGCCGGGGCGTGATCGCGCGCACCGCACTGGTCTCCAGATGCTCGAGCAGCGCGATCTGACAGTCGAGTTCGTCCTGCGGCTCGGCCGAATTGATGAATTTCAGGACGATGCGCGCGCCGCCCGCCCCGGCTCCGGCGGCGTCGACCACGAAATTTCGGTCCCGTTCGCTGCTCAGCGAAGCGATCGGACCACGAAAACCGTATTCGCGTGCCGCCACCTCCGCGGCGAAGGCGATCGGGACCCCCGGCGGCGGTGTCAGCAACCAGGCGTTCGCCGCATCGCTGTCGCGGCGCGTGTCACCGACGATTCCCTGGTCTGCTGGCATATCTGTCCCCGGCGCGCGATGCTTGAAAAGATGCTGCATCATAGATCGTCAAAAAACCTCGCCGCGTGGCGTGCGGCAAGGCGCGGCGGCCGCGCCATGCACCGGATGAATTGACGGATGGTAATATCCGTTGTTCTGCGCGGCGGCACCCGTCGACGACGATCGCCAAGACGCCCCGGAAGGCGTCCGGCATGGGATGCGGGAGCCGCCTGCGTCCGCTTCGCCGGTGTCTCCGCGACCCGTTCCCGCTGAGCCGCGTCGCGCCGGTGCTCCGGCCCTGACGCCGCACGGCGACGATGCCATCCGACGCCCCTGCCGCCGCCGAGATGCGGGCGGCTGCCCCGCGCCGCGTAAGGCGGGCCACCCCGCCTGGTACCGGGCGCGAGATTTCAAGAATCCTATGACGAAAGACAGACCGGCAGAAGATGGCGCGCCCGCCGCCTCGCTTGTTTTCCTGAGCGGTGCCGGAAAAATCGGCGCGCTGATCGAAGCATTCGATTGGTCCCGCACGCCGCTGGGGCCGCTCGCCACCTGGCCCGGCTATCTGAAGACCACCGTCGCCGTCCTGCTCCGCTCCCCCGTGCCGATCGTCACGCTCTGGGGCGAGGAAGGCATCATGATCTACAACGAGCGCTATTCGGCGTTCGCCGGCGACCGGCATCCGCACTTGCTGGGCTCGCGCGTACGCGAAGGCTGGCCGGAAGTCGCCGACTTCAACGATCACGTGATGCAGGTCGGCCTCGCCGGCGGCACCCTCGCGTATCGGGACCAGGAGCTGACGCTGGAGCGCAATGGCGCGCCCGAGCCGGTCTGGATGAATCTCGACTACTCCCCGGTCATCGACGATGCCGGTCGACCGGCCGGCGTGATCTCGATCGTGGTGGAAACCACCGCGAAGGTTCGCGCCGAGCGTTACCTCAGCGGCGAGCGCGAACGCCTGCAACGCATGTTCGAGCAGGCACCGGGCTTCATGGCGATGCTTACCGGCCCGCAGCATGTCTTCGAACTGGTCAACCCCGCCTACATGCGCCTGATCGGTCAGCGTCAGGTGCTGGGCCACACAGCGCGCGAGGTGCTGCCGGAGATCTCAGGCCAGGAACTCGGCGACCGCTTCGATGCGATCTACGCGAGCGGCGAGGCCTTTTCCGCGAATTCATTGCCCGTGCTGCTGCAGCGCCAGCCCCATGCGGCGCCGGAGCGACGGTATGTGGACGTCGTGTATCAGCCCGTGCGCGGCGGTGACGGCACGATCATCGGCATCTTCGTCCAGGGAACCGACGTCACGGACCGGGTGCTCGCCGAGCAGGCACTGGAAGCCAGCGAAAACACGTTTCGCACCCTGGCGCAGGCCATGCCGAACCAGGTCTGGGCCGCCCCGGCCGACGGCAGGCTCGACTGGTTCAACGCCCGCGCCTATGAATACTGCGGGGCGACGCATGCCACCCTGGCCGGCCAGGGCTGGCAAAACCGCATCCATCCGGAGGATGTCGCACAGGCCACGCGCCGCTGGGCGCAGGCCACCCGCGACGGCACGCCCTATGAGAACGAGATGCGTATCCGGCGCGCCGACGGTGCGTTCCGCTGGCATCTGTCGCGTGCGTTCGCGGTACGCGACGAGCACGGCATCATCGTGCGCTGGATCGGGACGAATACCGATATCGAGAATCAGAAGGCCGTGACCGAGACCCTCAGCCGGCACAACGAGACGCTGGAACACCAGGTGGCCACCCGCACCGCCGACCGGGACCGCATCTGGCGGCTGTCGACCGACGTCATGCTGGTCGCCGAGTTCGACGGCACCATCGTCACGGTCAATCCCGCGTGGACCCACCTGCTCGGCTGGACCGAAGCCGAGCTGCTCGGACGCCCCTTCATCGCACTCGTGCATCCGGACGACCGCGACGCGGCCCTCGCGGAACTCACCGCGCTGTCGCGCGGCGCCAGGACACTGCGCTTCGAGAACCGCTATCAACGCAAGGATGGCGGCTACAGCACGTTGTCGTGGGCTGCCGTGCCCGACGCGCAGCGCCTCCACGCGGTGGGCCGCGACGTCACCGCCGACCGCGCGGCGGCGGCGGCCTTGCGCCGCACCGAGGCGGCCCTGTACCAATCGCAGAAAATGGAGACCATCGGCAAGCTGACCGGCGGCGTCGCCCACGATTTCAACAATCTGCTGCAGGTGATCTCGGGCAACCTGCAGTTGCTGGCCTTCGACGTCAAGGGCCAGCCGCAGGCGGAACAGCGTGTGAGCAACGCGCTGGCCGGCGTCAAACGCGGCGCGAAGCTGGCGAGCCACCTGCTCGCCTTTGGCCGGCGTCAGGCACTGGAGCCGAAATCGTTGAAGATCGGGCGCCTGGTGAGCGGCATGGAAGACATGTTGCGCCGCTCGCTTGGCGAAACGATCGAGATCGAGATGGTGATCCCGGCGGGTCTGTGGAGCACGCTCGTGGATCCGGCGCATGTCGAAAATGCGATCCTGAACCTGTCGATCAACGCGCGTGACGCCATGGACGGAGTCGGCCGCCTGACCATCGAGGTCGGCAATGCGTATCTCGACCACGAGTATGCGCGCGATCATGCCGAACTCAAGCCCGGACAATATGTGTTGCTCGCGGTCACCGACACCGGCAGCGGCATGCCCGCAGACGTGATCGCGCAGGCGTTCGAACCGTTCTTCTCGACCAAACCCGAAGGCAAGGGGACGGGTCTCGGCCTGTCGATGGTCTACGGTTTCGTCAAACAGTCGGGCGGTCACGTCGCGATCTACAGCGAACCGGGTCATGGCACCACGGTCAGGATCTACCTGCCGCGCACGCTGCAGGACGAGGACCGGGTCGAACCGGTCGACGCCCTGCCCGTAGTCGGCGGCGTCGAGACCATCCTGATGGCCGAGGACGACGCCGCGGTGCGGGCGACCGTGATGGACATGCTGACCGGACTCGGCTACCGGGTACTGAAGGCGAATGACGCCAGCAGCGCGCTCGCGATCATCGATAGCGGCGCGCCGATCGACCTGCTGTTCACCGACGTCGTGATGCCCGGGCCGTTGCGCAGCCCGGAACTCGCCCGCAAGGCGCGCGAACGCCTGCCGGATCTCGCGGTACTGTTCACATCCGGCTATACCGAAAACGCCATCGTTCACGGCGGCCGGCTCGACCCCGGTGTCGAACTGCTCGGCAAGCCCTATACGCGCGAAGCGCTCGCGCGCAAGATCCGCCATGTGATGGCGAACCGGAAACAACGCCTGCAGCAGCCCGCGACGCCCGCGGCGCAGGCCCCGAGCGCACCCGATTCACCGCACGCAAACGCGCCCTCCGAGCGCAATGCCGACCGCAGCGCCGACCGCAGCGCCTCATAGGCCTGCGGCCAGCGTCCCCGACTCTCACCACATCACGCCATGTCACAAGAAAGTTTCATCGCCGGAAAAGACGCCTCGCTCGAATTTTCGATCGAGTCGATGCACAGGAAGCTCGCGGCACGCGGCTTTCACATGCAGGAAAGCGCCTGGTTGAACCCGGTCGAGAACATCTGGTCCGTCCATATGCGCGATACCGATTGCCCGATGCTGTTCTCCAACGGCAAGGGCGCCTCGGAACTCGCCGCCCGCGCGAGCGCGCTGGGCGAATTCTTCGAACGCCTGGAGTGCCACTACTTCTGGACGCATTTCTATCTGGGCGCCACCCGCGCGGCGCGGCCCTTCGTCCATTATCCGCGCGAGCGCTGGTTCGCTCCCACCGAGGACGGCGCCTGGCCGGCGGCGCTGCTGAACCCGCAACTCCACGCCTTCTACAATCCGGACGGCGATATCGACGCGAGCGTGCTGGTCGACCTCAATTCGGGCAACGTCGAGCGCGGTATCTGCGCCTTGCCGTATCAACGGCTGAGCGATGGCGCGCAGACCTGGTTTCCGGTCAATCTGATCGGCAATCTCTATGTCAGCAACGGCATGTCGGCGGGCAACACCTTGATGGAGGCGCGCACCCAGGCCCTGTCGGAGATCTTCGAGAGGGCCATCAAGTATCGGATCATCCGGGAAGGACTCTGTCTGCCCGACGTTCCAGAAGACGTCATCGCGCGCTACCCGGGCATTGCCGCGGGCATCCGCGCCTTGCGCGAAGCGGGCTTCGGCATCCTGGTCAAGGATGCGTCCCTGGGCGGGCGCTACCCGGTCATGTGCGTCACGCTGCTGCATCCTGGCGACCAGGGCTGTTTCCCCAGCTTCGGCGCGCACCCGCGTTTCGAGATCGCGCTGGAGCGCGCCCTGACCGAACTGCTGCAGGGCCGCGCGCTGGCGTCACTGGAGAATTTTCCGGAACCGGGTTTCGACATGGACGAAATCACCGCGGTCGCCAACCTCGAAATCCATTTCGTGGACTCCAGCGGTGTCGTCAGCTGGAACTTCCTCGGCGATACGCCGGACCACCCGTTCGCGGACTGGAATTTCAGCACCACCACCCAGGAAGACTACGACTGGCTGTGCGCGAGCATCGCCGCGGAAGGCCATGAAATCTACATCGCGGATTTCGACGAGCTCGATGTCTACAGCTGCCGTATCCTCGTGCCGGGAATGTCCGAGATCTATCCGGTCGAGGATCTTCAATGGGAAAACAACAGCGTCGGCAACGATATTCGCCCGGCGCTGGTGCAGCTCGACAGCCTCGATGACGAAGAATGCCGGGATCTGCTCGACGAGCTTCAAACCATGAATCTGGGCGACGAACGGCCGCTCTGGGAGATCCTGGGTCTGGCCGTGCCGGTGGGCACGCCGTGGAAGGAACTGCGCATCGGCGAACTGAAGACCTTGCTGGCGCTGGCCATCGGCGACGAGGAAGCCAGCCGCGAAGGCTGCGACTGGATCCACCATTACCGGCAGCTGAGCCGCCCGCGCTGGCTGGTGTACCGCTGCGTGGAGGCCTTGCTGAACCTGGACCCCCCGGCGAACTACCGGCACGCACTGACCTTGATGTACGGCGAAGCCGTGGTGCGCCAGGCCGAAGCCCTCGTGTCGGGCGAGGAACGGTTCTTCGGGCTGGAACCGTTGGGAACGGACTACGAAGGCAGCGCGATGCATCAGAATCTGCTCGCGGCCTACGACAAGCTGTTCGTTTGAAGTGCAGGCGGCCCGACGTGCCGCCTGCGCGCGCAATCAAACGGTAACGCCCGTATCGAAAAACCCCATGCCGCCCGGTTTCACGCGGGCAGCGACTGGCGCTGGCGCACGTTCGACATTTCCTCGATCAGCGACTCGAGCACCTCGACGTCGAAAGGCTTGCTGATGACCTGTATCTCCGCCAGCTTCGCGCGCTCCAGTTCCGATGCGTAACCGGTCACCAGAATGACCGGCATCGCCGGATAACGCGTGCGTAACTGCATCGCGAAATCGATGCCGTTCATCTTCCCCGGCATGTGAATGTCGGACAGCACGAGATCGAACGGCAGGGTGGCCTCTTCCCCCATACCGGCCGCCGCGCTGGTTTCCAGCAGGTACTCGTAGGCGGCGTCGGCATTGTCGATCCAGTGGGTCTGATGGCCCATGATCGCCAGCAGCGCTTCGGTACCCGCGGCCACCTCGGGATTGTCCTCCACCAGCAGAATCGAAATGTCGGGCCGCGCGAGCGGGGTGTCGCCGCGCACGCCGAATGCGGCCTCGGCCGTGGCATCTGCGAGCACCGCCGCCCCCACCGCCCCGACCGCGCCACGCACCGCGAAGAACGGCACGGTGGACGCCGCCGTCCCGGCCTCGTCCGCGGCGGTCTGGGCCGGCGCTGCACTCGCCATCCGGCTCGCCATCGCCTGCGCGAACGGATGCGGGACCTGCGGCTCATCGGACGGCGTGCCCGCGGCCGCGGTGGCGACGACGCGAGGCAAATACAGACGCACGGTGGTGCCCCGCAGCTCCTCGCTCTCGATCGAGGCGGTGCCGCCCGACTGCTCGCAAAAGCCCGATACCTGCGGCAGTCCCAACCCGGTACCCATGCCCAGCGGCTTGGTCGTGAACAACGGCTCGAAGGCGCGGGCAAGAATTCCCGGCGTCATACCCCTGCCGCTGTCCGTCACCGAGATGCGGACATAATCGCCTGCGTGCGCAAAGGCTTCGCCCTCGCCCAGCCGCAGGTTGTCCACCTCGATCATCAGCTTGCCACCATCCGGCATCGCATCGCGCGCGTTGAGCGCGATGTTCATCAACGCCAGTTCGAGCTCGGCGGCGTCGGCCAGAAACGGCCATGTCTCAGGGTGCACCTTGAAAATCAACGCCACCTTGATGCCCAGCGCCGACGCGAGCAGCGGCTGCGCGCCCGGCAACCACGCCTGCATCTGCACGATTTCCGTGCGATGCGGTTGCTTGCGCGCCACGCCCAGCAACTGGCGCGTGAGCCGCTTGCCGTTCTTGATCGCGCGCTCGATGGCCGCGACTTCGTTTTCCGCGTTGCCCGGGCCGCGCCGGCGCACTACCTGTGCGTTCGCCGACATCGTCATCAGGAGATTGTTGAAGTCATGCGCGACACTTCCCACCAGCGTGCCCAGCGCCTGCATGCGCCGCGCCTGCCGGAACGCCGCCTCGACGGCGCGCCGCGTCGCCGCTTCGTCGCGCCACGCGGCCCAGGCTTTCTCCTCGGCAGTGAGGCGCCGCAGCGACATCACGATGACGCCCCAGAGCACGAGGCACGGAATGAAAACACCCGCGGCCAGCAGCGCCACGTGATTCAACCAGGCGGCGATGATGGCATGATTCGGGTAGCTCGCGAAGACATAGACGGGATAGCCTGCGACGCTGCGGTAGGCGACGATATTCTCTTCGCCATCGACGCCCAGCGTGGCGCGGCCCACGATGGCGTGATTGCGTTCCAGCGCCGGGCGCAGCAGACTGGCGATGATCCGGTACGGCGGCGGTTCGCGCATCGTGCCGCCGGCGGCGTTGCCGTTCGCGTCGACATCGACGTCGACCAGCGGGTAATGCACCAGCAATTCGCCATCCTCGCGCGCCAGGCCGATCGTCATCGACTTCTCGGTACCCGCCAGATCCTTGTAGAAATCCGAGAAATAGTCGACCCGCAGCGCCACCGAAACGACACCGTTGAAGCCGCCATTGACGTCCCTGCGCGGCACGCTCATCGTGAATACAGGCCGGTGCGAGAGCGTTCCGCTCATCAGCGAGGAAACGTCGAACGCCCGTCCCTTCACCAGCGCGTCGAACTCGGGACGGTGCCGCACGCTGGTGGCCGGCGCGGGAAAGACGTAGCTGTTCGCCAGCATCTGTCCGTTGCCGGAAAACACCGACACGCTGGCGACCTGCGGGTAACCGCCGCCGATCTGGCGCAGCCGCTCGTGGATCAAACGTTCGTGCTGCCGGATACCTATGTCGTTCATCCCGCCCAACAGGTCGAGCACGCGCTCATTGAGACTCTGATTGAGGTCGAAGACCTTGATCGCGTGCTCCTCCGCGATCCGCGCGACCCGGCTGGTCACCACCAGCGCCACGCGCTGACGGTCCCGCAAGTCACCTATCGCGGCGATGACGACGTAGATCAGCGGCAACACGATGGCTGCCGCCAACAGGATCACGAAGGCGCGACGCACGCTCGCGAAGTTACGGTCGGGCTCGCGGCCGAGCACCTGATCGGCGTCAAGGGGGTCGCCGATCTCCTCGGAACCGCTCCGGGATCGGACCACGTGATCGTTGTGCAAGGTCAGAGGGCCGCGAAAATTAGAATTTTGTTGTCGATTCCGACGCAAACCGGACACCGCTTCGGCTCTGCATTCTGCTTGAGATTCTGCATTCTGCCAGAGCGGCGGCACGCTCGCCAGTTGGCACGGACGACGACCCACAACCCTCTTGACTGAAATCCTTTTTTATGGATGAATTCTTTCAGTCTTGCGACTCGCCACGCAACAGGTCCAGCAGGGCGTCGATTTCAACGGGTTTCTGAAAGTAAAAATCGAAGCCCGAGGCCCGGGCGGTATCGAAGTGCTCTTTTTCGAAAAACCCGGTTACGGCGATCATCGGCACCTCGGCCAATGCGCCGACCCGGCGTAGCGCGCGGGCGGTAGAAAAACCGTCGAGCGCCGGCATGCCGAGATCGAGCAGGATCGCATGGGGTTTCACCAGTTTGGCCAGTTCCAGCGCGCGCAACCCGTCGGCGGCCATCGCCACGTCGTAGCCCTCGGCGCTCAGGCACTCGTACATGGCGAAGCGCACGTCGACGTTGTCGTCGACGACCATCAGGCGGGTAATCTTTGCCGTGGCGATACGCGAACTTGCCTGCGAATTGAGCGCGAACCAGCGGCGCCCCGCGGCTTCCTCGCATCCGCTGTCCGGGCGTATGGGCCGTCCGGCAGTGGATGCACGCCACGGCGCGAGCGCCGAGGACGTGCATCCGCGAGGTTTGGAGTGAGAGGAAAGTTTCATCGACGGTAACGGCCAAGTGCAAGGATTCTTCATGGAACCAAGCACTTGCCGTGCCAGTCGGGCCCGTTCAGGTCGACGTGGCAGGTACCACCGGGCGTCCGGATTTAAGAAACGCCGACAATCCGAAGACGACAACCATGTTGGCCGCGAGCGCCAGAAGGCCGATGTACACCGGATAGTGCCCGCCCGCCACACTCACCGTATAGAGCGGCTTGATGCCTTGCTCGAGCGCGAGCCACGTTCCCAGCGTCATCCCCACTCCCCAGCCCAGGAACAGGGCCGGCAACTTCAGCCGCGACGTGAAGAGCGTGAAGACCACCGCCGGAAAGATCTGCAGGATCCAGACGCCGCCGAGCAGTTGCAGGTCGATCGCATATTTCGCCGGCACGAACAGGATGAATACCAGCGCGCCGAACTTCACGAGCAGGGAGAACAGTTTGGCACTCTTCGATTCCTGGGCCGGCGTCATGTGCGGGTTGACGAGCGGACGCCACAGATTGCGCGTGAACAGGTTCGCCGCACCGATCGACATGATCGCCGCCGGTACCAGCGCACTGATCGCGATCGCGGCGGCGGCGAAACCGACGAACCACGACGGGAAAAGCTTGTTGAACAGCGCCGGGACGACCTGGGACGCCGAACTCACATGGATGCCGGCCGCGATCGCCATGTACCCGAGCAGCGCGATCAGGCCAAGCAGCAGGGTGTAGGCCGGCAGGAACACGGCATTCGTCTTGATCGTCGACGGCGACCCCGACGCGAGGATCGCGGTCATCGTATGCGGATACATGAACGCCGCCAGGGCCGAGCCGAAGGCCACGCTCGCGTACGCGGTGTACTGCGACGGCAGCAACGTGATGCCGGTGGCCCCGCCCTTCGCCGCGAAATAATGATCCGCCGCGCTGAACACCGACGCATACCCGCCGAGCTTCGACGGAATCAGCCAGACCGCGGCGATCACGACGATGTAGATCATGATGTCCTTGACGAAGGCGATCATCGCCGGCGCGCGTAATCCGCTGGCATAGGTATAGACCGCGAGAACCACGAACGCGATGATCAGCGGCACCTCGCCGGACACGCCCAATCCCTCGATCACCACCTGCATGCCGACGAGTTGCAGCGCGATATACGGCATCGTCGCCAGAATGCCGGTCGCCGCGATCGCGGCGGCGAACCAGCGCCCGCCGTAATGGCCCTGAACGAAATCCGCGGCCGTGATGTGCTGCAGCTTGTGGCAGATCTTCCACAGCTTCGGCATCACCAGGAACACGAAGGGATAGACGATGATGGTGTAGGGCAAGGCGAAGAAGCCGTAGGCGCCAACCGAATACACCAGCGCCGGCACGGCGATCACCGTGTAGGCGGTGTAGAAATCGCCTCCCACCAGGAACCAGGTGATGACCGGGCCGAACTGCCGCCCGCCCAGCCCCCACTCGTGGAGCTGGCTCAGGTCCCCGGCCTTCCAGCGCGCCGCGCCGAAACCGATCACCGTGACCAGGACGAAGAATGCGACGAAGACGCCGACCGCGACGATGTTGAATTGGGACGTGATCATCGCGCCACCCTGTAGACGATGTAGATCAGCAGCGAGGTGAGCGGCACCCACAGGAACTGATACCAGTAGAAGAAGGGAAAGCCCAGGAAGTCGGGTTCCCGTCCATTGTAGAAGGGCACCCAGAGCAGGCCAATATAGGGAAGCAGCAGAATCAGCTTCAGCCAGGAGGCGCGTCCGGACGATGCGTCGCTCGTAGTCATCTTGTCTCTTTTTATGGAAATCGGCCGGGGAAATCACCGCTGCATGGCAGCGCGGGTAGTGCGACACTGTGCCGCGCCACCGCCGACAGACATTATCCTTTCGCGGGAAGCGGCGTCAAGCGACGACGCCGGTTTGCCCGCGGTGGGCGCGGGACTTTAGCCTGTATTGCGCAGGCCCGACGCAATGCCGTTGATCGACAGCTTGATGCCGCGCGTCAGTTTTTCGCTGCTTTCGCCGGCCCGGTGCCGGCGCAGTAGTTCGACCTGCAAATGATTCAGCGGGTCAAGATAGGGAAAGCGATTACGAATCGCACGCGCCAGCAGAGGGTTGCCGACGAGGCGTTCGGCGTGGCCGGTGATGGCGGCGAAAGCGTCGACGCTGCGTTGCCATTCCGCGCGGATCTGGCCGAACACGGTGTCGCGCAACGCGGCGTCGGGCACCAGGCTCGCGTAGCGTGCGCCCAGCGCGAGGTCGGTCTTCGCCAGCACCATGTCCATGTTCGACAGCAGGTTCGCGAAGAACGGCCAGTCGCGGTACATCGCCTGCAACTCGGCGAGCCGTGTCGCGCCGGTCGCCGCCTGGGCGGCCACCTGTGCTGCCGCGTCGATGTCCGGGGCGCCCGCGCTCCCCGCAACCGGCGCCGACGCGTCGTCGAAATCGCCGGCCAGCCAGCCCTGCAGTGCGCTGCCGAAGCCGTACCAGCCGGGCAGCAACAGCCGGCATTGCCCCCAGGAAAATCCCCAGGGGATCGCCCGCAGATCCGACAGCTGCCGCGCCTGCGGGTCCTGAAGCTTGCGCGACGCGGGCCGGCTGCCGAGATTGAGTTCGGCGATTTCCGCGATCGGCGTGGCGGCGAAGAAGTAATCGACGAAGCCCGGCGTCTCGTAGACCAATGCGCGATAGGCCCGCATCGCCGCGCCGGACAGTGCCGCCATCGTCGCCTCGAAGCGCGCGAGCGATGCGTCCGATGCCTGACGGCGTCCCAGGCTGGCCTCGAGCGTGGCGGCAACCACCGCTTCGAGATTGCGTCGGCCGATTTCCGGATTGCCGTATTTCCCGGCGATCTGCTCGCCCTGCTCGGTCAGGCGGATCTGGCCGTCGACGGTGCCGGGCGGCTGGGCGAGAATCGCCTGGTACGTCGGGCCGCCGCCCCGGCCGACCGTGCCGCCCCGCCCGTGGAACAGGCGCAGGCGCACGCGGCGTTCGTCGAACAACGCGACCAGCGCCAGTTCGGCGCGATACAGTTCCCAGTTCGACGTGAGAAAACCGCCATCCTTGTTGCTGTCGGAATAGCCGAGCATGACCTCCTGCTCGTGCCGCTGCGCGCCCAGCCGCCCGGCGGTGCACGGCAGGTCGAAATACTCGCGCATGATGTCCGCCGCATGCCGCAGATCCTCGATCGTCTCGAACAGCGGAATCACCATCAAGCCCGCCGCGGGATCCGCCGTCGGCGTTGCCGTCAGACCCGGCATCTCCTCGCCATGCGGCGCGACGGCCAGGCCGGTTTCTTTCTGCAACAGGATGACTTCGAGAAGATCGCTGACGGCTTCCGTGTGCGAGATGATGACGTTGCGCACCGCGCGCGGTCCGAAACGCGCACGCAAGGCCGCGGCCGCCTCGAAAATCGCCAGTTCCCCCGCACAGCGCGCCGAGTAGGCGAAATACGGCGAGCGCAGCGGCCGACGCTGGGCGATCTCCGCCAACAACACTTGCCGTTTCGCGGCTTCGTCGAGCGATGCGTACGCGGGCGTGACGCCGGCCACCGCGAGCAACTCGGCGACCACGGCCTCGTGGACATCGGAAGTCTGGCGCAGATCGACGCTCGCGAGGTGGAAGCCGAAGACGTCGATCGCCGTCAGCAATGGCGAGAGCCGGGGCTCGGCCAGCGCCGCGCCATGATGCGCGTCGAGCGAATCACGCACCACCCGCAGGTCGGCCGCGAACGCCTCGGCATCGTCGTAAGGTGCCGCGTCCTGCGTGGGGCGGCCCGGCGGCGCGGCGTCCCCGAGCCGCACGCGTGCGCTGGCCGCGAGACGCGCGTAGATGCCGATCAGCGCCCGCCGGTACCACTCGTCGGCGCGATGTTCGGACACGTCGGGCGACGC
The DNA here is from genome assembly GCF_026624755.1 of Robbsia betulipollinis. Lineage (NCBI taxonomy): Bacteria > Pseudomonadati > Pseudomonadota > Betaproteobacteria > Burkholderiales > Burkholderiaceae > Robbsia > Robbsia betulipollinis. The sequence continues at coordinate 140,006 of NZ_JAPMXC010000002.1, forward strand.
CTCGGCGAGCCGGCGCAACGCGGCGCTCGCCGGCACCAGCGTGCTCGACACCGATAGTTCCGCGCCCAGCGCATGCACCTGTTCCAGATAGTGATCGAACGCCACCGCGCCCTGGCGGCGCAACGCGGCGCGCAGCGTCGATGCATCGACGTTCGGGTTGCCGTCGCGGTCGCCGCCGATCCAGCTGCCCATCTGCAGGAAACACGGCAGATCGCGGCGCGCGCGCGCCGCGTCCGCCGGGGCGGGTGATGCCGCAGGCGACGACGCCGGGGTCGCGCCCCGCGGCGCCGCGGGCAGCGCGCTTTCGGCCTGCTCCAGGTCGCTCTGCAGATCGGCGTACAACGCGGGAATCTCGTGCAGAAAGGTCGCGCGGTAATAGCTGAGCGCGTTCTCGATCTCGTCTTCCACGCTGAGCCGGACGTGCCGCAGCATCCGGGTCTGCCAGAGCGTCGTGACCTGGGCGCGCAGCAGCGCCTCGTTGTGCGCGTGTTCCCGCCGGCTGGACGGCGCATCGCGCGTGGCGAGCAGCCGGGCAATCGCGCGCTGCGCATCGAGGATGCTCTTGCGCTGCACCTCGGTGGGATGCGCGGTCAACACCGGCACGATCAGCGTGTCTTCGAGAAAGGTCCGCACCGCGCCGGGATCACGGCCTTCGTCCGCCAGCCGCGCCAGCGCGAACGCCAGCGTGCCCGCGCGCGGGGCGGATTCCGCCAGCCTGTGGTGGCGCCGGCGACGGTTGTGATGCCGGTCCTCGGCGATATTCGCCAGATGGGAAAAATAACTGAAGGCGCGCACCACCGACACGGTCTGCTCGGCGCTCAGCCCGGCGAGCAGCGCATCGAGTTCGCGCGTGGCCTGCGCCTCGCCGTCGCGGCGCAGCCGCACCGCCGTCTGGCGTATGCCTTCGACCACCGCGAATACCGCTTCGCCTTCCTGCTCGCGCACGACGTCGCCGAGCAATCGACCGAGAAAACGGATGTCGTCGAACAGCGCGCGGTCCTTTTCCGCGAGCGGTTCCAAGGGCGCTTCCGCAGTGGGCCCGTGCGTAACGTCATGCGGGCGCCGCGGCGCCGCGCCTTCGGAACGATCGGACGGAGAGGGACAGGACGCAGCGGACGGAGCGGACCCCGCATCGTTCAGCGCATGATCGGTCATGACGAAGCTTCCTCTGGAACGGGCGGTCACCCATGACGGCGGTTGACCTGGGCGGATACGCGAGGCGGATGCGCCAGGCGGATGCGCGGCGGACAGACGCGGCGAGTATGCCATGCGCATCGGGCCCGGTCACTGCGGCGTGCGCCGGATGGCACGCGAACGCCCGCGCATGCTCCAGCGCCTTCGCCCACAGCGCGTCGCTGCCCGAACGCGCTATACTCCACGCAGTCATTCGCACTGGCAAATACCCTAATGGACAGCTGGCGGCCAACGGCGGCGGCGCCCCGCACGCGTCGCGATCGGGAGGATAACGAAACAGATGCAGACGCCACGTTCGATGTCGATCATGCTGTGGACCGTCGCGGTCGGGTTTTTCATGCAGACCCTGGACACGACGATCGTCAATACCGCCCTGCCGGCGATGGCCCGGGCGCTGGGAGAAAGCCCATTGCGCATGCAGTCGGTCGTCATCGCCTATGCGTTGACGATGGCGATGGCGATCCCCGCCTCGGGCTGGCTGGCGGACCGCTTCGGCACGCGACGCGTCTACATGGCGGCGATCGTTCTGTTCGTCGCCGGCTCCCTTGCCTGCGCGCTGTCGCGTTCGCTCGACGCGCTGGTGGCCGCACGCGTCGTTCAGGGGGTGGGCGGTGCGATGCTGCTGCCCGTCGGACGCCTCGCGATCCTGCGCACGTTTTCCTCGGACCAGTACCTGCGGGCGCTCAGCTTCGTCGCCATACCGGGGCTGGTCGGCCCGCTGATCGGCCCGACGCTGGGCGGCTGGCTGGTGTCGATCGCCTCCTGGCACTGGATCTTTCTGATCAATGTACCGGTGGGCCTGGCGGGCATCGTCGCCACGCGTCTGTTCATGCTGGACGCGCGTACACCCGTGCAACGCTTCGATCTCAAGGGCTATTTCCTGCTCGCCGTGGGCATGATGACGCTGTCGCTGTCGCTCGACGGTCTGGCCGAACTCGGACTGCAGCACGCGACGGTGCTGGTGCTGCTGGTCGTGAGCCTCGCTGCGCTGACCGCCTATGCACTGCACGCCACGCGCGCCACCTACCCGCTCTTCCCGCTCGACCTGTTTCGCATCCATTCGTACTGCGTCGGCCTGCTGGGCAATCTGTTCGCCCGCATCGGCAGCGGCGCGATGCCCTATCTGCTGCCGCTGCTGCTGCAGGTGAGCCTGGGCTACACGCCGTTTCACGCGGGATTGATGATGCTGCCGGTGGCCGCCGCAGGGATGGCCGTCAAGCGGGTGGCCGCGCCGTTGATCGTGCGCTACGGCTATCGGCGCGTGCTGGTGACCAACACGGTTCTGGTCGGCCTGGCGATGGCCAGTTTCGCGTTGGTGTCGCCCCATCAACCGCTCGCCCTGCGCCTGCTGCAGTTCGGCGTGTTCGGCGCGGTGAACTCCCTGCAGTTCACCGCCATGAACACGCTGACGCTCAAGGATCTGGCACGAGGCGGCGCGAGCAGCGGCAACGGGCTATTCTCGATGGTGCAAATGCTGGCGATGAGTCTGGGGGTGACCGTCGCGGGGGCGCTGCTGGCCGCGTTCCAGACGATGCTCGCGACCAACGAGAGCGCAGGTTCGCTGCCGTCCTTCCACGCCACCTTTCTCAGCGTCGGCCTGATCACGGCGGCCTCGGCCTGGATCTTCGCGCAACTGGCGCCGGACGTGAAACGCGTCGCACGGGCGGGTGCAAATCGCCTCGGCGCCCCGCACGAGCGGCACGCATCCGACGAAATCTGAGCATGCCGGGGCGGTAGGCAAAAAAAAACCCGAACCAAAAGTTCGGGCCTGAATCCACCAAGGAGGAGGTGGAGGAGACTGTTCCAAGTATAAACATTAATTGACAGAAAGCAAGAAGCGCCTTCCGAATATGTGTTTTCGGCGCCGCATCCTTCTTTGAACGAAACCCCATGGCGGAAGCAAATGGCAAAATCCCAACCTGCATCCCTGAACATTCTGGCGATCGATATCGGCGGCACCGGTCTGAAGGCAGCGCTGATCGACGCGCAAGGCACGCTGATCGGCGAGCGGCTGCGCACGCCCACGCCCTATCCCTGCCCGCCCGACGTACTCATTGCCGCGCTGGTGACGCTGTGCCGCGAACTCGGGGACTATGACCGCGTCGCGATCGGCTTTCCCGGTGTGGTACGGGACGGCCGGGTCCTGACCGCGCCGCACTTCAAGGACGAACACTGGGTGGGATACCCGCTCGAGACCGCGCTGTCGCAGGCGTTCGGCAACCGGCCGGCGCGTCTCGTCAACGACGCGCTGATGCAGGGGCTCGCGGCCATCCGCGGCGTGGGCCTGGAGTTGGTTCTGACGCTGGGCACGGGAGCGGGCACCGCCCTTTTCCTGAATGGTCAACCCACGCCGCACCTGGAACTGGCGCATCATCCGATTCGCGGCCGCAAAAGCTATAACGACTATGTCGGCGACGTCGCGCGCAAGAAAATCGGCAGACGACGCTGGAACCGGCGGGTGCTGCGCACCATCGCCATCCTCGACAGCCTGCTGCACTACGATCATCTCTATATCGGTGGGGGCAACGCGGCGCGCATCGACGTGTGCCTGCCGCCGGAGATCAGCACGGTGTCGAACGACGCCGGGCTCGAGGGCGGCGCGGCGCTCTGGCGGCTTGCCGGACCCGCGCTCACAGACTGAGATTGCTCTACCATTGACCGATGTCTTTCCCATCCGGAGCCTCGCCCATGTCACCTGACGACCACAGCCATCCGCCGTCCGCGCCCAGATCGGCCAACCCGACGGCCGCCGACCGGCCGGCGCTGCGCACGGACCAGGAAATCCGCGACGCGGGCCTGGCACCGCCGGCACGACGCATTTCCGCGGTCATCTCGGATATCGACGGCACGCTGGTGCGCCCGGACAAGTCGCTCGCGCCGGCAACGGTGGCCGCGGTGCGCGCCCTGCAGGCGGCGGGGATCCCGTTCTCGCTCGCCAGCGCACGCCCGCCCCGCGGCCTGCTCGGCTATCTCAACGAACTGGGCATCACGGCGCCGCTCGCCGCCTACAACGGCGGCAATATCGTCTCGCCGTCGCTGGATGTCCTGGAATCGCATCCGATTCCCGCGGCACTCGCGCGGCGCGTGCTGGACATGCTCGAAGCCCAGGGCATCGACGCCTGGGTGTTCACGCGCGGCGCCTGGCAGATCCGGCGCCGCGACGGCGACTATGTCGACCACGAGGAGCAGACCATCGGCTATGGGCCGACCCTCGTCGAACGCTTCGACGACCTCAGCTCGGTGGACAAGATCGTCGGGCCATGCGTGGACGTCGCGCATCTGGCCGAGGTCGACCGGGACATGCGCGCCGCGCTCGGGGATGCGCTGACGATCGGTCTGTCGCAGGTCTATTACCTGGACATCACCCATCCGGACGCCAACAAGGGGCAGGCGGTGCGGGGCATCGCCCGGCAACTGGGCGTGCCGGTTACCGAAGTGGCGGTGCTGGGCGACATGGCCAACGACGTCGCGATGTTTCGCGAGGCGGGACTGGCGATCGCCATGGGTCAGGCGCGCGAAGACGTGCGCGCGCACGCGCACGCCGTCACGTTGAGCAATGCCGACGACGGCGTCGCCGCCGCCATCCACGCGCTGATACTGCCGCGCGTGCAGCGCGGCTAGGCCGCCACCGGCTCCCGCTCCAGGCTGATCGGGATCGATTTCGACGCCGGCGTCTTCGCCTGGTCGTCGTGATGCCACAGCGGGATCAGCGGGTTGCATTCCGGGTAATAGCCCGCCACGCAACCGTCGGGCACGTCGAAGGACATGATCTTCAGCCCGCCGACGCTGCGCGCGATGCCGTCGTGCGAGATCGTGCTCGCCTTGACCACCTCGCCGTCGTTCAGTCCCCAGTGGGCGATGTCGCGTGGATTCATCAGCAACACCTTGCGCGTGCCATAGACGCCGCGGAACCGGTCGTCCATCGTGTAGACGGTCGTGTTGAACTGGCCATCGCTGCGGATCGTGAACAGTTGCAGGTTCCTGCCCGGTTCGGTCTCCGGCATGTCCGGATTGGCCTCGAAACTGTCGGGGGTGGCGAAGGTCGCCTTGCCGGTCTTGGTCTTCCACTTGCGTTCGCGAGCGGCGTTGGGCCGGGGAAAACCGTCCGGAAACCACATCCGGGTATTGATGTCCTTGTAGTTTTCCGGGAAAGTCAGCGCCATCATGTCACGTATCCTGCTGTAGTTGCCGACCCAGCCGTCCCAGTCGACATGCGGATTCGGGTCGAGCGTCGCCTTCGCGATCCCGGCAACGATCGCCGCCTCGGAAAGCAGCGTGTCGGCCGCCGGTTCGACCTGTCCGCGCGAGCCGTGCATGACGCCCGTGCTGTCTTCCATCGAGACCGCCTGTTCGCCGCTGGCCTGCCGGTCGATCTCGATGCGGCCCAGGCAGGGCAGCAGGTAGGCGAGTTCGCCGTGGATCAGGTGGCTGCGGTTCGGCTTGGTGGCGATCTGCACCATCAGCGGCAGCGAGCGCCACGCCGCCTCGACCCGGTCCGTATCGGGCACCGCGCGGGTGAAATTGCCGCCCAGCCCGAGGAAGGCCTTGACGCTACCGTCCAGCACGCCCTCGCACGCTTCCACCGTGGTCAGTCCCTTGTCGCGCGGCGGCTCGAAATGAAACAATTCGGCGAGCTTGTCCAGCGGCGCCAGCTCCGGCTTCTCGGTGATGCCCACGGTGCGCTGCCCCTGCACGTTCGAATGGCCCCGTACCGGCGAGACGCCTGCGCCGGGCCTGCCGATATTGCCGCGCAGGAACAGCATGTTGCACAGCATCTGCACATTGCGCACGCCCTTGCGATGCTGCGTCAATCCCATCCCGTACAGGACGATGACCGCCTTCGCCTTCATGTACACGGCCGCCGCCCGCTCGATCGCCTCGCGCTTGAGCCCCGACTCGCGTTCGATGACCTCCCATGCGGTCGCGCGCGCCGCCTGTTTGAACGCCTCGACGCCGTGCGTGTGCTGTTCGATGAATTCGATGTCGAGTATGCGCGCGTCGCCGTCGCGCAGCGCCGCATCGTCGGCCGCGATCACCGTCTTGCAGATGCCCATCACCACCGCGCTGTCGCCGCCCACGCGCGGCTGATGATACTGGGTGCTGATCGTCGTCTGTTTCGGCGTCAGCATCTCCAGCGGCGACTGCGGATTGGCGAAACTGATCAAGCCCGGCTCGCGGATGGGATTGAACGTGATGATCTCGCAACCGCGCTTGCGGGCTTCCTGCAGCGGATGCAGCATCCGCGGGCTGTTGGTGCCGACATTCTGGCCGAAGAAGAAAATGCAGTCGGTGTGCTCGAAATCCTCGAGACGGATCGTGCCGATCGGCACGCCGATCGATTGCGGCAGCGCCACCGAGGTGGTTTCGTGGCACATGTTGGAACTGTCGGGCAGATTGTTGTTGCCGTACAGGCGCGCAAACAGTTGCCACATGTAGGACGTCTCGAGCGAAGCCCGGCCCGACGCATAACAGACGACGGATTTCGGATCGAGCTTGCGCAACGCCGCGCCGATTTCCGCAAAGGCCTGCGTCCAGGCGATCGGCAGGTAACGGTCGCTCGCCGCGTCCCATTTCATCGGCTCGGTGAGGCGGCCGGTGCCCTCCAGTTCGTGATCGCTCCAGCTTTCCAGTTCGGTAAGCGTGTGCTGCGCGAAGAAGGCGGCGTCGGCACGCTTGCTGGTGATTTCCCAGGCGCTCGCCTTCGCCCCGCTTTCGCAAAATTCCGCCACGTGCGGTTTTCCGGACTTCGCCCACGAACAGCTCACGCAGGCGAAGCCATCGGACTTGTTCTGCTTGAGAAGTACCTTGATCCCTTTGGCCGAGAGGACGTTTTCCTGGACCAGGATCTCCGTCACCTCGCGAATCGACCCCCAGCCGCCGGAGGGATGGGGATAGGGGTCGCTCATCTTCTTGCCGCTCGTGGTCGCGCTCATGGTCATCGTCCTTGCTCGATCGGGTACGCACCGCACCCCTATGACAAACCCTAGCAGATACCATGCCGCACGGGACGGCTTTGCGCCTTGATCTCGGCGCGCGATCGTCTACACTCGAATGCAATCCCGAGTGCGGTCAATCGATGGCTTGACCGACCAATCGCGGCCCGCTTGCCGCCGGAGGGTGCCATGTCCGACCGAAACCGACCCGCAATAGCCGTGATCCTGCCAGCGGACGACCCCGGCCTGCCCGACGATCCGCAGGCACGCGACGCGCGGCTCGACCAGCAACTCGCCTTCCTGGAGCGCATCGTGAACCGCGCGCGACGGCGTGCCGCCAGCGGCCCGGCCGGCGCGGCGGACGACGACGATGGCGAGGACGTCGAGCGCGACAGCGAGTCCGACGACAGCGAGTCCGACGACGCCGAAACCGAACTCAAGCCGCGCAACGGACTGCTCTGCTAGCGGCGGCACCGTACTGCCCTTCGCGGTGAGCCACGCTGGTCGGCCCCCGGGCGCGCCCATCGAACGTCTTTGCACTGCTTCGGTATAATCCTCTCCGGACCCGGACCCTGAAGCCGGGGTATGACCTCAATCGACCTCAATCAGGAGCAGCCGGTTGGCGACTGCGAATTCCATCGATCCCATCGAACCCCGCGAACCCGTCGAACCCGGCACGCGCCCCGCACCGGGCGCCGACGGTGTCAACGCGGGTGACGGCAGCCCTTTGCAGGCGCGGCGCAGTTCGTTCTATCTGGCGATGCGCGTGCTGCCGCCCGAGCAGCGCGAAGCGATGTACGAGATCTACAGCTTCTGTCGCGCCGTCGACGATATCGCCGACGGCGACGGGGAGCGCGGCGCGCGACGTGCAGCGCTGGACGTATGGCGCGAGCGGATCGATGCGATGTATCCGGGAACGTCGACCGTGAACGTCGCAGCCGGCCCGGGCGCCGTGGCACCGCCCCGGCTTGCCGCCGCCGTGGCCCGCTTCGACCTGCAGCAGGCCGATTTCGTCGCCGTGATCGATGGCATGCAGATGGATCTCGACGCCGATATCCAGGCGCCCAGCTTCGAAGTTCTCGATCTCTATTGCGACCGGGTCGCCAGCGCGGTCGGCCGCCTTTGCACCCAGGTCTTCGGTCTGCCCCGCCCGCTGGGCGTGAAGCTCGCCCATCACCTGGGCCGGGCGCTGCAGTTCACGAACATCCTGCGCGATCTCGACGAGGACGCGGCGATCAATCGTCTCTACCTCGCGCGCGAATCGCTGATCGGCGCGGATATCGCCGAGCGGACCCCGCACGCAGTGCTCGCCGCCGCGGGCTTGCCGCTCGCCTGCACCTGGCTGGCGCGCGCGGCACGGGTGCATTACGTCGAAGCCGATGCGCTGATGCGCCGCGCGCCGCGCGCCACGGTGAAAGCGCCGCGCCTGATGTCGGCGGTCTATCGCGAAACGCTGGAAAAAACCGTCGCGCGCGGCTGGACGGCTCCCCGCGAGCGCGTGCGGGTATCGCGATTGCGGCTGGCCACCCTGTATCTTCGATACGGATTCTTTTGATATTGGGAGCGTCGCGCAATCTGCGGCACCGGTGATGAAACGACAGCCGCCTTCGAGCGGCGACGCAAAGCCAAGATAACGCATGAACGATACCACTCAGCCTGAAAAGCAGGCCCTCGCCGACACCCTCCTTCGCGCGAACGCGGACGCCATTGCGCCGGGGATGCGCGCCGAGCCGCGATCGCGATCCGCAACCCTGGCCACGTCGCCCGGTCTGCCCATGGCGCCCGACGCCGCCTCGTCCGCCGGGCTCGAAAACGCGGTCGAGGCCGCCACGCAGAGTTTGCTCGATGCCCAGCGTCCCGACGGTCACTGGCTGTACGAACTCGAGGCCGATGCGACGATCCCCGCCGAATACGTGCTGCTGGTGCACCATCTGGCCGAGAAACCGGATGTGGCGCTGGAAGCGAAGATTGCCGTCTATCTGCGACGCATCCAGGGCGCGCATGGCGGCTGGCCGCTCTTTCACGACGGACCGCTGGATATCAGTGCGAGCGTGAAGGCCTATTTCGCGCTGAAAATGATCGGCGACGCGATCGATGCGCCGCACATGCGCCGCGCGCGCGAGGCGATCCTCGCGCACGGCGGCGCGGCGGGCAGCAATGTCTTCACCCGCATCCTGCTGGCACTGTACGGGGTGCTGTCGTGGCGCGCGGTACCGATGATGCCGATCGAGATCGTGCTGCTGCCGCGCTGGTTCCCTTTCCACCTGTCGAAGATCTCGTACTGGGCGCGCACGGTCATCGTGCCGCTGCTGGTGCTGCAACTCGACCGGCCACGCGCGCGCAATCCGCGCGGCGTGCGGCTCGACGAACTGTTCGTCGAGCCGGCGGTGAACGTCGGGCTCGCGAAACACGCCCCGCATCAGAACCGCCACTGGTTCCGCTTTTTCCGCGTGACCGACGTGCTGCTGCGGGCGACCGACTGGCTGATGCCCGCCTCGCTGCGCGAACGCGCCAAGCGCACGGCGGTCGAATTCGTTTCGTCGCACCTCAATGGCGAGGATGGCCTCGGGGCGATCTACCCCGCGATGGCGAACTTGGTCATGATGTTCGACGCGCTGGGCTACCCGCCGGAGCATCCGCAACGCGCGATCGCCCGCCGCGCGATCGATAGACTGCTCGTCATCCGTGACGACGAAGCCTATTGCCAGCCCTGCCTCTCGCCCGTCTGGGACACGGCGCTGGCCGCGCATGCGCTGCTCGAGTCCGGCACCCCTGCGGCGCGGCGCGCGGCCCTTGCCGGCGCGGAGTGGCTGCGACCATTGCAGATCCTGGAGACCGCCGGCGACTGGTCGGCGCGCCGGCCGGACGTGCGCCCGGGAGGCTGGGCGTTCCAGTATGCGAACGACCATTACCCCGATGTCGACGACACCGCGGTGGTGGTGATGGCGATGGACCGCCTCGCGGGCACGGCCGACTACACCCGGTCGATCTCGCGCGGGCGCGAATGGGTACTGGGCATGCAGAGCAGCGAAGGCGGCTGGGGCGCATTCGAACCCGAGAACACGCACGAGTATCTGAACAACATTCCGTTCGCCGATCACGGCGCGCTGCTCGATCCGCCCACGGTGGACGTGTCGGCACGCTGCCTGTCGATGCTGACCCAGCTGGGCGCGAGCCGCGACGATCCGGCGGTGGCGCGGGTGACCGACTATCTGCTCACCCATCAGGAAGCGAACGGCAGCTGGCATGGCCGCTGGGGCATGAATTATATCTACGGCACCTGGGCGGCGCTGTGCGCGCTCAATGGCGTGGGCATCGACGCGCATGGCTCCCCGCTGATCCGCCGGTCGGTGGACTGGCTGTTTCAGATCCAGAATGCAGACGGCGGCTGGGGCGAGGACGGCGACAGCTACCGGCTCGACTACCGGGGTCACGCGAGCGCGCCCTCCACCGCGTCGCAGACCGCGTGGGCGCTGCTGGGCCTGATGTCGGCCGGCGTCGTCGACGACGCCCGGGTCGCGCGGGGGGTGGCCTATCTGATCGCGACGCAGAACCGCGCGGGGTTCTGGGACGAACCGCGTTTCACGGCCACCGGTTTTCCCCGCGTGTTCTATCTGCGCTACCACGGGTATGCGCATTACTTCCCGCTTTGGGCGCTCGCCCGCTACCGCAACCTGCGGCGCGCGGGCACGCGTCACGTCGCCTACGGACTGTGACGCCAGGCCGCGACGATCCGGTTCAGGAGGGCGCAGGCCGCGGCGCGTCGGCCGGTGACGGCGCGCCACGCGTGCTCGTCGTCACCGGGCTCGCGTTCGAGGCGGCGATCGCGCGCCGCTGCGCGGACGTGGACGTCCTCTTCGGCGTGGGCGCCGCGGCCGCGGCAGCGCTGCATGCCCGGCTGGCGGCGGCCGGGCGGCGCCCGAGCGGGATCGTCAGCTTCGGCACGGCCGGCGCGCTCGATCCCGCGTGCCAGCCCGGCGACTGCCTGCTCGCGCGGACCGTGCTGGAACTGCCCCCGGCGCGCGCGCCGGACCCCGCCGATGTCGTGTCTCCCCACGCGGGGATGCCCCGGGCGGGAATGCCCCGGGCGGGAATGCCCCGGGCGGGAAGCGAAGCGGGAACGGAAACCGGGACCCGCGACATGCGGCGCCATCCCGTCGACGCCCGCTGGCTGGAACGACTGGTTGCCGCCCTGCCGCATGCCGCCTGTGTGGACTTCGTCGGGTCGGCCACGCCGGTCGTAAGCGCCGCGCAAAAACAGCTGCTGCACCGGCGCACCGGCGCGGCCGCCGTCGACATGGAGTCGGCGGCGCTCGCCCGCGTCGCCGCCACGCACGGCCTGCCGTTCGTCGTCTGCCGGGTCGTGATCGACCGCGCCAGCCACACGCTGCCGGCTGCCGCGCTCGCCGGCATGCATGCCGACGGCGGTACCCGCATCCTGCCGGTCATCGCCTCGCTGTTGCGCCATCCCGCACAGTTGCCGTCCCTGCTCGCACTGGCCAACGACGCGCGACGCGCGCGGCGCACGATGACCGGGCTGGCGCGCCACATGCCGCCCGGCTTCGGCAGGGGCTGACCTGCGGGGACGGCGGGGTCGAGGCGGTCACTCGTCCTGCGGGCACTCGACGACGTGCTCGCGCATGTCGTCGATCATGCGCCGCACATGGTCGTCGGCCGCCGTATAGAAGATCTGCTTGCCGCGGCGCACGCCGCGCACCACCCGCGCACCGCGCAGCAAACGCAGATGATGGCTGACCAGCGACGGCGACAAGCCCGTCGCCCGGGCGATTTCCGACACGCACACCGCCTCGTGCAGGCAGACGAAGACGATGCTCAGGCGACTCGGGTCGCCCAGCAGGCGAAACAACGGCGCCAGCGCATCCACCACGAAAGCGGTTCCCGCCGCTGGATCGGCCGCGCCGTCGCGCTCCAGCAACGCCGGCCCACCGGGGCCGGCGGCCGGCACGGCAGCAGCCGCTGGCGCGGGCACCGCGTGCCCGGCGGGGCCTGCGACGGCCGTGCCGGCGCGACGCGGCACGCTGTGCGGTGGAATTCGGGACATGACGCTCGTGCTGCTCTCTGAAACGGGTTGAAAACGCGCATCGGCGAACCACGGGAGTCACACCGGCGGCGGCGCTGTCATGCGATTACATATGAACAACTATTCATACGTAACTATGTTAAGGTCCATTGTATCGTTACCTGCGCTTCGGAGTGATCGCGAATGACCCAACAGCACCCATCGGGGGCAAGCGCCCCCGCCTCTTCCACGCACGATCATGGTCACGCCGGCCACGACCACGGTCACCATCACGGCGGCGCGGGTCACATGCACGTGCATGGCAGCACCAACGAGACGCGGCTCGCCTGGGCGCTGCTGGTCATCGTCCTTTTCATGGGAATCGAGATCGTCGGCGGCCTGCTGTCGGGCTCGCTGGCGCTGATCGCGGACGCCGCGCACATGGCGTCCGACGCGGTGGCGCTCGGCATGAGCTGGGCGGCATTGCGCATTGGCCGGCGCCCGGCGACGGCGCGTCTGTCCTACGGTTATCGACGCCTCGAAGTACTCGTGGCCTTTATCAACGGCCTGACGCTGCTGCTCGTCTCGCTGGGCGTGATGATCGAGGCGGTCCGGCGCTTCGCCGAACCGCAACCGGTGCTCGGCCCGATGATGATGGCCGTCGCCGTCGCCGGGTTGCTGTCGAACGTCGTCACCTTCCTGATCCTCAATGGCGGCAGCCGCGAGAACCTGAACATGCGCTCGGCCTGGCTGCACGTGCTGGGCGACATGGTCTCGTCGGTGGCGGCGATCATCGCGGCCGGCGTGATCCTGCTGACGGGTTTCTCGCCGATCGACCCCATCCTGTCGATATTCGTCTCGGTGCTGATCGTGCGCGGCGCCTGGCAGATCGTGCGCAGCGCCGGCCGTATCCTCCTGGAGGCGACGCCGTCGGATCTGGATCTGGAAGAGGTCCGTGCCGACCTGATCGCGCAGATCGGCGAGATCAGCGACGTGCATCATCTGCATGCCTGGTCGCTGACCTCCGAACAGGCGATGGTGACGCTGCATGCTCGCGCCACCCCCGGCGCGGACCCGCTGCGCATTCCGGCGGCCGTCTGCGCGCGGTTGAAGGAGCGGTTCTCGATCGATCACGCCACCGTGCAGGTCGAAGCCGAGCACTGCACGGACGCCGACGGCGCGGGGCAAGCGCATGAGCAGGAACATGGGCACGCACACGGGCACGATGGCCACGACCACGGCGCCCACGACCACGATGGGCACGACCACGGTCCGACGCGCGAAGAATCCGCTACCGGCGCCCCGAAGCCTCCCGCCGCGCAGTGCTATTGAGCGGCGGCCCGACGTTCCCCCCTGCCGCCTTTCCTGCGGCTAGGGCTTGTCGAACGAATTGAGAATCTGCTGCCGCTCGTTCGAATCGATCGTCGGCGCGACCTGACTGGCGCCCGGCAGGCCATCGGCCGGCGTGCCCGCACCCGGATCATCCATGCCGATCGAGGCGACGAAACCCGCGCCCGGCGTCATATTGTCGAAATACGGTTCGCCGTCGATCGTCGTCAGACCCGCCGGCATCGGCATGCGCGTCTGCGGCACCCCCTTGAGCGCCTCGCCCATATAGGCCGTCCACACCGGCAAGGCCAGCTGCGCGCCGAACTCGCGACTGCCGAGCGAACGCGGCTGATCGTAACCCAGCCACGCCACCGCCACCACCGAGCGCTGATACCCGGCGAACCAGCCGTCGTGCGCATCATTCGTCGTGCCGGTCTTGCCGGACAGATCGTTGCGGCGCAGCGCGTTCGTGCCCGCGCCGGTCCCCTTGGTCGCGACGTCGTGCAGCAGGCTGTCCATCACGAAGGCGTTGCGTTCGTCGATCACGCGCGGCGCGTTCGCGCCGGCCACCAGCGGCTCGGCGCGCGAGAGCACCGCGCCGTTCGCGTCCGTGACCTCGGCGATCAGGTAGGGGTTGACCCGGTAACCGCCGTTGGCGAAGACGCTGTAGCCGTCGACCAGTTGCAGCGGCGTCACCTGACCCGCGCCCAGGGCCATCGGCAGATACGGCGGATTCTTCGCCGGATCGAAACCGAAGCGCGACACGAAATCCTGCCCGTAGTGGGTGCCGATGAAGTTCAGGATGCGGATCGAGACCAGATTCTTCGATTTCTCGAGCGCGGCGCGCATCGTCATCGGTCCCTCGGGCTGATCGTCGTCCTTCGGCTCCCAGGGCTGCCCGCCGGTTTCCGCCGCGCTGAAATACAGCGGCGCGTCGTTGATGATCGTCGCCGGTGCGAGCCCCTTCTCCAGGGACGCCGAATAGATGAAGGGCTTGAACGTCGAGCCCGGCTGCCGCCAGGCCTGCGTGACGTGGTTGAACTTGTTCTTGTTGAAGTCGAAGCCGCCCACCAGCGCCACCAGCGCACCGTCGTTCGGATGCACCGCGACCAGCGCCCCCTCCACCTGGGGCAACTGCGTGATCTGCCAGTTGCCGCGGTCGTCGGCGAGCAGCCGGATCACCGCGCCCGCGCGCAGCTTCTGGTTCGGCTGGGCACGCGGGGACAGCGCCGGTGCCGCGAAACGCAGCCCCGCGCCGGAGATCGTCACCGTCTCGCCGCTCAGGCGCACCGCCCGCACTTCCTTCGACGACACCGCCACCACCACCGCCGACACCAGATCGCCGTTGTCCGGGTGATCGAGCAAGGCATCCTCGATCGCCTGTTCGCGGTCGTCGTCGGCCGCCGGCAGATCGATGAAGGCTTCCGGACCCCGATACCCGTGACGGCGCTCGTAATCCATGATGCCCTTGCGCACCGCGCGGTAGCCCGCCTCCTGATCGCCCGAGGTGATCGTGGTCACCACGTTCAGGCCGCGCGTGTAGGTGTCTTCCTTGTACTGCGCGTACATCATCTGGCGCACCATCTCGGCCACGTACTCGGCGTGCACGCTGAACTGCGTCGCGCCGCCCGCACGCGTATGGATGTTCTCGGCGATCGCCTGATCGTATTGCTCGCGCGTGATATAGGCCAGATCGAGCATGCGCTTGAGGATGTATTCCTGGCGGATCTTGGCGCGTTTCGGATTGACCACCGGGTTATACGCCGACGGCGCCTTGGGCAGCCCCGCCAGCATCGCGGCCTGCGCGAGCGTGATGTCTTTCAGGTCCTTGCCGAAATAGACCCGCGCGGCGCTGGCGAAACCATACGCGCGCTGCCCCAGGTAGATCTGGTTCATGTACAGCTCGAGGATCTGGTCCTTGGTCAACGCGGACTCGATCTTGTAGGCGAGCAGCATCTCGTAGACCTTGCGCGTGTAGGTCTTCTCGCTCGACAGGAAAAAGTTGCGCGCGACCTGCATCGTGATGGTGCTCGCGCCCTGCGAGGCGCCGCCCCGCACCACGTCGGCCACGCCCGCGCGCAGGATTCCCAGGAAATCGACCCCGCCATGCTGATAGAAACGGTAGTCCTCGATCGCCAGCACCGCGTGCTTCATCACGTCGGGCACCTGATCGAAGCGCACGAGACTGCGCCGCTCGTCGCCGAACTCGCCGATCAGCACGTGATCCGCGGTGTACACGCGCAGCGGCACCTTCGGGCGATAGTCGGTCAGCGCCGTGAGCGGCGGCAGATTGGGCGTCATCACGATCAGCACGTAGCCGGCGAACAGCGCGCCCAGCGCGCCCAGACCGACGAAAAGTGCGAGGATCGCAAGTAGCAGGCGGGAGGCCAGCGAGCGAGAGGGTTTCGGCACGTTGCCGGGGGGAGTCGTTTGTCGGGTAGGAGCCATGTAGAAGCGTTCGGTCGGTTCGGGCCGGCGCCGGCGGGGCGCGGTGGCGGACCCATGCCCTGCCACGCGCGCCCCGCCGGCGCCGGCCGGATGTCCGACGGTAGGATGGGACAAAGTACTGCGCCAAGCCGCATTGTAAAGAAACCCGCCGGCAAGCGCGACGCAATCGGCCCTGCGTGGTTTTCCGGCGCCGCCGGGCGGATTCGGCCGCGCCGCAACGGGCCGTTACCGAAAGCCCAGGCTGGTCACAAAAAAAGGCCCCGGCGCGGGCGCGATACCGGCCATTGCGCCGGCCCGGCGCGCGCGTCTGTGCTATGTTGAAAAACATCGCCCGGCGCCGTTTCGGCGCCCATTCACCACCCCCCATTCCGGAGGCCAGCATGTCGCTGTTCGATAGTATTTCCCGTACCCTCAAAGGGCTGCTCAACGATGCCGCCGATTCGGTCCAGGACCCGTCGCGCGATGCGCGGCAAATCGTCCGGGAACTGGACGAAAGCATCGGTCGCGCGGAAAACGCGATGATCGAGATCCAGGCGCAGTTGAGCAATCAGCGCAGCAAGCGCGATCTCGCCGACGACAAGGCGCGCAAATACGCCGATGGCGCGCTGCGCGCGTTGAAAGGCGCCGACGAGGGCCTGGCGCGCGAGGCGCTGGCCGCGCAGTCGAACGCGGAAGCCGAGCGCGACGCGCTGGGGGCCGAGCTGGCCAAGCTCGAGCCGTCGCTCGATCAGTTGAAGACGCAGATCGCCGACATGCGCAAGCGTCGCGACGACCTGCGCTCGCGCACCAATATCCTGTCCGCGAAGCAGGAAATCGCCAATGCCAAGGATGTCGCGGCCACCGCGCTCGGCGGCATCGGCGGCAAGGATCTGTCGGCCGATTTCGGACGCATGGAGGAAAAGGTCAATCTGGCCAACGCACGCTCGGACGCCCGCCTGGGTTCGATCGATCAGGCCAGCGGCAAGTCGCTCGACGACCGGCTCGCGTCGATCGACAAGGGGCCGTCGGTCGAAGACCGTCTGGCGGCATTGAAAAAACAGATTGGCACCGACGTCTAAGGCGGCTTCCGCGATGAAAACATGGCTTATCAGGGGTGCGCTGTGCGCATCGATGCTGACAGCGAGTCTGTCGCCGAGCGCGTTCGCCGCGTCCCCGGCGCCCTCGGTCCAGGATGTCGAGCAGGCGATCAACCGCGGCGACCTGCAAGGCGCGCAGAGCATGCTCGATCAGGTCGTGGCGGCGCATCCGGGCAGCGCCCGTGCGCACTACCTCGACGCGCAGGTGCTCGAGCGTAATCACCGCTATGGCGACGCGCTGACCCAGCTCGACGCGGCACGCCGTATCGACCCCGCCCTCGGTTTCACGGATCGCGCCAAGTTCGAAACGGTGCAGCGCCGCATCAGTGCCGAGGCGCAGGCGGGCACGCGTCCGGCGACGTCGATCCAGTCCTTCCCAAACGCCGGTGAGTCGTCGGTGCAGCCCGCCGCGCCCGTGCACCGCGGCCCCTCGCCCATCGCCTGGCTCGGCCTGCTGATCGTGCTCGCCGCGGTCGTGGGATTGATCGTCTGGAGCATGCGACGCCGGCGCCAGCAGGACGACGTCGGGGCGACGGACATGCATCGCGCCGCGCTCAAACGCGCGACCGAGCTGCTCGACAGCGTGCGGGCGGTGAAACTCGATCTGAAACTGTCCACCTCGCCCGACCGGCAAACGTGGGTCAGCGACGCGGAAGACGTCGAAGCGCAGTTGAGCCATCTGATCGACACCCTGGGCACGACCGGTGGCGCGCGCGGGCCCGAAACCGCCCCGGCGTATCAGCTGGAGGAACTCGATCGCAGCGTCGAACGGCTCAAGGCGCTGGCTGCGGGCCGGCCCGACCCGCAGGCCGGCATGGCGAATGCCTCGCCCTATGCCGGCGAAGCGAACCGGATGGCGCCGCCGCCGTACCAGACGCCCTATGGCCAGCAACCGTACGGGCAGCAGCCCGGGTCCGCGCCGTGGGGCAATCAGCCGGTCCAGCAGCAACCGCAAGGCGGGATGGGATCGACCCTCGGCGCGGGTTTGGGCGGACTGGCTGCCGGCGTCGTGCTGGGCGAGATCATGGGGGGCCACCGCGAACGCGACGTCGTCGTCGAGCGCGACAATCCCGCGCCGCCGTTCCAGCAGGCGGACGCGGGCAACACCGGCGGTGCGGTCGATTTTGGCAATGGCAACGATAGCTGGTCCGACGGCGGCGGACAGATCGACGCGGGCAACGCGGACGACAACAGCTGGGACGACAATGCCTGAATGGCATGCTCCGGTCCGACGCGTACGGTGAAACCGGGCGCGTCGAACCGGCAGGGCATCGACACATGAACCCGAAAGCGATCAGGGGCGGCAGTCACGAATGACTGCCGCCCCTGATCGCTTTGCGCTGCCGCCTTTTCCTTCAACGCGCCAGCCAGGCCAGCAAACCGAAGAAGAACCGGACGATGGCCACGAGCGTGTCCCAGAGCCAGACGAACTGGCTCCAGAGGGAGACGCCGACGTTCAGCCCCGAACTCAGGCCGCGCCCGGCGCCGAGGCGTCGGATTCGGAGGTCAGCGTTTCACCCAGCTTGTCGAAGACCCGCTGCGTCGCGCCGCGTGCGCGCAGCGCGAACAGCAGCAGCGAGCGTCCCGTCACCTGATAGACATCCCCCGAGCCGAACTGCGGCAAGTCGTCGCGCACCGGCACGTTGGTATCGATCATGCAGGTCCACTGTTCGCTACCGGTCACATCCGGCAAGACGAAGTCCACCACGTCGTGATGCGCGTTGAATACCATCAACAGCGTGGCGTCGGACGCGAGACGACGGATGCCCGAAGACTGCGCGCGGCCGTCGATGACCATGCCGAAACATTTCATCGCGGGATCGCTCCACTGCTCCGGCGTGAGTTCGTTGCCGTCGGTGCTGACCCAACGCACGTCCGTGACCTGCAATTCCTCGTTCCACTCGCCGGTCAGGAAGCGATTGCGGCGCAGCACAGGCAGGGTGCGGCGCAGCGAGAGCAGCTTGCGCGTGAATTCGGCGAGCGCGTGACCGTCCTCGTCGATACCCTCCCAATCCACCCAGCTGATCTCGGTGTCCTGGCAATAGGCATTGTTGTTGCCATGCTGGGTGCGTCCGAATTCATCGCCCGCCAGCAGCATCGGCGTGCCTTGCGAGAACAGCAGGGTCGCGAGCATGTTGCGCTTCTGCCGTTCGCGCAGTGCCTTGATCTCGACGTCGTCGGTCGGGCCCTCGGCGCCGCAGTTCCACGACCGGTTGTCCGAACTGCCGTCGCGATTGTCCTCGCCGTTCGCGTCGTTGTGCTTCTCGTTGAAACTGACCGTGTCGTTGAGCGTGAAACCATCGTGCGCGGTGATGAAGTTCACGCTCGCCCACGGCCGGCGGCCACGGTGGTTGAACTTGTCGCCTGAGGCCGTGATGCGCTTGGCGAGTTCCGGCGTTTCGCCTTCTTCGCCTTTCCAGTAACTGCGTACGGTATCGCGGTAACGATCGTTCCACTCCGCCCAGCCCGGCGGGAAACCGCCCACCTGATAGCCGCCGGGACCGCAGTCCCACGGCTCGGCGATCAGTTTCACGCTGGAGAGGATCGGATCCTGGCGGCAGCTGTCGAGGAAACCGCTGCGCTGGTCGAAACCGTCCGGTTCGCGGCCGAGAATCGTCGCGAGATCGAAGCGGAAGCCATCGACGTTCATCTCGGTGACCCAGTAGCGCAGGCTGTCCGTTACCATCTGCACTACGCGCGGATGGGACAGGTTCAGGGTATTGCCGGTACCGGTGTCGTTGATGTAGAAACGCGGCTGCTCCGGCATCAGACGGTAGTAGGTCGAATTGTCGATGCCCTTGTAGCAGAGCGTCGGCCCGAGTTCGTTGCCTTCGGCGGTGTGGTTGTAGACGACGTCCAGCACCACTTCGAGGCCCGCATCGTGGAACCGGTCGATGGTCTGCTTGAATTCCTCGATCTTGCCGGTCGCGAAAAAGCGCTGGTCGGCGGCGAAGAAACCGATCGTGTTGTAGCCCCAGTAGTTCGTCAGGCCCTTGTCGAGCAGCTGGCTGTCGTTGACGAACGAGTGGATCGGCAGCAATTCGACGGTGGTCACGCCCAGGCCGCGGATATAGTCGACGACGGCCGGCTCGCCGAGCCCGGCGAACGTGCCGCGCAGTTCCTCGGGCACGCCCGGGTGGCGCTTCGTGTAGCCGCGCACATGCGTTTCATAGACCACCGAGCGATCGAACGGCACCCGCACGCGGGTGGGATGGTGCCAGCTGAAGGCGGTGTCGACGACGCACGATTTCGGCACGAAGGCCGCACTGTCGCGGGTGTCGAAGGACAGATCCTGATCGGCATGGCCCAGCGTGTAGCCGAACACCTCGGGGCCCCACTTCAGTTCGCCGACATGCGCCTTCGCGTACGGGTCGAGCAACAGCTTGTTCGGGTTGAAACGGTGACCCGCGTCCGGCTCGTACGGCCCATGCACACGATAGCCGTACACGGTGCCCGGCGGCAGATCGTGGACATAGACATGCCAGACCTCGTCGGTGTATTCGGGGATCTCGATGCGCTCGAGTTCGGACTTGCCGTCCTTGTCGAAGAGACACAGTTCGACCTTCGTCGCATTGGCGGAGAACATCGCGAAGTTCACGCCCTTGCCATCCCACGTCGCCCCACGCGGAAACGGCGATCCTTCGGAAATACGACTCTGGGTTTTCGTCATTTTTACCTTTGCTCCACGGTCCTGGTCGGCCACCACTGGTGGGCCGGAAAATTAAAAAATCGCCGAACCGGCGAGGAATCTCGATATGCACCGACCGTTTCCTTGCCGCCTGACTGGGCAGCAAGCGCGGTCGTCCACGGGGCCTGCACCGCCGTTTTGCATCGCGGCCCTGCCGTGCGTCCCGTCCGCCGGGCCGCCGCGAGCCGATCGCGGCCAGATGAAGCAGGATCCGCGCCCGGGCGCGTCATCCAGCCCCGCGATGCTCAACGACGTGCAATTTCCGCCAGAACGGCATCGTCCTCACCCATCGCCAGCGGCAGCCGCGCGCTCAGGAAATCCACCCAGGTGCGGATCTTGGCGTCGATGTACTGCCGCGACGAATAGAGGGCGTGGATCTCGAAGCGTTGCAGCCGGTAGTGCGCGAACAGGCGCACCAGAGAGCCGTCGCGCAATCCATCGAGCGCGGCGTAGGACGGCAGCATGCCGATGCCCATGCCTTCCCGGATGGCCTGATCGAGCGCTTCGGCGACATTGACGCGAAACGAACTCATGCTGACGTCGATGCTGCACGCGGGCCCCGCGCCGCCGTCCGGCAGCGGTTCGAAGGTCCAGCGGTCGAGCGGAAAGAACGGTCCCTGCAATTGCAGGCACGGATGACCGGCGAGCGCCTCCGGCGTGCTCGGCGTGCCATGCGCGCGCAGGTAGCCGGGCGACGCGCACAACACGCTGTAGACGCTGCCCAGACGCTGCGAGATCATGCCCGAATCGGGCAGGCCGCCGCTGAGCGCCACCGCCGTGTCGTATCCCTCGTCGATCAGATCGGGGATGCGCTGCGAGAGTGTCAATTCCACCGCCACCGCGGGATGCGCTTCCCGGTAACGCGCGATCGCCGGAATCAGATAGCGCTGGCCGAAACTGGTCATCGCGTGAATGCGCAAGGTGCCGGAGGCGACGACGTTCGCGTCGGCCGCTTCGGCCTCGGCTTCATCGACGATCGCCAGGATGTGCGCGCAGCGTTGCAGGTAGCGTTGCCCCGCCTCGGTCACCGCGAGACGGCGGGTCGTGCGGTTCAGGAGCCGCGTGCGCAGATGGGTTTCCAGGTCCGACACCGCGCGCGACACCTGAGCGGTGGTGGCGTTCAGTTGCCGCGCCGCCGCGGTAAACCCGCCGGCGTCGACGACGCGCGTGAAGATGCGCATATTGTTGAGCGTATCGATGTTCCGGCTCCCGGCGTCTTCTGCGTGATCGAGCGTGATTGAGGGCGCGGACAGGGTCCGCAGGGAAAGGGGGACGGCACCCGCCATCCGCGCCGATTGTTGCATATTACGTAAGAAAAATTCGCAGGAAACCCCCTATTTCCGGCGCAACCGGGCCATTACAATCGCTCCTCCTTCACCATGGGGCGCGCGTCCCGACGAACCGTGTTTTCTGCCTTGCGCCGACACCCGCGCCGTGCGGCCGTTCTCGCCATCGGCATGACCCTGGGCGGATGCGCCGATTGGTCGGGCATCACGCCCCACGTGCCGGCGCGCGCGGCGAACGATCTCGATGCCGGCCACACGCTGCGCGACGCCGCCCCCGCCGCGCGCGCCGCGGCCGACGCCAGCGCGCAATGGCCGATGCGCCAATGGTGGCGCGTCTATCGCGACCCGCAGCTCGACCGGCTCGTGGACGCGGCCATCGACGGCAACCCGACGCAGTCGATCGCCGCGGCGCGTCTGCGCGAAGCGCTGGCGATGGCCGGCGAAGCACGCGCCGCGACCCTGCCCACGCTGGACGCCAGCGCCAATCTGAGCCGCGAGCACTGGCCGCAAAGCGGCTATTACAAGGCGACGTTTCCCGGCGAAAACAATTTCAACAATACGGCCACCCTGCGCTTCGACTATCCGCTGGATCTGTTCGGCGCGAAGCGCCAGGGCGCGCAACGCGCGATCGACGCCGCGCATGCGCTCGCTGCCGACGCGCGTTCGGCGCAGTTGAGTCTCGAATCGAACGTGGTGCGCGCCTATCTTCGGTTTTCGTTGCAGTTCGCGTTGCGCGACGTCGCGCGGCGCACGCTCGTCGACCAGCAGCGCGTGCGCGATTTCGCGCAACGGCGTTGGCAGGCGGGCATCGGCACGCAACTGGAAATCAGCCAGGCGCAGGCGCCGCTGCCGCAAAGCGAAGTGGCATTGGAACAGATCGACGAGGCAATCGCCCTGTCGCGCAACCAGCTCGCCGCGTTGATCGGCCAGGGACCGGGCGCCGGCGACGCCCTGCAGACGCCGGCGCTACAGTTCGATGCCGCCATCGCACTGCCCTCCGCGCTGCCTGCCGAACTGATCGGGCATCGGCCCGACGTGGTGGCGATGCGCTGGCGGATCGAGGCGCAGGCACGCGCCGTCGATGTGCAGCAGGCGGCGTTTTACCCCAATGTCGACCTGGTGGCCAGCGCCGGGGCGATGGCGGTCAGTCCGGTGTTTTCCAGCTTCGCGCGTCTGTCGAGCGTGGGCACGTCGTTCGGCCCGGCCCTCTCTTTGCCGATTTTCGAGGGCGGGCGCCTGCGCGCCGGTCTTGGCGCGGCAGCCGCCGAGTACGACGTCGCGGTCGGCCAGTACAACGATACCGTGGTCCGCGCGCTGCGCGAGATCGCCGATCAGGTGCTGACCTTCCAGTCGCTGGGACGCCAACAGGCGGCAGCGGCCCGCGCGATCGCCACCGCGCAGCGCAGTTTCGACCTGGCGACGATGGGCTTCACGCGCGGCCTCACCGACTATCTCAACGTTCTGAACGCCGAGGACGGCCTGCTGCGCGAGGAGCGCAGCATGAAGCGCCTCCAGGCGTCACGCTTGACGGCCTACGCGGACCTGATGACGGCACTGGGCGGGGGACTGGCGCAACCGGCGGACTCGCCGCGCGTGCAGCCGCCGCGTATCGCGCAGGGCGAGCCCGTCCGATGAGCGGCGGCCTGCCTTCGCCGAATCGACCCGGCACGGCGCCGTCCGGTGCCGCGCCACGCGTGCCGCTGCGCCGGGCGCTGGCGGATACCGCGCGCGACTGGTACCACACGGAAGGCCCCCTGTGGGTGCATGTCGGCAAGGCCGTGTTCGCGGGTCTGCTCGCGCTCTACCTGGCGATGCGTCTGGAACTGCCCTCGCCCCGCACCGCGCTGACGACGGTATTCGTCGTCATGACGCCGCAAAGCGGGATGGTGCTGTCGAAAAGCTTCTACCGCCTGCTCGGCACGCTGGCCGGTCTGACGGCGATGCTCACGCTCATCAGCCTGTTTTCCCAGGCCCATGCGCTGTTCCTGGCGGGCCTGGCAGCGTGGATCGGCGTCTGCACGGCAGGTTCGGCACGCAATCGCCATTTCCGTTCGTATGGCTTTCTGCTCGCGGGCTACACCGCCGCCCTGGTCGGCGTGACGAACGCCGAGGCGCCGCTGGGCGCGTTCGACGCCAGCGTCACGCGCGCGATCGAAGTGAGTCTGGGCATTCTCTGCTCGGCCGTGGTCAGTTCGGTGATCTTTCCGCGCTATGCGTCGGCCGCGTTGCAGACACACGTGCGCGCGCGCTTCGGCGGCTTCGTCGAATTCGTGCGCGCCGCACTGCGGGGCAGCATCGACCGCACGGCGATGGAGCGGCGCAACATGGGGTTCATCGCCGAAGTGGTCGGCCTCGAAGCCCTGCGCAGCTATACGATCTTCGAGGATCCGGTCTCACGCCGCATGGGCGCCCACATCGCGCGCTTCAATGGCGAATCGATGAGCGTGGCGACACGCTTTCATGCGCTGCATCAATTGCTCGAACGCGTGCGTGCGCAAGGCGCGCCCTGGATCGTCGAGGCGATCACGCCCTACCTGCACGAGTTGAGCGAGCAACTGAGCATCGATGGCGAATCGGTGCCGAACGCGGCCGGTGCGGCGCGCGTCGCCGCGCAGCTGGACGGCTTCAAGGCGCGGCTGCCGGCACGCCTGCGCGCCACGCGCGCCGCGGCGCGCGTCTTGCCGTCCGCTGCGGCGATCGCCGCAGTGCCGCACAGTCAGATGCGGGATTTCGATAGCGCCACCGAACTCCTGTATCGGTTCGTCGTCGAACTGCATTACTTCGCGTCGACCTATGCCGCGCTGCGCCGTTCCACCCCGGGCAACCACGCTCCCGAACGCACCCGGAAGGGCGCCGCCGATCCAGGGCCCGACCGCGCCGACCGGGACCGCGCCAACGCATGGCGCTATACGCCGAAGACGAACGGTCTGATGGCCGCGATCGCCGGCGCGCGCGCCGGCGTCACGCTGTTGCTGGTGTCGGCGTTCTGGATCTTCAGCGGCTGGCCATCGGGCGACTTCGCCGCCGTGACCGCCGGTACGGTCTGCGCGCTGGTGTCGGCATCGCCCCAACCCGCCCGCGCCGCGGTCCAGATGTCCATCGGTTCCGCCCTTGCCTGCCTGGCAGGTTATGTCTTCACGTTCCACGTGCTGGTCGACCGCTCCGGCTTCCTGCTGATGGCCGCGGGGCTTGCCCCTTTCTTAATGTTCGGCGCGTGGCTGACGACACGGCGCAACGGCATGGGCGCGGGAATGGGCTTCTGCATCTTTTTCTGCTTCCTTGCCGGCCCGGACAACCGGAACAATTACGATGTGCTCGTCTATGTCAACAACTGCATCGCCCTGATGGTGGCCATGGGCGTCAGCGCCGCGGCGTTCGGCATCCTCCTGCCGCCCACCACCGGCTGGTTGCTGCGCCGCATGGCGGCGGACCTGCGGCGCCAGGTCGGCGTCGCGGGCTTCGGCAAGCTCGCCGGTCTCGCGCATCGGTTCGACAACCAGACCCGCGACTACATGTTTCAGATCGGCGGCCTGACCGCTGAAAAACCCGCCGAGCAGCGCGCGATGCTCGGCTGGATGTTCGCCGTGCTCGAAATCGGCCATGCGCTGATCGAATTGCGCGAAGAATTCGCGTCCCTGCCGGCCGCCCTCGCCCGCGATCCGCTATACCAGCCGGGCTCGCGCTGGCGCCAGCCGCTGCGCGCGCTGCGCCGCGGTCTGGTCGAACTCTTCGAACGGCCCAGCGCGGCGCGCTGGCGCACGGCAGCGGACCTGACGACGCGGGCACTCGCGCAGACCGAGGCGATGCTGCCTATCGCGCGGGAGCGCGACGAACGCCAGCGCCTGCAGCGTATTCTCAGCTATCTGCATTTCATCCATACCGCCCTGCTCGATCCGCAATCGCCGCTTGCGGCCTGCGGCGGGGCCGCAACGGCATCCATGGCGCGACGCGATCCCCCCGCGTCCTCACCGGCGCCGTCGCGATGAGCGACCTCACGTCCACGCTGCCCGGCTGGCTGACGCTCCTGCACCGCTGGCTCGCGTCCTGGACCCTGCCGCGCGAAACCTCGCTCGGCGGCGCCTACGTGCCCACCCTGATGGTGGTCTTCGTCGGCTGCGGCGCACTGACCTGGTTGATCGACCTCGGTCTCGCGCGTGCCGGTGCCTACCGCTTCATCTGGCACCCGCCGCTGTTTCGCATCAGCCTGTTCGTCTGCCTGCTGTCGGTGGCGGGCCTGGCGCTATACGGCTGAAATGGCACTTCGCATCATCCTGGCCGGGCACCGTTTGCCAGCGCGGCTTTTATCGAGAAAAAAGTGACGATCAAGAATCTCTTCAGCGTGTGCGTGACGCTGTGCATTTTCGCCGTGGCGATCCTGGCCGGACGCCTGCTGTGGCAGCACTATATGGACGCGCCCTGGACGCGCGACGCACGCGTGCGGGCCGACATCGTCAATGTCGCTCCGGACGTTTCGGGAATGATCGTGGACCTGCCGGTGCACGACAATCAATTCGTGCATCGCGGCGAACTGCTCATGCAGATCGATCCCGAACGTTACCGGATCGCCGTCGCCGAAGCCCAGGCGCTATTGGCCGCGCGCGGCGCGGACCTGCAGATGCGGCGCCGCGACGCCGCGCGCCGTGCCGATCTCGACAGTCTCGTGGTGTCGAGCGAATCCCGCGAAAACGCCGTGCGCAGCGCCGATTCGGCCGCCGCGCAATACCAGGCCGCGCAGGCGCAACTCGACGCGGCGCGCCTGAATCTGTCGCGAACCCGCGTGCTCGCACCGGTGGACGGCTACGTCACGAATCTGCTCACGCATCGCGGTGACTACGCCGCCGCAGGAGTCGCGCGCGTCGCCCTCATCGACAGCGCGTCGTTCTGGGTCTACGGCTATTTCGAGGAAACCAAGCTGCCCCATATCAAGGTCGGCGATGCCGCGCGCATGCAGATGATGAGCGGCGAACAGTTGCAGGGACACGTCGAGAGCATCGCCCGGGGCATCACCGACCGGGACAACCCGGTCGGCCACGAACTCATATCGGACGTCAATCCGACGTTCAACTGGGTCCGTCTCGCGCAGCGGGTGCCCGTTCGCATCCATATCGACGCCGTTCCGCCCGGCATGCTGCTGGCCGCTGGCACGACCTGCACGGTCGTCGTCACGCCGGCGGCGGCCGGTACCGGGGCCGACACCGGGGCCGACACCGACGCCGCCGGGCCGGGCCGGCCGGCGGGACCACGGCACCAGCCGCTGCGCTGATTGCAGAATTCCGGCACCGACATGCGAAGCACAGCCGCATGCTTCCCATCTCACCCGCAGGTTACCCGTTGTAACATAAGCGCGCGAGGCGCATCCGATGCCATTGTCAGCGGTATTTCGAGATACGCAATCGCGGGATACGCAATCGCATCTTTTCGTCCAGCCAACAAGGGAGTTTGCCGAGTATGAGTATCGTTCGTGAATTTCGGGACTTCGCCATAAAGGGCAATGTCGTCGACCTGGCCGTCGGGGTGATCATCGGGGGCGCCTTCTCGACCATCGTCAATTCGGTCGTCAAGGACATGATCATGCCGGTCGTGGGCCTGGCGGTCGGCGGCCTCGACTTCTCCAATCTGTTCATTCGCATCGGCCACCTGCCGGAGACGTTCCACGGTAACCCCGCGTCGTACGCCGACCTGCAGAAAGCCGGCGTGGCGGCCATCGGCTATGGCAATTTTCTTACCGTGCTGCTGAATTTCATCATTCTGGCCTTCATCATCTTCCTCATGGTCAAGGGCATCAACCGCCTGCGTACCGCCGCGCATCTCGAACAGGCGGCGGCCGCACCCGCGATCGCCGAGGAAGTCCTGCTGCTGCGCGATATCCGCGATGCGCTGCACACCACGGGTGGCGCCCCGCGCAACGTTTCCTGAGCGCAACGCCCTGGCGGTGACGACCCGGCGCGCGAACGCGTGCGCGCCGGATCGCCGGATCGCCGGATCGCCGGATCGCCGGATCGCCGGATCGCCGGATCGCCGGATCGCCGGATCGCCGGATCGCCGGATCGCCGGATCGCCGGATCGCCGGATACTACCGACCGCCAGCGTCTTCGCCCGGGATGACGCTGGCCTGTGTCTGCGCTAGCAGCTTGCGGCCATAGAGAAACAGCGCCACGCCGCTGACAAACCCGAGCACCGCGATTTTCCTGATCATTTCCTTCTCCAGTTCCGGTTGAAACGAACCTGCGACAGCCCGTAGTTTCGCATAAAGCCGTGGCATAAAACGCACGCCGCGGGGCAGCCACCAGTACGCGTTCCTTGCTGAACCCGACGCGTATATGCGGTATGCTAAACCCTAGCGTGCCTTTTCGATGTGCCCGGATTCGCTTCCCGCGCCAGCGCCATGGCGTAAGCGCGAGGGCCGTCATTTTTTTCCTGCCCGTCTCCCGCTTCTCTTCCGCGTCATGCCGATTCCGAAGAAAATCCAACGCGACCGGCCCGCCGCCGGGACCTCTTCCTATCTCGATATCCTGCTGGACTGGACCCCTGGCTGGGGCGTGCAATCGCGTCTGGATACCAAGCTCGCCCGGGCGCGGTCCCAGGACGAACCTGTCCTGTACTCGCATCTGCTGCCCGGCCTGGATCTGCTTCTGTGCGCGGTTCCCGGTGCACGGGCGCCCTACCCGGCGCTTTCCGAATTGCGGCAGCGCTGCCTTGACAGCGTCGCCCACGCACTGGCGCAGCCGCCGGGACGGATCGAGGAAGGCGGACACTGGTACGAATTCAACGGGCTGGCGGTGCTGGTCTTCGCCAGTTCGGCGCGCGCCCGCATCCTGCGGGATTTCGGCGCCGACACGCTCGGCTCGAACGCGCGCGTGGCGGCCAGCACCCTTCGCGGCATCCGGTTAAGATAGGCTGACGGCCGGCGCTGCCTTGCGGCCCGGCTCCCGACACCCATCTTCCGGAGGAATACGCTGATGAGCAATCACGTATACAAGAAAATCGAATTGACCGGTTCATCCGAAGTGTCGATCGAAGACGCCGTGCAATCGGCGATCGCCAAGGCCTCGGCGACGCTGCGTAACCTGGAATGGTTCGAAATCACCGAAACCCGCGGTCACCTGCAGGACGGCAAGGTCGCGCATTGGCAGGTAACGCTCAAGGTCGGCCTGCGCATCGACGACTGATCGACGGGGCGGTACGCGCATCACGGCGCGGAACGGCCGCCCCCATGCAAAAGGCATCCCGCGGGATGCCTTTTTCGTTTTCGGAACCGCTCGTCGGATGCGGGCAGTGCCCGCATCGACGCATTACTTCGCCGTCTTTCCCGTCACGGCACGTACCGTGGCATCGGCTGCGTGCGGCGACATCTTCTGTCCCGGCGGCGGCGCTTTCGTGCTCTTGTTCATCGCCGCCAGCAACTGGCTGCACGGCGTGTCGGTGTTATGGCTGGGCGAGAGCAATGGAATCAGCGCCGCGAACGGGTTGATCAGCCCCAGCACGATCGCGCCCGCGCCCTTGAGCGCGAGCGGCACGGGATTCACGCCGATGCTCGGCTTCTTGAAGGTGCCTTTCACATACAGGGGCGAGCGCAACGAAAACACCCGGAAGCCCTTCGTGTGCGGATGCACGCCCAGGTCCATCGTCTCGGACTTCAAATCGATCGAGCCGTCGACATTGATCACCGCGTCGTCGGTATCCACGATGAACACCTTGGAATCGAGCTTGCCGTTGGTCACGACAAAATCGGATGCCGCGCAATTGATCTTCACGTCGCGGTTGCCGAAAAGCTTCTCCACCACCGCGTTGGCGATATTCAGTCCCGCCGCCTCCATCAGGAACGCGCTGACCGCGCCTTGATTGACCAACAGCTTGATTTCACCATTCGACGAGGCGGCCAACGCCGCGGGAGAATTGCCCGTGGCGGACAATGCGCCTTCGCCATTGATCTCGCCCAACGCTTGCTGCATCGTCTTCGACGTCGGGAAGAGTTGCTTGAGCTTGACGTGCCGCGCGCCCAGCGACATCTTCGCCTTCAACGGCGTGGTGCTGCCGTCCAGGTTGATATCGGACGTGATGTTGCCGCCCGCGACGCCGAAACGCAGCGGCACCAGTTTCAGCACGCCGTCGGTCATGATCACGTGGGTGTACAGATCCGTGATCGGCAGATCCTTGTCGCGCAGGATGCGTTTCCCGGTGAACTCGACGTTGGCATCGATCGCCTTCCAGCGGTCCGTGCGGAACTCCTCGACCGGCAGGGCCTTGTCCGCCGGCTGCTTGGTCGTCGCGCCGCGCACCTCCTTGCTCTTGTTCGAATCCGCGCCAATCAGCGGTGCGAGGTCGGAGAACTGCAGCAGGTGCGACACCAGCGCGCCGGAGAGCCGGGGGCGCGGCTTCACGCCCTCATACACCAGCGTACCGTTCAGATCGCTGCCACCCACGCGCCCGGTGAAATTCTGGTAGCGGAAGATGTCGCCACTCTTCTTGAATTCGCCCACCAACCGGCCTTCCGTCGCGAACGGCGGCGATGACGGCAGCGTGACGCCCGTGAGCGCATACAGGTGCGACAGGCTCGTGCCCTGCAGCCACAGCCGAAGATCCAGCGACGCCAGATGAACCGGATCGGTCAGCGTCCCCACCAGCGCGATGCGCGTGTCGCCGATCTTCACGTCCGCCTGCAGCGGGAACGGACGGGTCGCGTCGCGCAGCGACAATACCTCGCCCAGCTTGCCGGAGCCGCTGACGGGCGTACCGTTGTACTTGCCGGCGATCGTCCACGCGATCTTGTACGGATCGATCGACTGCGGGGCCACCCGGGCCACCGCGGCCGACGATGCGCTGGCGACAGCGGACGCGCTCGCCGTGCCGCTCGCTCCGGATGCCGTCTGCGCCATCGCGCCCGACACCGCTTCGGCCGCCGACGCGGCGCTGGTGGCAGAGGCCGCCTGCGCCTGCGACGCCTCGTTGGCCACCGCGGCCTTGCGGAACTGCGCCGCGCCCTGCTTGCCGACCACGCCCGCGGATTCGTCGCGCGCGACGGTGGACTGCTGCTTGAGCACGTCGCCAAACGGAATCGGATTGCCAAGCGTGTCGATCGTGGCGTTCAGGTCGGCCTTGCGGCTCTCCTCCAGCAATGCCACCTTGCCGGTGCCGAACGTGATGTCGTGCAGGTCCACGCTCCAGGCGCTCGGCTGGCCGCTGCTCTTGGTCGCGAAAGTATAGTTGTTGCGGCCGTCGAGCTTGCGTTCGATGTCCACCACCGGATTGCTCAGCGCGATCGTTGGAATGACCACATGCTTGACCAGCAACGGCGGGATGGCGATATCGAAGTCGACCTGGTCGACGCTCGCCATGCTCGGCGTGCGCGCCCAGTCGGTATTGGCGAGGGTGATGTTCTTGGCGCGCACATGCGGCCAGGGAATCCAGCCGCGCCAGCCGGGCGCGTCAGGTGGGTGCCGCCAGCGCACGCTCAGATCGCCATTGATCGCGAAGGGCCGGCCCAGTTCGTCGGACACCTTGTGATTGATCCAGGGACGCGCCCGGTTCCAGTCGAAGAACGCCACGAAAAGCGCTACCGCGACGATCAAGATCAGCAGCACGCCGACGACCCACGCCAGAATCTTCAATGCCAGTCTGCCGCCCGAGCGTCGTGCCACGGGTGTGTCCTGTGCCGGCCTGTTTTTCATTCCCATCCCCTCCGCTAATAGTGCGCGCAGTCCATGCAATTTTCATGCCGTTGATCCCGAACGCGGGGCGGCATCCGCCCGTCGATCGCGTTTGCAGGCAGGACAAGCGTACTATTCGGTCGGGGGCACGCGTTTTTCGCGGGCAGCGGGACTTTGCGCGATCACGTCCAGCAAGGCTTCGAGCCGGTCGAAGTTTACCGGTTTTGTAATATGGTTCGCGAAACCCGCATCGCGACTGCGGCGGATGTCTTCTTCCATGCCGTAGCCCGTGATCGCGATGGACGGCGCGCCGTCCTGCACGCCGTTCCAGTACCGCACCACGTCGAGCCCGCTGCCGTCGGGCAGGCCGATGTCGCTGATCAGGACATCGTAGCGATCGGCGTCGGTCAGCACGCGCGCCGCGCCCACGCTCGCGGCAACCGCGACGCGATGGCCGAACACCTCGAGCAACTGGGCCATTGCCATCGACGTATGCACGTTGTCCTCGACGAGCAGGACGTTCAGTGCGCGGCTGGCGGCCGGGTCGACCACGCTCGCCGCCGGCGCGTCGCCCGTCAGCGGCGCCGCCTCGACCAGCGGCAGGGTCAGCGTGAAACAGGCGCCGCGGCCGCGGCCCGCGCTCGTCGCTTCGATCGTCCCGTCGTGCTTGAGCGCCAGCGTGTGCGCGATCGCGAGGCCCAGCCCGAGGCCGCCGAACGCCGGGCCGATCGACGCATCCGCCTGTTCGAACGCCGAGAAGATCCGCGACAGCGCGGCGGCGTCGATGCCGATGCCGGTATCGGTGACGCTGACGGCGATATGCACCGGATCGGGATTGTGCATTTCGATGCGGATCGCGCCATCGCTCGGCGTGAATTTCACGGCGTTCTTGACGATGTTCCAGAGGATCTGCTGCAGCCGCGCGGCGTCGCCCATGACCGTCGTGTCGCGCGCCCGCAGGCGGGTATCGATATGCAGCCGCTTCGCATCGATGTCGACCGACGACATGTCGACCGCGCTGTCGAGCAGGGTCGCGAGGTTGACCTGCGCGAAATTCAGACTCAGCTTGCCGCGCGCGATGCTGGTGAGGTCGAGCAGGTCATCGATCAGTCGGGCCTCGAGTTCCACATTGCGGCGGATCACCTCCAGCGTGTGCTGCAAATCCTGCGGCAGGCGTGTCTTGAGCTGGATGAGCCGGACCGCGGCGAGAATGGGCGTGAGGGGGGTACGCAGCTCATGCGACAGCACGGCGAGAAAATGGTCCTTCGCGCGGTTCGCCGTCTCGGCCTGCTCCTTCGCCAGACGCAGCGCGTCCGCGGCGACGCGCGCCTCGGTGGTGTCGCGGATGATTTTCGAGAAACCGGTCAGCGCGCCCTGTTCGTCGCGCATCGCCGTGGTGACCCCGGAGCCGAAAAAGGTCCGTCCGTCCTGGCACACCAGCCAGCGGTCGTCGCCGCAGCTGCCGGCGCGTTGCGCCTGCGACAGCTCGTGCGCGAAGACCCCTTGCGCGCGATCGTCCGCGGACAACAGGAAGTCCGCGCTGCGGCCGAGCACCTCGTGCGCCGCATAGCCGAGAATGCCCTGCGACGCGGCGTTCCAGGTGCGTACCCGACCGTCGACGTCCAGCGTCATCACCGCATAGTCCCGCAGTGCATCGATCACCATCCCGAACTGCGTTTCAGTCTCGCGCAGCTGCCGTTCCGCCTGGATGCGGTGACGGCGTTCGTCGCGTTCGGTCAGCGCACGGCGCACCACCGGCGGCAGGCGCTGCAAGCGCTGTTTGAGAACGTAGTCGGTCGCGCCCTGCTTGAGCATGTCGACCGCATGCTCCTCGCCCAGCACGCCGGAGACGACCACGAAAGGCAGTTCCGAGGAAAACGCGCGGGCGAGCGCCAGCGCCTCGCTGCCCGAGAACGACGGCAGCACGAAATCCGCGAGCACGATATCGAATTCGGTCTGCGCCAGCTGCGCGGAGAAATCGGCGGCATTGTCGACGGTCGTGACATCGTAGACGAAACCCGCGGCGTCCAGACGCGCGAGCGTCAGTTCCGCGTCGAGCGGACTGTCCTCGACGAGCAAGACCCTCAGCCGTTGCGTCACCGTCGCGCCCTCACCCGAGACTGGGTTTGCGCTCGACGCGCGCCGAGCCGGGCGGCGGCTCGTTGAGCATGGCCCAGAACATGCCGAGATCGGAAATCGCGTCGACGAATTCCTTGAAGACCACCGGTTTCACGACATAGGCGTTCACGCCCAGCTCATAGCTGCGCACCAGATCCTGCTCCTCCCTCGAGGAGGTCAGCATGACCACGGGAATGCTCTTCAGCTCGGGGGTGGTGCGGATATGTTCCAGCACCTCCAGGCCGTCGATCCTCGGCAGCTTCAGGTCGAGCAGGATGACCGCGGGATGCCCCGCGGGCCGCCCCGCCCAGTTGCCCGCCGCGCTCAGGTATTCGATCGCCTCGACGCCATCGCGCGTGACCACGACCTGGTTGGCGAGCTGGCTGCGCTCGAGCGCGACGAGCGTCAGCTCCAGGTCGCTCGGGTTGTCTTCGACGAGAAGAATCGGTTTGAGCATGGAACGGCCGGAATGGGAAGATGACATGGAAAGGTCGGCTGGGGGCATGTACCGCAACGCTACGCGAGAGGCCGGGCCGAAGGCGCCGACACGGCAGGCACCTTCGGCATCGAGAAAAAGAATGTCGCGCCCTTGTCCGGCTCGCCTTCGGCCCAGGTGCGGCCATCGTGTCGTTCGATGATACGCCGTACATTGGCGAGGCCGATGCCGGTACCTTCGAACTCGTCCGCCCGATGCAAGCGCTGGAACACCCCGAAGAGCTTGCCGACATAGCGCATGTTGAATCCCACCCCATTGTCGCGGATCGACACGATATGCTCGCGAGCCGTTTCGCGCGCCTCGATCGCGATCGTCGCCTGTGCGCGCGTCTTCGAGTACTTGACCGCATTCGACAGCAGATTGCGAACCGCCAGTATCAGGAAGGCGGCATCGCCCGTCACCGTCGGCAACGGACCGATCTGCCACGTGATGGCGCGTCCCGGGTTTTCCGCTTCGAGTTCGCGAATCACCGCGTCGACCATGGCCCGCACGCTGACCGGCGCGGGCCGCAGCGCGGCGCGTCCCATCTGCGAGAACGACAGCAGATCGTCCACCAGCGTGCCGGCGAGTTTCGCCGAATCCACGATGTTCTGCAGAAAACGCGCGCCACGCTCCGACAACCGGTCGATCTCCTGCTCGCGCAGCAAGTCGCCATAGCCGACGATATGCCGCAGCGGCGCGCGTAGGTCGTGCGAGACCGAGTACGAAAAAGCCTCCAGCTCCTTGTTGACGCGCCCGAGTTCGGCCGCGAGCTGCGCCATTTCCTCTGCGCGACGCAGGACGATACCCAGGATCGACGTGCGGAAATCCAGCGCGATGTTGATTTCGCTGTCGTGCCAGCGCCGCGAGCGGTGCCGCACCGTCTGCCGCCAGGTCTCGAAACTCTCGCGCGGCGAAACCCGCAGATTCCCCGCGGACGCCGGCGTGCAGGCGTTCGCCGCAGTGTCGGCGGCGGCGTCGGTGTCGGCCGCGACGACCACCTTGCGCGGGTCGCCCGCCCAGGCGATGGTGCGCACCACCTCGGGCCGGAACCACAGGACGAAATGACGATGGATCTTCGAGATCTGCACAGCCAGCACGCCGCTGGCCGAGGCGGCCCAGTCCGGTACGTCATCCCCCTCTTCCCACGACAACAGTTCCGACATCGTATCCGTGTGGAATACGTCGCGGCTCGACGATGTGGCGATGTAGTCGACGATGCGCTGGATCACGGCGGTATCCGGCGTGACGCCGACGGTGACGATCCGCCCGGCGTACACGACGGCCGCCCCGTGCGCGGACATGAAGCGCAACAGCGCCACCGGCGAGGACACGATGCTGGTGGTGAAATCGTCGCGATCGGACATCGCAGAAATCAATTCGACCAGCATCTTGCGCAGTCCGAGCCGGTATCCCGCCTCGGCGCTCTCCTCTTTCGCCGCGACCTGCAACGACAGCACTTCGCAGAGGTGCTCGCACGCGGCGCGCGCTTCGAAGCCAACCTGCCGCGCGCTGGCATGGTGGCAGGAGATCAGGCCCCAGAGTTTGCCGCGTACGACGATCGAGATCGACATCGAACTCGCGGTACCCATATTGCGCATGTACTCGAGATGCACGGGCGAGACGCTGCGCAGCGCGGCATAGGACAGATCGGTCGGCGCACCGGTTTCCGGATGATGGGCGGGAATCAACGGCGCGGGAACGTAGGCGGCATCGGCGATGAGGCGGATGTGATTGAGCAGATACAGCTCGCGCGCCTGCTTCGGGATGTCCGCCGCCGGGAAGAAATGATCGAGATACGACGCGTACTCCGGATCGCGATCCTCGGCCAGCACCTGGCCATGGCCGTCCTCGTCGAAACGATAGACCAGCACGCGGCCGTAGCCGGTGATCCTGCGCACCTCGCGTGCCGCCAGATCGAGCAGTTGCTGCAAGGTATCGGCGTCTTCCAGCCGCTGGACGAAGGTGCGGACCAGCGCGTAGATCGGGCTGAAGACATTGCCGACATGGGCGGTCGGTTCGATCTCGAGCAACAGCACGCCGGCGTGCGAGTGCAGCAGCATATCCAGCATGCGCTCGCCGCGCGGGCGTTGCGCCGCCTGCGCGCCCTCGCCGAACGTCATGTCGCCATCGGCATCCGCCGCGAGCCGGGTGCCGTTGCCACGCGTCCAGGCCACGCGACCGATGTACAGCGGCTTGTCCTCGACGGCGACCGTTTCCAGGACTTCCGCGACCACGCGCGCGCCCGCCGCGCCGATCAGCGTTTCGACATGCCGCCCGAGCAGTGCCTCCGCCGCCTCGCCGGTCAGCTCGCCGACGTTGGCCGATGTCTGCACGACGCGCAGGTCCGCATCCAGCGCGACCAGATAGCCGTGCGGCTGGATCGCGCCCGGCACGCGGATCGGTTCCTGGTCGCACGCATCCAGCGCGGGAACCGGCAAGGTGTTGTAGGCGATCGATGCGATCGAAGCGCGCGGCGTGTGCGCCGCGACCGTGTCCGCCTGTCCTGTCAGCGATTTCATCGTATTCTCATGCCCGCGCCCGCGGCGCGAGCCAGACATGCAGCGCGGCGAAAGTTTCGCGAGCGGCGGCGACCGCGGCGGCGGCCTGTTCCGGTGCCACCTCTTCCGCCATGCGCACCTTGAAGGCGTTCCACATGCTGCCGGTATGCTCGCGGTAGGGATCGAAATACCCATACCCCAGGTGCTCGGACAAGCCAAAGCGGCGCGCCATCGCCGGGCCGATGAAACGTCCGCCGAGCGTCGAACCCTCCATGACGTACATCGAACCCAATGCACGCGGCAACGTGTCGAGCGCCGGCAGCGCCGTGCAAACGGGCAGCGCCGCGGGATCGCAGGCGCCGCCGCTCAAATGGCGCAGGTCCGCATCCAGCAGCGGCGTCTTCTCCCGCTCGCGCGCGAAATCGCCCAGCCGTTCGGGCAAAGCGACAGCCAGACGCGCCTCCCACGGCGCGACGAAACCGCGAAATCCTTCCAGCAACGCGACATAGGCAGGACGCGCCATTTCCGGACGGGCCAGATCGAGCGCGCGCTCGAGCGCCTCGTGCGCGTCGGCGGTGTCATTTTTGAGACGGGTTAGCAATTCGGTCATGCAGTATCGGAAGACGAGATGGCGGAAGCGCACCCTGCCACAAAACCTGCGTTTTGACGCTCGGTGGCGCGTACGGCATCGTACATCATAGCAATATTGCGTCTGCGCGGCTGCGTGGCGCGTGCACGGTGTCATGCGGATGCGCCCTTCGCCTCGCTCTCGGTGTCGCGCTTCGTCTTTTTTGCGCGAACCGGCGTCGCGGGCGCGCGCGCGCCGAGACTGCGGCGCAACAGTTCGCTCAGGTCGACGACGTTGTCCCGGCTCGCCGCCGCGGGTGGCTCCGGTGTTTCGAGCGCATGCGTCTTGCCCGCTTTTACCTTGCGCGCAACCAGGGCCAGGATGTCGTCATGGAAGGTGTCGTGGTATTGCGCGGGCTCCCATGCACTGCTCATCTCCTCGACCAGCCGCAGCGCCATGTCCACCTCCTTTGCGGTGACCCCTGCCCGGCCGACGTCTTCCGGCGGCAGCGTCAGGGCGGCGGGATCGCGCACCTCGCTGGCCCAGCGCAGGGTATTGAGCGCCAGGACCGGCCCCGACGGCACCAGCGCCGCGAGATGCTGCTTGCCATGCATCACGACATTTGCCACGCCGATCTTGCCGGCCCGTCGCAAGGCCTCGCGCAGCAGCGCGTAGACCTTGTCGCCGCCCTTGTCGGGCGCGAGGAAATACGGGGTGTCGAGGTACAGGAACGATATCTCCGCCGCATTGACGAAGGCGAGAATCTCCACCGTCTGGGTCGACGCGACGTTCGCGGCACGGATCTCCTCGTCCGATAGCACCACGTATTCGCCTTTGCGGTGTTCGATGCCGCGCACGATGTCTTCCTTCGCCACTTCCTCGCCGGTCGCCTTGTTGATCTTGCGATAGCCGATCGGATCGAACGTGCGCCGGTCGAGCAGATCGAATCCGACCCCGACGTGCGCGGTGGCGGGATAGAGCCGTACCGGGACATGCACCAGCCCGAAGCTCACGGCGCCCTTCCAGATCATGTGCGGCGTGCCGTTATCGGCGACCGGTGCGAGGCCTTTTTTGCCCGGTGCCCTGGCCTTTTTCACGGGTGCCACCGCCTTTTCGCCCGATGCCGCCGCCTTTTCCCTGCCGCCTTGACTGCTGGCCATGCGCGTTTCCTCAGAGTGAACGATTCATTTTCCGGCAAGCGCGGCGACGGCG
Organism: Robbsia betulipollinis; assembly: GCF_026624755.1. Classification (NCBI taxonomy): domain Bacteria; kingdom Pseudomonadati; phylum Pseudomonadota; class Betaproteobacteria; order Burkholderiales; family Burkholderiaceae; genus Robbsia; species Robbsia betulipollinis. The sequence goes on from NZ_JAPMXC010000002.1 coordinate 178,501, forward strand.
CCCAGCAAACGCGTCGGATCGACCGGTTTCGAGAAGTGCAGCGCATAACCGCGCGACAGCGCCCGGTCGCGGTCCTCCCGCTGCGCGAACGCCGTCACCGCAATGGCGGCCAGCCGTTCCTGCGGCTCGACCCCGCGATTCTCCTCCCACTGGCGAATGCGCAGAAGCGTCACATAGCCGTCCTCGTCCGGCATCGCGATATCGCAGATCAGGATGTCGGGCTCGTGCTGCGGACCGCGGGCCTCGAGCTGGGCGATCGCATCGCGTCCCGATTCCGCCGCCAGGACCTCGGCGCCGCTTTGTTCCAGCACCGCCGTGAGCGATTCGCGTACCTCTTGCTGATCGTCGATCACCATGACCGCTATGCCGGCGAGCGAGGGGAAGGCCTGCGTCGGCGCCACGTGCCGGGCAGCGGCGGCACGATGCTCGCCCAGTGTCGGCAGCGTCAGCGTGAAACGGGCGCCGTGGGATTCGCCCTCGCTTTGCGCCAGCAGTTCGCCGCCGTGCAGTTCGGCCAGTTGTCGCGCGACCGGCAGGCCAAGGCCGAAACCGTCGCTGCGACGCGTCGTGGACTGGTCGACCTGCGCGAACGTGCGAAAAATGCCGGGCAGCAGAGCCGGCGCGATGCCCACGCCATCGTCCTCGACGCTCAAGGCGACGAACGCGCCGCCCGGCACATCCGGCAGCCGCGCGATCGACCGGCCCGCGTCGGGGTCTGCGACCTCGCGCTGCGGACGTTGCGCCGTCTGCACCCGCACGCGAATGACCCCGCCAGCGGTGCTGAACTTGATCGCGTTGCCAAGCAACTGGGACACGATCTGCGTGACACGCTCGACGTCGCCCGTTACCGTCTGCCAGTCGGGCAGGGAAGCGGGAACGCCACGACGGCGATCCGGCGCGGTGAAGGCGGTGACGGTTTCCTGTTCGGCTGCCTGCACGCCCGCGCCCTCACCGCCAGCATCGGCGTCGGCCCGCGGTGCAATCACGATACGTTCGACCGTCAACTGCTTTTTTTCCAGTTCCGGCGCCAGGGTGCGCAGCGTCGCCTCCACCGTGTCGCCGAGACGGAACGTGGCATAGCGCAGATGTACGTCGCCGGCGAGAACCCGCGCCGCGTCGATCAGGGTATCGACCATTTCGACCTGCCGCTCGACACCCGCCGTAATGCCGGCCAGTGCGCGGTCCGCCTGGGGCAGCGCCGCCGGTGGCAAGTGGGAGGCCTCCAGCGATTGTCGCAGGACATGCGTCCAGCTGCGGATCGAGGACAAGGGCGAACGCAGTTCGTGCGACACTATCGCGAGCAGTTCGCGACGCATGCGCTCGACCGCCGATTCGCCGGGGTGCAGCGTCATCGTCTGGGCATGCGGGACCGGAGCGTCGGTTTGCTGCCCGCCGGAACCCGATCCGGTTGCCTTGGCGTCGTCGCAAGGCTGCGACATCAGGATGACGCCGGCGAGGCGGCCGTCGGCGTCGGTGAACGGGGTCAGGGAAAGCTGCAGGGAGATCGTGTCCTGGCATAGTGAAAAACGCAGGATATCGCCCTGCATCACTGCGTACAGCGCCTCATGACTGATCGGCAGCGCATGAAGCGTGGCATGGGTGGCGGCATTGCGCACGCCCATCGTCTGCGACAGGACGTCGAGCAGCGCCGCATGCAGGGTCGGCAAGTCGCCATCGACGAAATGCATCGCGTAGCCGGGGCGGATTTCCTGGACAGGCTCGGCCAGGGCAACGGCGTCGGACGGTGACGCCGGGGCCGACGCAGCGTCCGGAAAAGGCAGTGACGCGGCGATCGACGCGTCGGAGGTATCGCCATCCGCCAACGTGGCGACGGATGCCGGGGCGAGCACGAAAATGTCGGTGTGTACCTTGCGCATGGTCTGGAGAGCCGGTGGTGTCGGTGCCTTTCCGAGCGAAGTGGGAATACGGCGATACATGCAGTGCAGTTCGAGTAATGCTGCGTAACCAGCACGGAGTAACTAGCACGGAGCATGCCCAGAACCTCGCCGCCATACCGCCCGGGCTTATCCGAGGCAACCGCGCAGGTCATGCCACCGCTCGCTTTTTTCGGGAAACCATCATGCCCTTCATCGAACACCTCGATCATCTCGTCCTGACCTGCGTGGATCTCGACGCCACGAAACGTTTCTATACGTTCGTCATGCAGATGCGGCTCGAAACATTCGGCGAAGGCCGCGTCGCCTTCCATTTCGGCGCGCAGAAGATCAATCTGCATGTGCGCGGCGCCGAGGTGTCGCCCCACGCCCACTTGCCGGCGCCGGGCGCGCTCGACCTGTGCTTCATCGCCAGCGTGCCGCTCGACGAGGTCATCACCCACCTGGGCCATTGCGGCTGGCCGATCGTCGAGGGCCCGGTCGAGCGAAACGGGGCGACGGGCAAACTGCGCTCCATCTACATTCGCGATCCGGACCTGAACCTCATCGAAATTTCGGAAGCCCTGGGCGCGCCGGCCGCCTGAGCGGCATGCAGGGCACGGCCGAGCGCTTACAATACGGGCTTCGCCACGTCACGGACCGGCCGCAGCGCCGGTCGCCGCGTCATTTCCCGCACCGCCACCCCATGACCGCCGCCACCAACCTCACCCTGCAAAGCCTCGTTCCGATCGCCGACGAGCATCTGGACCAACTGCGCCGCCTCTCGGGCGCGACCTCGCTGGTCGAAATCGACGCCACCGCCTGCCGGCTGATCGCCGCGCCGCTCGAACAGCGGGAGGCCGTGGCGCATTATTGCGCGGCCCACGCACTGGACCACGCCTATCTGCCGCCGTTGCGGCTCGCGGATTTCGGTCTGCTGGCGATGGACATGGATTCGACGCTGATCACCATCGAGTGCATCGACGAGATCGCCGACTTCTGCGGGTTGAAGGCCGAGGTCAGTGCGATCACCGAAGCCGCGATGCGCGGCGAGATCGGCGATTTCCGAGAAAGTCTGCGCCGCCGTGTCGCCCTGCTGGCGGGCCTGGACGCCAGCGTACTCGAACAGGTCTACGACGCGCGCGTGCGTCTCTCGCCCGGCGCGGAAACGATGCTTGCCGGCGTGCGCGACGCCGGGCTCGCGACGCTGCTGGTATCGGGGGGCTTTACATTCTTCACACGCCGGCTCAAGGCGCGGCTCGGCATCGAGGAGGCGCATGCGAATACGCTGGAAATCGTCGGCGGCAAGCTGACGGGCCGCGTGCTGGGCGAGATCGTCGACGGCGAGGTCAAGGCGCGGCATGTCCTCACCGCCTGCAAGGCGCTGGGCATCGACGGGCGGCAGGCGATCGCCATGGGCGACGGTTCGAACGATCTGCCGATGATGCGCGTGGCGGGCCTGTCGGTCGCCTTTCGCGCGAAGCCCGTCGTGCGGGCCGGCGCGAGCGTGGCATTCGATCATGTCGGCCTGGACGGCCTGCTGCGGCTGTTCTGACGGGAACGCAAGGGCGTCGGCGTCGCACGATCGGCGCCGACGCACGCGGCGCCACGCGGCACCGGTGCGACGAACCACGCCGGTGCGGGCGACCGCTCAGGCGCCCAGGTGCTTCACCAGGCTCTGTTCGAGATCCGCGCGCAGGTCCTCGTCGCTCTCCAGGCCGACGAAGAAACGCACGAGGGTGCCCTTGTGCTCCCAGGCGCGCGCGGTGCGCATCGTGCCATCGAGTGCGTACGGCACGGCAAGACTATACGCGCCGCCCCAACTGAAACCGATCTTGAACAGCCGCAGGCCCTCGACGAAGGCATCGATCTGCCCGGGCGTGTAGGTCTCGTTGAACACCACCGAGAACAGGCCGCCCGCGTGACTGAAATCGCGGCGCCAGCAGGCGTGACCGGGGCAATCGGGCAGCCCCGGATGCAGCACCGCGCTGACTTCCGGGCGCAGCTTGAGCCAGGTGGCCAGTCCCAGCGCCGCGCGGTCGTGCGCGCCGTAACGCAATGCCAGCGTCGCCAGGCTGCGCAGCACCAGCGAACAATCGTCCTGCGACACCCCCAGGCCCAGCCGCATGCGCGCCAGCTTCAATCTGGCATGCAGGGCCGCGTCGCGCGTGATCAACGCGCCCATCAATACGTCGCTGCCGCCCGACTGGTATTTCGTCAGCGCCTGCATCGATATGTCGCAGCCATGATCGAAGGGTTTGAATCCCAGGCCGGCCGAATACGTATTGTCGATTGCGGTGACCGCGCCCGCTTCGCGGGCCACGGCGGTGATCGCCGGCACGTCGGGCACCTCCATCGTCACCGAACCGGGCGCCTCGATCCAGATCAGGCGCGTGTTGGGCTGGATCAGATCGCGGATGCCCGCGCCGATCATCGGATCGTAATACCGCACCGTGATGCCGAAATCACGCGCCAGCCAGTCGCCGTGATCGCGATTCGGCTGATAGGCATTGTCCGGCACCAGCACGTCGTCGCCCTGCTTCACCAGCGCGAAATAGACGTTCGATATCGCCGCGAGTCCCGAGGGCTGCAGCAGGCAGAATTCGCCGCCCTCGATCATCGCCAGCCGGCGCGCGAGCGTCGCCGAGGTCGGCGTCTGGTGCAGGCCATAGCGCCACTGATCGTCGCTGTGCAGATCGAAATCGCGCAGCGTCGCCAGATCGGGAAAGACCACGGTCGACGCGCGGTACACCGGCGTGGGAAAGGCCACGAAGCCCGATGCGAGGCCCACGTCCTCGTGCAACAACCGGGTCTGCAAATGTTCTGTGTCTGCTGGGAGTGCGCTCATGGCCGTCCTTGGCTATTGGCCGGGCGCGCGCGCCCCTGGCCGGATTGCATGTCTGTGCTGGAGGCGTCGTCGGCGCGCGCGGTCCCGGGCACCGGCCGGAGATCGAACGGCGTCGAGACCGATTCGTCGTTGTTCATGCGCTCGCCCGACAGGCTGCCGTCGGCCGCGTACAGGCCCACCCATTGACCGCTGATGCGCACGCCATCGTCCGACTCCTCGAGCGTGAGGGTCTCGCCGTCGCGCGCGCCCGCGATCAGGATCACCGCGCCGGGCCGGGCGTCGCCGTCGCCGGCGAGAAACGCATACTCGCCATTCAATCCCTCGGGGTCGTCCGGCTTGACGCCGATGCGCAGGACGATGCGGCGGCCACCCAGCGTGCCGCGATACTCGGGGTAGCGCGCGAACGCCGGGTCCGGCGACAGCGGCGCATGCGGAGCCGCCTCGCCGCCGGCCTGCGGCGCGGCGACCGGCGCCGCGTCGGGCGGGCCGTCCTGCGCGAATACCGGCGTCACAGCGAGCGCGGATCCGGCCATGGCGGCCAGCCACAGTCCAGCCCAGCGCCCTTTGCCCGGACGCCGCCCGGAACGGGGCCGCGATGCGCGATCGAATGAGGTCAAACGGGTTCCTTGGTTGGGCGCCGCGCGGTGCGATGCGCGTCGGCGCGACTGCCCGCTAGTATAGCGGCACCGGCCGACGACGGCTGCTGGTCGGGCCTGGCCCGATGCCGCGATACCCCGCGGATGTTACCGGGAGCGACAACGCGACGGCGGCGTCGCCCCCAGGGGGTATCATCGCCCTCTCGACGTTCTACAGGAAATCCTCGATGTCTTTGTCGATGTACGCGAAGTCCGCCACGCGCCGCGTGTCGCATCTGGGCGCCGCCGCCCTGCTGCTGTCCTGCGCGGCATGCAGCAGCTTCCACATTCCCTTCACGCGCGAGAAGGCGCCCGATCTGACGCCCGCGCGCGCTTCGGCCGAGAACATGATTCGCCTCGATGCGGCGACCCGTTCCGGCTGCGAGCGAGTGGACAACATCCAGCATCCGGACGGCGCGGCCGACCCGCGCGACCCGGCGCCGCAGCGCTGGATCGCGCGCACCTGCACCGGCGACATTTCCTACGACGTGGTGACCGTGCCCGGCGACAAGGGGCCGACGCTCAAGGTGACGCCGGTGCCAGGGCCGATGAACCGGCCGATCAACCCGAATTTCCGCCCGGCGCTGCCGGAAAACGACGCGCCGGCGAAGTGATCGCCCCGGATCAGACTTCGCCCCACAGGTCGTGTCCGTCGGCGCCGGTGATGCGCACCGACACGAAGTCTCCCGCCTTGTAGCGCTTGGAAGCCTTGGCCGGCGGCTCGATATACACCACGCCGTCGATCTCGGGCGCATCCGCGGCCGAGCGGCCCACGCCGCCGTTCGCCGTCACCTCGTCGACCAGCACCCGCACCACGCGGCCCACCCGGCGCTTCAACCTTTCGGCCGAGACACGCTCCGCCACGGCCATGAAGCGCGCGCGCCGCTCCTCGCGCACGTCGTCGGGCAAGGCGCCGGGCAGGTCGTTGGCGGTCGCGCCCTCGACCGGCGAATAGGCGAAGCACCCCACGCGGTCGATCTGCGCGACTTCGATGAAATCGAGCAGGGTCTGGAATTCTTCCTCGGTCTCGCCGGGAAAGCCGGCGATGAAGGTGCTGCGCACCGTCAGCTCGGGACAGACCTCGCGCCATTGGCGAATGCGCTCCAGCGTGCGCTCCGGATTGCCCGGGCGCTTCATGCGCCGCAGCACGTCCGGGTGTGCATGCTGCAACGGCACATCCAGATAAGGCAGGATCTTGCCCTCGGCCATCAACGGAATGATCTCGTCGACGTGCGGGTAGGGATAGACGTAATGCAGCCGCACCCAGCCGCCGTATTGCTGCGCCAACTCGCCCAGCGCCGTCGCCAGTTCGGTCATGCGCGTGCGGATCGGCCGCCCCTGCCAGAAGCCCGTGCGGAACTTCACGTCGACACCGTACGCGCTGGTGTCCTGCGAGATCACCAGCAGTTCCTTGACGCCCGACTTGAAGAGATTCTCCGCTTCCAGCATCACTTCGCCGATCGGTCGCGATACCAGGTCGCCGCGCATCGACGGGATGATGCAGAAGGTGCAGCGGTGATTGCACCCCTCGGAAATCTTCAGATACGCGTAGTGGCGCGGCGTGAGCTTCACCCCCGCGGCCGGCACCAGGTCCATGAAGGGGTCGTGGGGACGCGGCAGGTAATTGTGTACCGCCTGCATCACCTCGCCCATCGCGTGCGGGCCGGTCACCGCCAGCACGCGCGGGTGCACGTCGGTGATCAGGTTCGACCCGTCGGCGCTCGTTTTCGCACCCAGGCATCCGGTGACGATGACCTTGCCGTTTTCCGCGAGCGCTTCGCCGATCGCGTCGAGACTCTCCTGCACCGCCTCGTCGATGAAACCGCAGGTGTTGACGACGACCAGGTCCGCGCCCGCGTAGTTTCCGGCGATCTGATATCCCTCGGCGCGCAACTGGGTGATGATCTGTTCGGAATCGACCAGCGCCTTGGGGCAACCGAGCGAAACGAAACCGACCTTGGGCACGGCAGCGGAGAGGTTTTGGGACATGGTGGGAGCGGGTCCGGGCAGAGCCGAGAAGAAGCGATGGAAGAACAACCGCGCATTATAGCGGATAGTCGCGCGACGGGTGGCGGGGTCGGCCCGGGCACGTACCGCAGCCTCCCCCGCTCCACCCCGGTTCACCCCATGTGCAGGCCGCCGTTGAGCGAGAAATCCGCGCCGGTGGCGAAGCCCGCTTCGTCGGACGCGAGCCAGTTGACGATGCTGGCGATCTCGTCGGGCGAGCCCAGGCGCCGCACCGGGATCGTCTCGACCATCTTCTCCAGCGCATCGGGCCGGATCGAACGCACCATGTCGGTACCGATATAGCCCGGCGATACCGTGTTGACGGTCACCCCATAGTTGGCGACCTCCTGCGCGAGCGACATCGTAAAACCGTGGATGCCGGCCTTCGCCGTCGAATAATTGGTCTGCCCGAACTGTCCCTTCTGTCCGTTCACCGACGAGATATTGATGATGCGCCCCCAACCGCGCTGCACCATCGGCTCGATGACCTGCTTGGTCACGTTGAACAGACTGGTCAGATTCGTATCGATGACCGCGCTCCAGTCATCGCGCGTCATCTTGCGAAACACCACGTCGCGGGTGATGCCGGCGTTGTTGATCAGCACCACGACGTCGCCGACTTCCTGACGGATGCGATCGAATGCCGCCTTCGTGGAGTTCCAGTCGCCGACATTGCCCTCCGACGGGATGAACTCGAAACCCAGTTCCCGCTGCGTCGCAAGCCATTTGTCGCGGCGTGGCGAACTCGGCCCGCACCCGGCCACCACGGTGAACCCCGACTGGTGCAGACGTTGACAGATCGCGGTACCGATGCCGCCCATACCGCCTGTCACATAGGCGACGCGTCCAGACATTTTGTCTCCTTTTGCAAAGCTGTTGATGCCGCAGGAACGGCCGCTTCTTCATCATCCCAGATGCCGGGGCACCGGAGATTTTTTCCGTCTCATGGTTTTCCCGCAGACGATTCCCGCCAGATCAGCGCCGCGAAACGGCCCGTGCGGCCGTCGCGGCGATAGGAAAAGAAGCGATCCGCGTCCGTCCACGTACAGGCGTTCCCGCCGTGGATCGCGCTGGCCGCGACACCCGCGCGCAGCAGCCGGAGCCGCGCCAGCGCGGCCAGATCCGCCCGGAATTTCGGGGGGTGAACGACGGCGCCCGTCGTGACGGAATGCGCAACGGAATGCGCAACGGGAAGCGCGACGAAAGCCGCCATGCTCGCCTCCCGCTCTTCGGGCGGCGCCGCGTCCAGAAAGGCCGCACGCACTTCCGCGCCGACCTCGAACGCCAGCGGGCCGATCGCAGGCCCCAGGTAGGCCTGCAACGGCGCCCCCCGCGTCAGCCGCGCCATGGCCTCGACCGTGCGTTCGATGACCCCGCCGCACAAGCCGCGCCAACCTGCGTGCGCGGCCCCCACCGCCCGCCCGTCCCGGTCGCCGAGCAGTACGGGGAGGCAATCCGCCACCATGATCGCGCACACCACATCGGCGCGATCGGTGACCAGGGCGTCCGCGCGCGGCGGCACGGGCGCCGTCGCGGCGACGGCGGCGTCGATCACGTCCGTGCCGTGCACCTGGTCCAGCCAGGCGATCGTCCGGCCGCCCACGTGCGCCTGCACCCGAGCGCGGTTGGTCGCAACGGCGTGCGGATCGTCGCCGGTGTGAAACCCGAGATTCAGGCCCCCGCCCGCACCGGCACCGGCATCGGCACCAAACGGCGCAGCACCAAACGGCGCGGCGCTGCAACCGCCGTGACGCGTCGTCACGCAGGCGCTCACGTTCGGCAAAGCGGGCCAGTCGGGCGTCAGCACCGGCAGCGTTTCCCGGGCTGCGGATCCGTCCGGTCCGTCCTGTCCGTCCTGTCCGCGCTCGTGCCCGGCGGCGGGCGGGTTTCCCGCGGCGTCAGGTCGCATCGTGCACGACGGCGGCGCCGTGGCTCATGGCTTGTCTTCCCGACGCGCAGGGGGCTTGCCGTCTGCCGCCGCACCGAGTTCGTTGTCGAGTTCGTCATACGTCGCATCGTCAGCGCCGACATGGGTCGCGTCGTCGTCGCCGACGTCGTGGTCGTCGCCGTCCAGGTCGTCGTCGACGCCATCATCGCCGCCGATACCGAGATCGAGCTCCGCCTGCGCCGCGAGCCGCAGCAGGTCCGCCGGCGCCGGGGCGCGCCAGCTCAACATTTCGCCGCTATCGGGATGGCGCAGGCCCAGTTCGAACGCGTGCAGGGCCTGCCGCGCGAAACCGCTCGGCGCGGCCGGCGCCGCGGTCGTGCGCGTCGGTCCGCCGTATACCGGATCGCCCACCAGCGGATGACCGATATGACGGCAGTGCACCCGGATCTGGTGCGTGCGGCCGGTTTCCAGATCGCAGTGCAGCGCGGCCACCGCGCGCTCGCCGAGCCGTCCGGTCGAGACCGTTTCGAAATGCGTGCGCGCGGCCTTGCCGGCATTGCCGTGCACCACCGCCATCTTCATCCGGTCGCGCGGATCGCGGCCGATCGGCGCATCGATGGTGCCGTGCGACGGCGGATTGCCCCATACCGCGCAGACATAACGGCGCTTCACCGTGCGCGCCTGCAGCTGGCGCACCAGATCGGTCTGCGCGGTCAGCGTGCGCGCCACCACCATCAACCCCGACGTCTCCTTGTCGAGCCGGTGCACGATGCCTGCGCGCGGCAACGACGACGCCTGCTCGCCGTAGTGGTACAGCAGGCCGTTGAGCAGCGTGCCGGTCCAGTTGCCCGCGCCCGGATGCACGACCAGTCCGGCCGGCTTGTTGATCACGACCAGCGCGGCGTCCTCGTAGACGATGTCGAGCGGCACCGGCTCCGCGGTGAAGGCGAGCGTCTCGGGCGCATGCTGCGGCACGACCACCAGCAACGCATCGGCGGCGGCGCCCTGACGCGGCCTGGCGACCACGCCGTCGATCGTCACGCGCCCCGCTTCCAGCCAGGTCTGCAAGCGGCCGCGTGAAAAATCCGGAAACAATCGGGCGAGCACCTTGTCCAGGCGTTCGCCCGCGAGCGCCGCGGGGACATGGCCGCGCAACGGTTCGAGCGGTTCGAGCGGTTCGTTCAGCGGTCTGCGGCCGGTTCCCGGCAAGGGTGCGGAAGGCGGCGATACGGGGCTTTCGCCTGCGTCGAGCAGGTCGTCATCGGTGAACAGCGCATCCAACTCTTCGGCATTGCCGGTAATTGGATCGGAGGGGACGGGCGTTGGGCTATAATCGGCGGCTGATCGGGTCATTACGTAGGCGAGGAAATGCGAGCCCTGAATACTTTGAGAATAGTGGCACTGACCACTGCGGCGGCAATATTGGCCGGTTGTGGTGGCTTGCCGGAGAAATCCGACGAAACCGCAACCTGGCACACCGACAAATTATACTCGGAGGCGAAGGATGCCCTCGATAACGGTGACTGGGGCAAGTGCGCGAAGTATTACGAGACGCTGGAGGGACGCGATCCCTTCGGTCGGTTTGCACAGCAAGCGCAGCTCAACGTCGCCTATTGCGACTATCGCGACAACGACACGGACGCCGCCAACCAGGCCGTCGACCGCTTCATCAAGCTGCACCCGGATCACCCGAACGTCGATTACGCCTACTACATGAAGGGCCTGATCAACTTCAACGACGATCTCGGCCTGTTCGGGCGCTTCAGCGGCCAGGATCTCGCCGACCGGGACCCGAAGGCGCTGCACGATTCGTACGATGCGTTCAAGCAGGTTGTCGACCACTTCCCGCAAAGCCGCTACGCGCAGGACTCGGCCCAACGGATGCGCTACATCGTGAACGCGCTCGCGACGCACGAGGTGCACTCGGCGCAGTACTACTACAAGCGCGGCGCCTACGTCGCGGCGGTCAACCGCGCGCAAACGGCGTTGCAGAACTATCAGGGCGCGCCGGCGACCGAGGACGCGCTCGAGGTGATGGTGCAGTCGTACCGCGCGCTGGGCGAAACGCGTCTGGCGGACGACACGCAGCGCGTGCTCGCGGCCACCTTCCCGGCCAGCTATTACGTGACCGGACGGCGCGCCAACGCGGTCAGCAAGCCCTGGTATCAGATCTGGTAATGCGGATCGGGTAATGCGGATCGGGTAATTCGAGTCGCCGCCCATGCGGGCGGCACCGCGGCCATCCCGCGGAGTCGTCCGCGGATAAGCGCCGGGGTCCGCTCGCTGCACCGCGTCAGCGCGGCAGGCGGAAATCGACTTCGACGGGCCGCCCCGGCAAAGAAAGGGCCGCCACGGCGCGCGGCATGCGGCTGAGGATACGGCCCCGCCGGATCACCGCCAGCCGCGCGGCCCGCAACCGGATCGCCTCGATCCGGTCCCGCGCATCCAGCAGCACGCAATCCGCCGGCGCTCCCACCGCGATGCCACGGCTGTTCAGGCCGAGGATACGCGCGGGCGTCGTCGTGACCGCGTCGAACGCCGCGCGCATCGCTTCCACGCCGGTCATTTGCGCGACGTGCAGGCCCATGTGCGCGACCTCCAGCATGTCCCCGGATCCCAGGCTGTACCACGGGTCCATCACGCAGTCCTGCCCGAAAGCGACCGCGACGCCCGCCGCCAGCAACTCCGGCACGCGCGTCATCCCGCGCCGCTTCGGATAGGCATCGGCGCGCCCCTGCAGCGTGATGTTGATCAGCGGATTGGCGATCGCCGCCACGCCCGACTCCGCGATCAACGGGATCAGCTTGCTGACGTAGTAGTTGTCCATCGAGTGCATCGACGTCAGATGCGAACCCGTCACCCGCCCCTGCATGCCCAGGCGCTGCGTCTCCGCCGCCAGCGTTTCGATATGCCGCGACAGCGGGTCGTCCGACTCGTCGCAATGCATGTCCACGCGTACGCCGCGCTCGGCGGCGAACTCGCACAGCAGGCGCACCGACGCGGCGCCGTCGGCCATGGTCCGCTCGCCATGCGGAATGCCGCCGACGACGTCCACACCCATCGCCACGGCCTTTTGCAGATTCTCGAAGGCGCCCGGGCTGCGCAATACTCCGTCCTGCGGAAAGGCGACCAGTTGCAGGTCGAGATAGGGCGCCACGCGGCGCCGCACGTCCAGCAGGGCCTCGACCGCCAGCAGCCGCGGGTCCGAGATATCGACATGCGAGCGGATCGCGAGCACGCCCCGCGCCACCGCCCAGTCGCAATAGGTCAGCGCACGCGCAACGAGCGCCTCCTGGGTCAGATCGGGTTTGAGTTCGCCCCACAGCGCGATGCCCTCGAGCAGCGTGCCGGACACATTGACCCGCGGCAATCCATAGGAGAGCGTGGAGTCCATGTGGAAGTGCGCGTCGACGAAGGGCGGTGCAAGCAGACACCCGGCACCGTCGATTTCCTCCGCGGCGCTGGCATCCAGACGTGTTTCGATGGCCGCGAAGCACCCGCCGCGGATGCCGATGTCCACCGCCACCGCATCCCCGCCGTCCGGCGCCGCGTGAGCGCGGGGAGTCCCCTCCGGCAACGCGCCGTCCAGCGACGCGCGGCGGATGATGAGATCGAAGGTCGTCGGCATGTCGGTCCTCTTGGAGCGTGCGCCGTGTTTCAGGCGTCCTGGGCGTCGTCCGCCGTCGACGCGACGGCCGGATCCGGATGTAGAAACGCGGTCACCGTATCGATCTCGCGCGTGCGCGTGAAAGGCGGCAGGCTCTGCCAGATGCGTCGGCCGTAAGGCTTGTCGGTCAGGCGCGGGTCGCAGATCATCAGCACGCCGCGGTCGGTCTCCGCGCGGATCAAACGCCCGGCGCCCTGCTTCAGCGTGATCACCGCCTGCGGCAACTGATGCGCGGCGAACGGGCTCAACCCCTTTTTCGTCAGCGCGTCCAGGCGTGCCGCCAGCACCGGGTCGTCGGGCGGCGCGAACGGCAGCTTGTCGATGACGACGAGCGACAAGGCGTCGCCGCGCACGTCGACGCCTTCCCAGAAGCTCTGACTACCGATCAGGATCGCGTTGCCATAGTGGCGGAAGCGGTCGAGCAACTCGGTGCGGCTGGCCTCGCCCTGTACCAGCAGCGGAAAATCCCAGCCGCGCGCGGCGATCGTCTCGCGCAGCCGTACCGACATCCGCTCGACCGCGCGCAACGTGGTGCAGAGCAGGAAGCAACGCCCGCCCGCCGCCTCGATGGCCGGCAACGCCGCGTCGAGTACCGCATCGGTGAAATTCGGCGCCGAGGGCTGCGGCATGTTGCGCGGCACGTAGAGCAGGCCCTGACGCGGATAATCGAAGGGACTCGGCAGCGTCATCGAGCGTTCGGCGGACAGGCCCATCTGCGCCGCGTAATGGGTGAAATCGTTTTTCACCGAGAGCGTGGCCGAGGTGAAGATCCAGGCGCGCGGAATCCCGGCGCGCTGCTTCGCGAAAATGGGCGCCACCGACAGCGGCGTCTGGTGCAGTTGCACCGAATGCGTGAACACCTCGATCCAGCGTACGCTGTCGATGTCGCGGCGGCCGGCCATCGCCGCTGCACCCGCTGCACCCGCTGCACTCGCTGCACTCGCCACACCCGCCGGACCGGCGGACGTGCCGGCGTCGGTGTCGGCCGGCGCGGCCAGTGCGTCGACCAGCGCGGGCGGCTCCGCATAGGCCCCCTCGCGCCAGCGCGCCAGTCCGTCCTGCAATTCGCGGGCGCGCTTGAGGCAATTTGCCAGCGATTCGGCGCGCTCGGCCTGCTTGCCCAGCATCTTGCCGACCGTCTCCAGCGCCGCCTCGACGTTGTCGAGCGCTTCATGAAACGGATGATCGTCGTCCAGTTGCGCGATCGACAACCGCACGATGTCCTGCCGGAACGCCAGTCGCACGTCGCGCGTCGCACGCTCCAGTACCGCCCCCACGTCGCGCCAGTCGACGGCGTCGCGGGCATGGGCGAGGCCTTCCGCCACCGTGTCGCGCGCGAGTTCGAGCAACTGCCCGGTGGACACCGTTTCGCCGAAGAACAGGGTCGCCGTCTCTGGCAACTGGTGCGCCTCGTCGAAGATCACGGTGTTGGCCATCGGCAGCAATTCCGCCATGCCGGTGTCGCGCAACAGAATGTCGGCGAAGAACAGGTGATGGTTGACCACCACCACGTCGGCCTGCTGCGCCTCGCGACGCGCCTGCATCACGAAACACTCCTTGTAATGCGGGCATTCCTGGCCGAGACAGTTTTCCCGGGTCGATGTGACCAGCGACCACACCGGCGCCGTTTCCGGCACGCTTGCCAGTTCCGCCCTGTCGCCGGTACGGGTCATTTTCGCGAAACGCACGATCTCCGACAGGTGACTGGCATCCTGCCGCGACGGCAGGCGCGCGCCGGTCGCGGCTTTTTCCAGATAGTAGTAGCAGAGATAATTCGCGCGTCCCTTGAGCATCGCCACCGTGACCGGCACGCCCAGCGCGTCGCGCACCGTCGGCACGTCGCGCTGGAACAACTGGTCCTGCAGATGCTTGGTGCCGGTGGACACGATGACCTTGCCGCCCCACAGCATCGCCGGCACGAGATACGCATAGGTCTTGCCGGTGCCGGTGCCGGCTTCGACGATCAGCGTATTGCCGCCGTCGCCTCCCGGCGCGTCCGGGTCGAGCGGCGACGCCTGCGCGCCGTCGTCCGCCGGCGCGCCCGTCTGCCGCAACGCGAACCGCCCGTTATCCACCGGCGTGCTCGCCGCGATCGCCGCGGCGACCGCAAGCGCCATGCGCAATTGCGACTCGCGCGGCCGGTAACCCGGAATATTGCGGGCGAGCGGGCCGCGCGTGTCGAACAGCGACTCCAACTCGGCAACGCGCGCGGCGCTCGGCCGGGCGTCGCGCGCGGCCGTCATGCCCGCCGCATTCGCCGCATTCGCCGCGCGCGTCGCCGCGGTCATGGCTGTGGCCGGGCTGCCGGCGCGCTCGCGGGCGGCGGCGCGGACTTGTTCGCCCGCTCCTGCGCCTTGCGCCGGCGCGCGTCCAGATCGCGCTGGCGATCCGCCGCGTCGCTTTGCTTCTGTTCGTAACGGTGCACGTTCTCGGCCCGCTTCGCCGCGTCCGCGTCGGCGTTGCGGTTCGCCTGGTCGAGCGCCTGCTGGTGCGCCGCCTGTTTCTGCCGGTACGCCGCGGCATTCGCCGCACGCTGGCGCTGCTCGGCCCCATCCTGGCCACGTTTGGCCAGGTCGAGCTGATGTTGCTGCTGCTTCGCCGCGAAGGCGGCCCGGTTGCGCGCCTCGTTCGCCGCGCGTTGCGGCGCATCGGCGGCGGTCTGCACCCGCTTTTCTTCGGCGCGCGTCTCGCGCTGCCGCGCGCGATCGCTGCGCCGCTCGGCGGACAGCGCCAGCTGCTCGGTGCGGACCTGGCCTTTTTCCACCCGCATCGTATCGCGCGCCACCGTCAGGCAATGGTTGACGAAAAAATGCGCATAGCAATTGTGCTGCGCCACCGCGTACGCGTAGTTCATGCGCGCGGTGCGTTCATCCAGCGTCTTTTGCTGCGCATCGTGCGCGTGGGCGCGTTCCGTGTATTCCTCGTCGCTCAACGGCGGACCGGCTGGCGTCGCGTCGCCGCCCACGGCACCGGGCGCGGCATCGGACGCGGCATCGGATAGTGCGGGCGAACCAGGCGACGCCGGCAAACGCATCGCCTGCGTGCCGGCGACATCAGGCGCTGCGGCCTGCCCGCCCGACACCGCGCCGGGGGAGTCCGCCGGCGGCGAGGATTGCGCGAATGCCGTCGCCGACACCAGCAGCAGGCTCGTCACGCCGAGCAGCGCGGCGCGCGGCACTGCGACCCGGGCAAGGCGCCACGCACGCGGCGCAACGGCTGGAAGCACGGCGGTCGAAAGCGCACCGGCGAGGTGGCGCGGCGCAGATATCGTCGCGACGATGCGGGACGGAAAACGGAGGGGAAAGGAGGCGGTCGGCATGCCCGGATTCTACCATCGCACCGCCCCCGCGGCGCATGGCAGATGGCGATCGGACAGGGCCCGTCGCGGACAGAAGCGCACCGGGAACGCGTTCGGACGCGCGCGCGCTTTGTGGCAAAATGCCCGGTTCACGAACCATCGAAGCCGCGAGCCCCCATGCCGGATACCGCAAACCTGAAGATCGTACAACGCATCGCCACCGAGCTCGGCGTGCAGACCCGCCAGGTGGCCGCGGCCGTCGGCCTGCTGGACGAAGGCGCCACCGTGCCGTTCATCGCCCGCTATCGCAAGGAAGTGACCGGCAACCTCGACGACACCCAATTGCGCAACCTCGAGGAACGGCTGATCTACCTGCGCGAACTCGAAAGCCGGCGCGCGGCGATCCTGTCGAGCATCGCCGAGCAAGGCAAGCTCGACGACGCCCTGCGCGCCGCGATCGACGCGGCGGACAGCAAGCAGACGCTCGAAGATCTCTATCTGCCGTACAAACCCAAACGGCGCACCCGTGCGCAGATCGCCCGCGAGGCCGGGCTCGAACCGCTGGCCGAACAGTTGCTCGGCGACCCGCGCCGCGACCCGGCCACGGAGGCGCTCGCCTACGTCTCGGCCGACAAAGGCGTGGCCGACGTCAAGGCGGCGCTCGACGGCGCCCGCGACATCCTCTCGGAGCGCTTCGGCGAGACCGCCGAACTGCTCGCCCGGCTGCGCGCGGACCTGTGGCAGCGCGGCATCGTCACCGCGAAGGTCGTCGCAGGACGCGAAGGCGACGAAGACGAGAAGTTCCGCGACTACTACGATTACGCCGAAGGCATCGCGACGCTTCCCTCGCACCGGGCCCTTGCGTTGTTTCGCGCGCGCAATCTAGGGACCGTGGTCGTCAAGCTCGGGCTGGGCGAGGCGCTCGACCAGCAATCGCCCCACCCCTGCGAACAGACCATCGCCCAGCAGTTCGGCATCGCCGCGCAGGGGCGCCCGGGCGACAAATGGCTGGCGGACGTCTGCCGCTGGAGCTGGCGCGTCAAGGTACAGCCGTATCTGGAAAACGAACTGCTGGGACGGCTGCGCGATACCGCCGAAGGCGACGCGATCATTGTGTTCGCGCGCAACCTGAAGGACCTGCTGCTCGCCGCCCCGGCCGGCCCGAAGGCGGTGCTCGGGCTCGACCCGGGCATCCGCACCGGCGTCAAGGTGGCGGCGGTGGATCGCACCGGCAAGCTGCTGGCCACCGATACCATCTACCCGCACGAGCCACGCCGCGACTGGGACGGATCGATCGCGCGCCTGGCCCGCATCGCGCAGGCGACCGGCGCCGAGTTGATCAGCATCGGCAACGGCACCGCGTCGCGCGAGACCGACAAGCTCGCCGCGGACCTGATGCAGCGTCACCCGGAACTGAAACTGACGAAAATCGTCGTCTCGGAAGCCGGCGCGTCGATCTATTCCGCCTCGGAATTCGCCGCGAAGGAGTTTCCGGAACTCGACGTGTCGCTGCGCGGCGCCGTCTCGATCGCGCGCCGCCTGCAGGACCCGCTCGCCGAACTGGTCAAGATCGATCCCAAGGCGATCGGCGTCGGCCAGTATCAGCACGACGTCAACCAGCGCGAGCTGGCCCGCTCGCTGGACGCGGTGGTGGAGGATTGCGTGAACGCCGTGGGCGTCGACGTCAACACCGCATCCGCCGCGCTGCTCGCGCGCGTCTCCGGTCTGAACGGCGTGCTCGCGCGCAATATCGTCGATTATCGGGACGCCAACGGCCCCTTCCCCTCGCGCGCGGCGCTGCGCAAGGTGCCGCGCCTGGGCGACAAGACCTTCGAGCAGGCGGCCGGTTTCCTGCGCATCAATGCCGGCAAGAACCCGCTCGACGGCTGCGCGGTGCATCCCGAGGCCTATCCCGTGGTCGAGCGGATGCTCGCGAAGATCGGGCGCACCGCCGGGGAGTTGCTGGGCAATCGCGACCTGCTCGCGTCGATCTCGCCGCGCGAGTTCGTCGACGAACGCTTCGGACTGCCCACGGTGCGCGACATCCTCGCCGAGCTGGAAAAGCCCGGGCGCGACCCGCGGCCGGAATTCAAGACCGCCGCGTTTCGCGAAGGGGTCGAAAAGGTCTCGGACCTGGAGGCGGGAATGATCCTGGAGGGCGTCGTCACGAACGTCGCCGCGTTCGGCGCCTTCATCGATATCGGCGTCCATCAGGACGGGCTGGTGCACGTCTCGGCGATGTCGACGCGTTTCGTGCGCGACCCGCACGAAGTCGTGAAGGCCGGCGATGTGGTGCAGGTGAAAGTGATGGAAGTCGACCTGAAGCGCCAGCGCGTCGCGCTGACGATGCGTCTGGACGACGAGATCGGTGCTGCCGGCGGCGGCGCGGGAGGCCATGCCGGCGGTACCGGCCGGGACCGGGGCCGCGCCGGTGGTGCCGAGCGTTCGGGATCCCGGGCGCCATCCCGCCAGAGCGCCCCCGTCGCGGCCGATAACGCGATGGCCGCCGCGTTCGCCAAACTCAGGCGTAAATAGGCGCGCCTAGGAGCGCATCCGGAAGCGCATCTAGAAACTCAGGCAGATCTTGCCGAAGTGCGCGCCGCTTTCCTGGTAGCGGAACGCTTCGGGCATTTCGTCGAGACCGAACGTGCGATCGATCACCGGCTTCAGGCCGAGCGTGTCGATCGCACGCACGAAGTCCTGCTGCTCGCGCCGGCTGCCCACGATCAAACCTTGCAGACGCGCCTGCTTCACCATCAGCGCGGCCGTCGGCACCTCGCCGCCGCGTCCGGTCAGCACGCCGATCAGCGCGATGCGGCCACCCACGCGCACCGCGGCGATCGACTGCGGCAGCGTGCCCGGTCCGCCGACCTCGATCACATGATCCACGCCCGTACCGCCGGCGAGGTCGCTCGCGCGCCTGCCCCAGTCCGCATGGGTGCGATAGTTGATCGTGTGGTCGGCACCGAGCGCGCGCGCGCGGGCGAGCTTCTCGTCGGACGACGACGTGACGATCACGGTGGCGCCCATGCTTTTCGCCAATTGCAGCGCGAAGATCGATACGCCGCCCGTACCCAGCACCAGCACCGTGTCACCGGCCTTGATATCGCCCTCGACGACCAGCGCGCGCCAGGCCGTGAGGCCGGCGGTCGTCAGCGTCGCGGCTTCCTCGTGCGTGAAACCTTTCGGTGCGGGGGTGAAGTGGGTCGCCGGCAAGGTCACGATCTCGCGTGCGTAGCCGTCGATGCCGTCGCCCGGAACGGTCGCGAAATCGCCGAGGCGCGCGGGCCCGTCGTGCCATGTCGGAAAGAAGCATGAAACCACCGCGTCGCCCGGCGTGAAATCGGTGACGTCGGCACCCACCGCCTCGACCTCGCCCGCGCCGTCCGACATCGGAATGCGGCGGTCGAAAGGCCAGTCGGGACGGGTGACGACACCGTAATCATGGTAGTTGAGCGAGCTGGCATGCAGCCGCACGCGGATCTCGTTCGCTTTCGGCGCACCCGGGTCGGACAGACTGGTGGGCGTCAGGTTGGCGAGGCCGCCGGGCGTGCGCAGGATGATGGCTTTCACAAAATCTCCAGGAAATCGTCGCGCCCCCAGAAAGCGGGGGCGCCTCAGGAAATCAGGATAGCAGGCAGCCCTGCGCCGTGCTTGGCGCACCGCGTTGCATCGCGCCATGTCGCGCCACGTCGCGTTCAGATTTCGATCTTCGTGCCGAGCTCGACGACGCGGTTTGCCGGAATGCTGAAGAAATCGGTCGGCTTCGCGGCGTTCTGGTGCATCCAGGCGAATACCCGTTCGCGCCATACCGACATGCCGGGCAATTGCGTGGGCACCACGGTCTCGCGCGCGAGGAAGAACGAGGTGTCCATCAGCTCGAACGCCATGTCGTGTTCGCGGCCGAGATAGTCCAGCACGCCATCGACGTCCGGCGTCTCGTTGAAACCGTAGACGGCTTTCACGAGGAACAGGCCGCCATCGAACGATTTGACCTGGAAGCGCTTCGCATCGTCGATATACGGCACGTCACGCGTGAGAAAGGTCATGAAGATCGTGCGTTCATGCAGGATCTTGTTGTGCTTGAGATTGTGCAGCAGACTGACCGGCACCAGCGACTCGCTACCGGTCAGATAGATCGCGGTGCCCGAGACACGGTGCGGCGGATGCGCGAGCAGGCTTTTCAGGAACGGCTGCAGCGCGATGCCGTCGACGGCGGTGCGCTGTTTGACGATCTGCCGCCCCTTGGACCAGGTGGTGAGCAGGAAGAACAGGCCCGCACCCACGCCCAGCGGCAGCCAGCCGCCCTCCTCGATCTTGATCAGATTGGCGCCGAAGAAAGCGAGATCGATCACCATGAACAGCGCGATGATGGGAATCACCAAACGTTTCTTCCACTTCCAGACCCGCAGCATCACGACCCCGACCAGCATCGTCGTGATCACCATCGTCGTCGTCACGGCGATGCCGTAGGCCGCGGCGAGATTGTCGGAACTCTTGAAACCGAGCACGATGCAGACGATGATCGCGAGCAGCAGCCAGTTGACCAGCGGAATGTAGATCTGGCCGATCGCGCTGGCCGAGGTGTGCTGGATCTTCATGCGCGGCACGTAGCCCAGCTGGATCGCCTGACTCGTCAGCGAAAACGCGCCGGAGATCACCGCCTGCGAGGCGATGACCGCCGCGGCCGTCGCCAGCAGCACCAGCGGCAGCGTCGCCCAGTCCGGCGCCATCAGGAAGAACGGGTTCTGAATCGCCGTCGGGTCCCGGATCAGCAAGGCGCCCTGCCCGAAATAGTTCAGGACCAGCGCCGGCATCACGATCGCGTACCAGCCGATGCGGATCGGCCGTGCGCCAAAATGTCCCATGTCCGCGTACAGCGCCTCGGCGCCCGTCAGCACCAGGAAGACCGAGCCGAGGACGATATACGCCTGCAATGCATGCCGCGAGATGAAGCGGATCGCGTGGATCGGGTTGACCGCCTCGATGATGATCGGTGAAGCGATGATGTGATACACGCCCAAGACCGCCAGCGTGATGAACCAGAGCAGCATGACCGGACCGAACAGCCTGCCCACCGATTCGGTACCCCGCTTTTGCAGCCAGAACAGCAGGATCAGGACGACCAGGGTGATCGGCAGCACATAGCCGCCGAGCTGCGGCGCGGCGATTTTCAGCCCTTCGACGGCCGACATCACCGACATCGCCGGCGTGATCACCGCATCCCCGTAGAACATGCATGCGCCGAAGAGCCCGAGCATCACCAGCGTCTGCGCGAAGCGCCCGCCCCGGCGTACATTGCGCAGCGACAACACCATCAGTGCCAGCGCGCCGCCTTCGCCGTTGTTGTCGGCACGCATCACGAACAGCACGTACTTGACCGCGACGACCAGCACGATCGCCCAGAACAGCAGCGATACCACACCGATGATCGAGCCCTCGCTGAACGTGATGCCGTGGCCCGGGCTGAACGCTTCCTTCATCGCGTACAGCGGGCTGGTGCCGATATCGCCGAAGACGATGCCGATCGCCGCCGTCACCAGCGCCGTTGGGGACTGTTTCGCGGAATGCGGATGTGCCGGGTGCGTAGTAGCCAAGGTCAGCCTGAAAAAGAAAGGAGTGAACTCGGTTCATCGCCCCCGGCCCGGCGGACGATGACGCGTGCCATCAGGATGCGGTTTCGTCCGTGCGTATCGCCGGGGCCGATGCCGGCGCCGCGGCGTCCGGCAGGTGCGGTGCCGCGGGGGCCGGCACGCGAGTCGCCGCGTCCGCACCGTCGTCGGCTTCGCCACGCATTGCTTCGGCGCGCTTCGCCTCGCCGCTCTTGCCGCGTTTGATCCACGACGCGAGATTGTGCGGGCGCACGGCGTCCCATTCCTCGAACGGCTGGTGAATCCATGGATTCAGCGGCAGATGCTCGACGTGGTAGTCCGGCCGCGTGACCGAACAGCCCTTGTACCAGAGCACCGCGGAGCGCACCGCGGTAATCGCCGGAAAGCGCTCCGCGAGATGCTGCTGCACGCGGGCGAGCGTCACGCCCGAATCCACCAGGTCGTCGACCAGCAGGACATTGCCCGACAGGTCGCCGCGCGTCATCGTGATGTAACGGGCGATGTCGAGCGACCCCTGACGGGTGCCCGCCGCCTCACGGTAGGAACTGGTCGCCAGGATCGCGAGCGGCAGGTCATAGATACGCGACAATTGGTCGCCCACCCGCAGACCGCCCCGGGCCAGACACAGGATGAAATCGAACTTCCAGCCCGATTCGTGAATCTGCAGGGCCAGGCGTTCGATCAGCCGGTGATACGCATCCCAGCTCACCCACAGATGCTGGTCGTCGGTCTTCGGAACATTCATGAGAACGATTTTTCGAGAAGTTCTTCAGGCTGCGAACGGGTGGTGCAGCAGGATGGTCTCGTCGCGGTCGGGACCGGTCGAGATCATGTGGATCGGCACGCCCGCGAGCGCCTCGACGCGGCGCAAATAGTTCTGCGCATTCTCCGGCAGCGCATCCCATTGCTGGATGCCCACGGTGCTGGTCTGCCAGCCGGGGAACACTTCGTAGATCGGCTCGCACGCGGCCACCGCCGCCGCACCGCGCGGCAGCAGGTCCAGCGCCTTGCCCGCCACCGTATAGCCCACGCACAGCGACACCGTCTCCAGCCCGTCGAGCACATCCAGCTTGGTCAGACACAGACCCGAGATGCCATTGATCTGAATCGAGCGCTTCAATGCGGCGACGTCGAGCCAGCCGGTACGCCGCGGGCGTCCGGTCACCGAACCGAACTCCTTGCCGACCGTCGCCAGCGTCAGTCCGACCGGGTCCTGACGCGCGGCATTGTCCGCATCGTACAGTTCGCTCGGGAACGGGCCGCTGCCCACGCGCGTGCAATAGGCCTTCGTGATGCCCAGCACATAATGGAGCTTCTGCGGACCGACGCCCGCCCCCGCCGACGCCGCACCCGCGACGCAGTTGCTGCTCGTGACGAACGGATAGGTGCCGTGGTCGACGTCGAGCAGGGTGCCCTGCGCGCCCTCGAACAGCAGGCTGCCGCCGCGCGCATTTTCCGCCGCGAGCCGCGACGACACGTCGGCGCACATCGGCGCGAGCCGTTCGGCGAAGCCCAGCAGCGTGTCCAGCGTTTCCTGGAAATCCACCGCCGGCGCGCCCAGGTACTGGGTCAGCTGGAAATTATGGTATTCGAGCACTTCGGCAAGACGTTCGGCGAAGTGCGCGCGGTCGAACAGGTCCTGTACCCGCAGGCCGCGACGACCGATCTTGTCCTCGTACGCCGGACCGATGCCCCGCCCCGTCGTACCGATCTTGTCGACGCCGCGGCGGCGCTCGCGCGCCTGGTCGATCGCCACGTGCGAGGGCAGGATCAGCGTGCAGGCTTCGGAGATGAACAGCCGCTCGCGCACGTTCAGGCCCGCGGCTTCCAGCTCGCCGATTTCCTTGAACAGCGCCTCGGGCGACAGCACCACGCCGTTGCCGATGTAGCAGGCGACTTCCGCGCGCATGATCCCCGAGGGAATCAGCCGGAGGATGGTTTTCTTGCCGCCGATGATCAGCGTGTGGCCTGCATTGTGCCCGCCCTGGAAGCGAACGACGCCTTTCGCGTGATCGGTCAGCCAATCGACGATCTTGCCTTTGCCTTCGTCACCCCACTGGGTGCCGACGACGACGACGTTCCGCCCCTGGTTCGATGCGTTACCGGACATGTTGTTTTCTGGCCTGGTTAAAAACGTATTCTACCCGCGTCGCGGGAACCTTAGATAATTTGGCGCGCGACGAGGATCCACTCCCCATCGCGCGCGACGAGTTCGCGGTCGCATGCGAATTCATCGAGATCGTGCGGATGCCCGGGCAGCGCCTGGATCACGATCTCGCCCGCATCACGCAACGCCGCGATGCGCGCCGACAACGCCGCATCGCGTGTCCACGGTGCGAAGATCGCGCTCGAACGCGCCTCGACCGGCGAGATGCGGGCCAGTTCGCGCAGATCGAGCGAAAAACCGATCGCCGGCCGGTCACGGCCGAACAGCCGGCCAATCCGGTCGTAACGTCCGCCCCGGGCGATCGCGTTCGGCACGCCCGCGACGTAGGCCGAAAAGATCACCCCGGTGTGATACTGGTAGGAGCCGCCCAGATCGGCGAGGTCGAACTGCACCTGCGCGACTTCGCCGCCCCGGGCGCCCGGGGCGGGCAACACGGCCTGCGCGGCCAGGCAATCCAGGTCGTCGAGCGCGCGGCCGATCGCCGGCAGCGGGGGCAGGACATGGCGCGCCCGCTCGAGCACCTCACGTTCGCCATAGAGCGTGGGCAGCGCGCGCAACGCGTCGCGGGCCTGCGGCGCCAGCGATGCCGTGACGTCGTGCAGCCGTGGCACGTCCTTGCCGGCAAGCGCGCTGAAGATCTCGTAGGCATGCACCGCGGCCGCCGGTGCCCATTCGAACAAGGCACTCAGGATACCGGCGTGACCCAGATCCAGCCGCACATCCCGCAAGCCCACCAGCGCGACGCTGTCGAGCAGCAATTGCTGGATCTCCAGATCCGCCTCGATGCCGCCGTGTCCGTACAACTCGGCGCCGATCTGATACGGCTCACGCGTGGCGTGCAATCCGCGCGGACGCGTCTCCAGCACGCTGCCCGCATAGCACAGACGCGTCACGCCGGGGCGGTTGAGCAAGTGCGCGTCGATGCGCGACACCTGCGGCGTGATATCGGCGCGCACCCCCATCGTGCGGCCCGACAACTGATCGACCAGCTTGAACGTGCGTAGCCCGAGATCCTCGCCTCCGCCGGCCAGCAACGACTCCAGATATTCGAGGAGCGGCGGCATGACCATCTCGTAGCCATAGACCCGGAAACGGTCCAGCAACGCGCGGCGCAGATTCTCGCTCTTGCGCGCTTCCGATGGCAGCACGTCGGCGATGCTCTCGGGTAACAACCAAATCGACATTGTCGATATCCTTTCAATCCAGTGCGGTGGTCTGGCAGCGATGGGAACGAAGCGAGATCGACGGCACCGGTTTTTTGCGCCTGTCGGGCAGTGAACCGGCGCGAAGCGCGCGTGCGCCCTCCCGGCCTGGCGCCGCGCCCGTCGCGAAACAGGTCGCAATTCTACGGAAACTTACACGCTTTGGGGCGAATCCGCACGAGAATCGATGCGGAACGCGCCATCAGCGGGTCCCATCGGCAGGAACCGTCAGCGCGTCGCGGGCGCCGTCCGCGCGGGAGCGCCATCGGGGGCGCGCAGATACTTGAAGAACGCACTGTTCGGGTCGGCGACGATGACGTCGCTGCGGCTGCGGAACGATGCGCGGTAGGCTTCCAGGCTCTTGTAGAACTCGTAGAACGACGGATCGCGGCCGAACGCTCCCGCATAGGTCGCCGATGCCTGCGCATCGGCGTCGCCCATCACCTGCTGGGTCTGCTTGTAGGCCGCCGACAAGAGCACTTCCCGCTGCCGGTCGGCATCGGCCCGGATCTGCTCGGCTTCCGCCGCACCGGTCGAACGCAATTGATTGGCGACCTGCTTGCGTTCCGCTTCCATGCGACGGTAGACCGATTCGCTGATTTCCGCCAGCAGATCGACACGTTTGAGCCGCACATCGACGATGGCGATGCCGATCGCCGCTGCGTCGCGCGCGACCTTGCGCTGCACTGCCTGCATGACGACTTCCCGTTCGTTGGACACGACTTCGTTCACCGTGCGCTTGGCGAACTCCTCGTTCAGCGCCGCGCGGATGATCTGCTTGAGCCGGTCTTCCGCGAGCGAACCGTCGCCCTTGAAGGAGATGAAGTACTTGCGCGGGTCGGCGACGCGCCACTTGACGAACAGATCGACCAGCAGGTTCTTCTTCTCGGCGGTGATGTAGCGGTCCGGCTCGGCGTTATCGATCGTCTGGATGCGCTTGTCGATCGAGACGACCCGTTCGAACGGCGGCGGCAGCTTGAAATACAGGCCCGGCTCGCTGATCACCTTCTTGACCGCGCCCAGACCGAAGACGATCGCAAAGCGTCGCTGATCGACCACGAAAAACATCGATGACGCAATCGTCAGGACCACGACGAGTGCGACGATCGCAGCAATAATCCGGTTCATCTGATCGTCACCTTATCGTATGTCTTGCAGTTCTTCGCTGCGTCCGCGGCTGCGGAACAGGCTGCGCGAACGCAGGGGGTCGACGCCGGCGCTCGCGCGCGCGGCGGCCAGATCGTTGTCGCTCACGGCTGCATCGGACGCGCCGTCGGCGGGCGCGGCGGCGGCCGGCGCACGGTCGCGCGGCGCCGGTCCCGGCTGTGCGGTTTGCGCGAGCAGCTTGTCGAGCGGCAGATACAGCATGCTGTTGTTGGCCTTGCTGTCGACCAGTACCTTCGACGACTTCGAATAGATCTGCTGCATCGTATCCAGGTACATACGCTCGCGGGTGACGGCGGGCGCCTTTGCGTATTCCGCCTGCACCGCGTCGAAGCGCGCGGCGTCGCCCTCGGCCTGCGCGACGATGCGTGCCTTGTAGCCCTGCGCTTCCTCCAGCATCCGCGCCGCGGTACCGCGCGCGCGCGGCACGACATCGTTCGCATAGGCCTGCGCTTCGTTCTTCTGCCGCTCGCGATCCTGGCCCGCTTTCACCGCATCGTCGAAGGCGGCCTGTACCTGCTCGGGCGGCTGCACGTTCTGCATCGTCACGCTGGTCACCAGGATGCCGGTCGCGTACGCATCGAGAATGCGCTGGATCGAGGCCGCCAATTCGATCGCGACCTGCTCGCGCCCTTCATACAGCACGTAATCCATCTTGCTCTTGCCGACGATCTCCCGCACCGCGGTCTCCGCCGCCTGCGCGACGTTCGCCTCGGCGTCGGCGTTGTTGAACAGGAAGTCCGACGCATCCTTGATGCGGTACTGCACGGCGAACCGCACGTCGATGATGTTGCCATCGGACGTCAGCATCGACGAATCCTTCAGATTCGTCTCGCGGATCGTGCCGTTACGGCCGATCTCGATCGAGCGCACCTGCGACATGTTGACGATCTCGTTCGCCTCGAACGGATAGGGAGCGCGCCACTGAATGCCGGCCGGCGTCGTGTAGACGTAGCGGCCAAAGCGCAGTACGACGCCAGCCTGCCCTTCCTGCACGATATAGATGCCGCTGCACAGCCAGACCAGCACGGCGAGGCAGAGCAGCACCAGCGCGCCGATCGTCCCGGCGCGCCGGGACGGGCCACCGCCGTCGAGCGAAGGCTTGCCCCCGCTGCCGCCGCCCTTGCGGTTGAACAGCCGGTTCAAGCGCTGGTTGAAATCGCGCCACAGCTCGTCGAGGTCCGGCGGCCCGCCGCCCTCGCGGCCGCCATTGGGCGGACGGTTCTGCTCGTTTCGGGCGGGACGCTCGCCGGCGCGTTCGCCCTTGTCGTGCTCTTTGCCCGGGGTGCCGGATTCGCCATCCTTGCCCGCGCCGCGACCCCATCCCGGATCGTTCAGCGAAAAGACCGCCAGGGCGCGCTGCCATACGGTACCGAATTTATGATTTTTCACCATGAAGCAGCCGGTTATTGCTGTAACGAAAGGGATCGACATCGTGCCGCCGTCCAGAGACGAACCGCGCGCCGAACGCGAAATCCATGGCGCCATTCGCGACCCGTGCGCGGCCGGGGGGCGCGGCACCTGTCCATGCGCATCGGGTGACGTCAAACGTGAAAAGGTCAATGCGGGAGCGCGAATCTAGCGTTGCGGATCGTCGCCGACCGATGGAACTTCCGGGAGGTCGCGCGGATCGGGCGTCGCGTCCCCGTCCGACTTGCCCGGTTCCTCGCCCATGTCCCGGGCGATGACGGCCTCGGCAATGGCGCCGCGCAGCCCGTCGAGACCGCGGCCCTCCCGCGCACTGACGAAAACGCGGGAAATATTACCATACTCATTCCTTTCGACTACCTTAACGTCATTCAGTTCAGGCGCCGCGTCGATCTTGTTCCAGACCAGCAGCTGGGGCACCTTGTCGGCGCCGATTTCGCGCAAGACCTTGTTGACCTGGGCGGACTGCTCCAGCCGGGCGGGATTGGACGCGTCGACGACATGCAGCAGGAGGTCGGCATGCGCGGTCTCCTGCAGGGTCGCGCGAAACGCCGCGATCAGGGCGTGCGGCAAGTCGCGGATGAAACCCACGGTATCCGACAGCACGATGGTGCCGGCGTCGCCGAGGTACACACGCCGCGAGGTGGTGTCGAGGGTGGCGAACAGCTGGTCGGCCGCATAACTCTGCGCCTTCGTCATCGCATTGAAGAGCGTGGATTTCCCGGCGTTCGTGTAGCCCACCAAGGATACCGAAAACGTCTGGCTGCGCTCGCGGGCGCGTCGCTGCGTGCCCTGCTGCTTCGCCAGCTTGTGCTGGCGCCCACGCAAGTACTTGACCCGTTCTCCCAACAAACGGCGGTCGGTTTCGAGCTGGGTTTCGCCGGGACCGCGCAGGCCGATGCCGCCCTTCTGGCGCTCGAGGTGAGTCCAGGCCCGCACCAGCCGCGTCGACAGATATTGAAGTTGCGCGAGTTCGACCTGCAGCTTGCCTTCGGCGCTTTTCGCGCGTTGGGCGAAGATGTCCAGGATCAGGCTGACCCGGTCGATCACGCGCGTCTCCAGCACCTGTTCGAGATTGCGCTGTTGCGCCGGGGAAAGCGGATGATTGAAGATGACCAGATCCACGCCCTGGGCCATGATCTCGGCGCGCAGTTCTTCGGCCTTGCCGCTGCCGATGAAAAGCTTGGCGTCGGGACTGGCGCGTCGGCCGGACAGGGTCACGACGGGCTCGGCGCCCGCGCTGGTGGCGAGCAGGCCCAGTTCTTCGAGGCTGGCCTGGAAATCGGCCTTGCCGAAATCCACATTCACAAGTGCTGCGCGTGTCAAATTATCACTTCTGAAGTGAGCGGCGCCGCAAACGGTGCAAACGGCCGCCCAACGGTGGAATTAGTCGTTACGCGGTTCGGGCGGCGGCAGCGTCACGGCGCGCGCCGGCACAACGGTCGAAATGGCATGCTTGTAGACCATCTGGGTCACGGTGTTGCGCAGCAGAATCACATACTGATCGAACGATTCGATCTGTCCCTGCAGTTTGATGCCATTGACCAGATAGATGGAGACCGGTACATGTTCCTTGCGCAGCGCATTGAGGAATGGGTCCTGAAGCAGTTGCCCTTTGTTGTTTTGACTCATAGCAGACTCCCTGTTGTTTTCGGGGTTTAGAAGGTGGTAACGGCCAGAGGATTTGTGTGACCAGTCTTAGACACTATATCTGATTTTATTCTCCGAACAGGCAGGTGCCGGTGCTTCGATTTGTCTCAGTTCTTCGGATCGTAGGGGTTGTCGCCCGAACGGAACTCGATTCTCAATGGAGTGCCGACGAGGCCGAAAGTTTCACGGAATCGGCCCTCGAGATAGCGTTTGTACGAATCGGTGATTGCGTCCAGCGCATTGCCGTGAACGATGATGATCGGCGGATTCTGACCGCCCTGGTGCGCATAGCGCAGCTTCGGCCGCACGGGCCCCTTGCGGCGCGGCTGCTGGTGTTCGACGGCCTCGATCAGCGCGCGGGTAAGCTTGGGCGTGGGCAGCTTCGCCATCGCTGCCGCATACGCTTCGTCGACCGCGCGCATCAGCGGGCCGATGCCGGTCTTTTCGGTCGCCGAGACGAAGAAGTTCTTCGCGAAGCCCAGAAAGCGCAGCTTGCGCGCCAGATCGGCCTTCGCGCGCTCGCGCACATGCTCGTCGAGCCCGTCCCACTTGTTCACGCCCACCACCAGCGCACGGCCCTGCTCGACGATGAAACCCGCGATGTGCGCATCCTGCTCGCTGATGTCCTGGCGGGCATCGAGCAGCAGGATCACGACGTTCGCATCGGACACCGCCTGCAGCGTCTTGATCACCGAAAACTTCTCGATGGCCTCGAAGACCTTGCCGCGCTTGCGAATGCCGGCGGTGTCGATGAGCGTGTAGGGCCGGCCCTTGCGTTCGAAGTCGATGTAGATCGAATCGCGCGTGGTACCCGGCATGTCGAACGCGATCACCCGCTCTTCGCCCAGCAGCGTATTGACCAGCGTCGACTTGCCGACGTTGGGCCGCCCGACGATCGCGATCTTCGTGCCGCGCGCGGCTGCATCCTCGTCCTCCTCGGGGCGGCCCGCGTAGGCTTTTTCCAGCGCCTCCTCGATCAACTCGGTCACGCCGTCGCCGTGCGCGGACGAAATCGCCCGCGGGTCACCCAGCCCCAGTTCGTAGAACTCGGCGGCCACCGCGCCATAGCGCATGCCTTCGGCCTTGTTCACGACCAGGAACACGGGGCGCCCGGTCTTGCGCAGGTAGGACGCGATCGCCGCATCCTGCGGGGCCAGGCCGAGCCGGCCGTCGACCAGGAAGATGATGACGTCGGACTCCTCGACCGCCTGGCGCGTCTGGCGCGCCATTTCGTAGAGGATGCCTTCTTTCGCCACCGGCTCGAAACCGCCCGTGTCGACGACCAGATACGGACGCGAACCCGCCCGTCCCTCGCCGTAGTGACGGTCCCGGGTCAGGCCGGGCAGGTCCGCCACGAGCGCGTCGCGCGAACGCGTCAGACGATTGAATAGGGTCGATTTACCGACATTGGGACGCCCGACGAGCGTTATCACGGGTTTCATAATACTGTTCTCAAAACGACGACGGCCGGCAGGGAGCGCCGGCCGTTGGCGTCAACACCAGCCTTACTGGGGCTGGAAAGCGTACAGGTCGCCGTCCTTGGTCTGGACGACGAGAGAGGGGCCGGCCACCACCGCCGGCGCGGTGATGGGGCTCTTGTCGGTCTTCATGCGGGCGACGAACTCGCCGGTGTCGCGCGACAGGAAATGCACGAAACCCTGGTAATCGCCAACGACCACCGTGCGGCCGAGCAGCACCGGACGATTCAGATCGCGGCTCTTGAGCTGCGTGTTCTCCCACAGCTGTTTGCCGCTGTTCGCATCGAACGCCTTGACGACCGACCAGTCGTCGGCGGCGACCACGGTCTGATCGTCTTCCGCGACGCCGCTATACGTGGAGAACGCATGCGCCCACACCGGTTGTCCGGATTCGACGTCGAAACATCCGATCTTTCCCTGGAAGGTGCCGGCACAGGCGAGACGGCCGACGAGCTGCGGCGTTCCCGATACATCGTTGATACGCTCGACTTCCGTCACGCCCTGCGGGAAGGACACCGGCGACTGCCAGAATGCGTCGCCGTTCGCGAGGCTGATCGCGGCCAGCGCGCCACCGGGAAAGCCGGCCAGCACGGCATTGGTGCCGGCGAAGGTCAGACCGAGCGTGGTGCGCAGGTTCAGCGGCACCGCCCGGTTGCGGAAGACCCATTTCTGTTCCCCGGTCTGCGCGTCGAACGCCGTCACCCGGCCATCGACGGTGCGCACGATGACGAAACCGTTGCCCACCAGCGGCGCGGACAGGATCTCGCCGCTGACGTTGGCTTTCCATGACACCTTGCCGTCGGCGTCGAGCACGAACAGCGTGCCATCGACCGAACCGACCGCCGACAGCTTGCCGTCGGTGCCCACGCCTGCCGACAGATCCGAGCCGATCTTGATCTTCCAGAGGGTCTTGCCGGTCTGTGCGTCGAACTTGCCCACCGAGCCGTTGGCGCCCGCCGCGAACACCGCGCCGTCGGCGACCGCGGGCTGGAACAGGTAGCGGCCGCCCTTGCCGACGCTGGCCTTCCAGGCCTGCTTCACCTCGAGCACCGGCTTGATATCGGTCAGCGGCGTCGGTACGCGGCGGATATCCTTCGTCGCCGAACAGGCGCCCAGGACCGCGACCAAAGAGGCCAAGACCATCGTGCGACCGACACGACGGAGTGAGGGGGTCTTGAGGTGCAGCATTATTCGATGTACTCCGCGAGAAGAAACGGGAAAGCGGTGAGTGAGGGTGCCGGCAAGGCACGCCGCCGGTCCCGCGACGACACCGGCGCGCAAGCCGGAACCGCCGGGAACAGGCCGTTCGGGCGGGCTAGCCGCCCAGCGCGTCGAGCTTGAACTGAATCAGATCGTGCGCGGGCGTATCCGCTGCCGCCAGTTGCTTCAACGCATCCTGGTAAGCGCGGCGCGCATCGTCCGGCTTGCCGGCCGCGGCCAGCAAATCGCCGCGCCGGTCCGCGCGCAGCGCGGCGAACGGGTCCTGGCGCGTCGCATCCACCAGCTTGAGACCGGCATCGTAGGCTTTCTCGTCAAGCAGCACGCCGGCCAGACGGATCCGGGCGATTTCGCGGTATGCATCGTCGGAAGCGTGATCGATCGTCCATTGCAGTTGCGCTTTCGCGCCCGCCGCGTCGCCGCTGCGATACAGCGCGGTGGCCGCGCCCAGGGCGCTCATCTGCGCGTACGGCGTGCGCGCAAAAGACTGCTCCATATCGGCCGCGACGCGCTTGACGTGCGCGAGATCACTCGCTGTCGCCGCCTGCTGGAACTGCTCGTACAGCAGCGCGGCCTCGGTCGTCTGACGCCGTTGCCAGTAATTCCAGCCGCTCCAGCCCGCCAGCACGAGCAGGATTGCCAGCAGCACCCAGGTGAGCGCGTTGCCCCAGTTCGACCACCAGGCCTTCAGGCTGTCGAGTGTCTCTTGTTCTTCGTGATAACTCATCTTGTCCCGTATTTCGTTTGCCTCGCCCGGCGCAGGGGGCCCGCGTTCCGCCGGCAGTACCGCCGCGCCGGAAACGCGCCCCGCGCGCTCAGGCCGTCATGCGTTCGATCAGATGCTCGGCGAGCGCATCGAATGCGACGCTCTGCTGCTGGCTGGCACCGGCGGCATCGGCATCGCCCGCCTGCGCGCCGCGCAGCGGCTTGACGGTGGCGTTGTCCGCGGCCACTTCGTCGTCGCCAATGATAACCGCATAGGCGGCGCCGCTCGCATCCGCGCGCTTCATTTGTGATTTGAAGCTCGCCGGGCCGCCATCGGCGCTGCAATGCAGGATCACATCGAGGCCCGCATCCCGCAGACGTTCCGCGGCGATGAAGGCGCGGATGCGCGCCGGCTCGCCCTGATGCACGACGTAGATGTCGCAGCCGTCCGGCTCGGGGACGCGCTGTGCGTCCTTCAACAACTCCAGGATGCGCTCCACGCCCATCGCCCAGCCGCACGACGGCGCCGGCTTGCCACCCAGCTGCTCGACGAGCGGGTCATAGCGCCCCCCGCCGGCGACCGTGCCCTGCGATCCGAGTTGATCCGTCACCCACTCGAAGACGGTCAGATTGTAATAGTCCAGGCCGCGTACCAGCCGCGGGTTGATCTTGTGCGGAATATTGTTCTCGCGCAACAGCCGCTGTAATCCCTCGAAATGCGCCAGCGACGCCTCGCCCAGGAAGTCCAGCAGCCGCGGCGCGTTGTCGACGAGTTCCTGCATCGCCGGATTCTTCGTGTCCAGCACACGCAGCGGATTGGTATGCAGGCGGCGTTTGCCGTCCTCGTCGAGCCGGTCGGCGTGTTGCTCCAGATAGGCGATCAGTTCCCGCCGGTGCGCGGCGCGCTCGTCGGCCTGCCCGAGCGAATTGATCTCCAGCCGGATGCCGGTCAGGCCGAGGTCGTCCCAGAGCCGTTGGCACATCATGATGATTTCGGCATCGGCGTCCGGTCCGGCGAAACCCAGGGCTTCGACGCCCACCTGGTGGAACTGCCGGTAACGGCCGCGCTGCGGGCGTTCGTGACGGAACATCGGGCCGACGTACCAGAGACGCTTCGGACCGTCATAGAGCAGATTGTGCTCGATCGATGCGCGTACCACGGCCGCGGTGTTTTCCGGGCGCAGCGTCAGCTTTTCCCCGTTCAACGCGTCGGTGAAGCTGTACATTTCCTTCTCGACGATGTCGGTCACTTCGCCGATTCCGCGCGTGAAGAGCTGGGTATGTTCGACGATCGGCGTGCGGATGTTCTGATACCCGTAGGACTTCAGCAGCGAGCGGACCGTCGCCTCGAAAAACTCCCACAGCGGCGCATCCGCCGGCAGGATGTCGTTCATTCCCTTGACGCCCGTCAGGCGCTCGATTTTCTTCTTCTGTTCGGACATGACTTCTCGGTTCTAGGCCGCGCGGCCATAGCGGCGGGCAACGTAATCACTGACGATCTGCTGGAATTCCTCGGCGATGCGATCGCCCCGCAAGGTCTTGACCTTTTCGCCGTCGATGAACACCGGCGCGGCGGGCGATTCACCGGAACCCGGCAGGCTGATGCCGATGTTCGCGTGCTTCGACTCGCCCGGCCCGTTGACGATGCAGCCCATGACGGCCACGTCCATGTCCTCGACGCCCGGATAGGTATCGCGCCACAACGGCATCTGCGCGCGCAGGTAATCCTGGATCTTCGACGCCAGTTCCTGGAACACGGTGCTGGTGGTCCGTCCGCAACCCGGGCAGGCGATGACCATCGGGGTGAAGGAGCGCAGCCCCATCGTTTGCAGGATCTCCTGGGCGACCACCACCTCGCCCGTACGCGCGCCGCCCGGCTCCGGCGTCAGCGACACGCGAATCGTGTCGCCGATGCCGCGCTGCAGCAGCACTGCAAGCGCCGCGGTCGAGGCGACGATACCCTTCGAACCCATGCCGGCCTCCGTCAGACCCAGGTGCAGCGCGTAATCGCACCGCCGGCCGAGTTCGGTGTAGACGGCCACCAGGTCCTGCACGTCGCTGACCTTGCACGACAGGATGATGCGGTTCGCCGGCAGACCCAGCGCCACCGCGCGCTCCGCGGACCCCACCGCGGAGCTGATCAGCGCCTCGTACATCACGCGCTTCGCGTCCCATGGCGTCGGACGCTGCGCGTTCTCGTCCATCATGCGCGCGAGCAGGTCCTGATCGAGACTGCCCCAGTTGACGCCGATCCGCACCGGCTTGTCGTAACGACAGGCGGCCTCGATCATCTGCGAATACTGGGTGTCGCGCTTCGCGCCGTAGCCGACGTTGCCGGGGTTGATCCGGTATTTCGACAAGGCCGCCGCGCAGTCGGGAAACTGGTTCAGCAGGATATGGCCGTTGTAGTGGAAATCGCCGACCAGCGGGACGTCGACGCCCATGCGGTCGAGTTGCTCGCGGATCGCCGGCACCTCGGCCGCCGCTTCGGGCGTGTTGACCGTGATGCGCACCATTTCGGAACCGGCCTGGGCAAGTTCCTTGACCTGGATGGCCGTGCCGATCGCATCGACCGTGTCCGTGTTCGTCATCGACTGCACGCGCACCGGCGCGCCGCCACCCACCGTGACGACGTTCTCGCCCCAGCGCACGTCCACCGGTATGGACTGGCGCCGCGGCGCAGGACCGCCAAAGACGAGATCATGTTCGAGCTGCATTTGCGTAGGGCCTATTGGCATGACGTTGTATGGAAAACCACCGTGCGCCGCTGCGGGGCACGGCTCGCATTATCGCGCGTCGCGCACTCGCGCGTGCGGATGCAGGGCGCGGCCGCCACACGAGGCGCCACGCGTCCCGCGCAGCGCGGCGCCGTTCAAGGCAGGGAGAACCGGGCGACGTTCTTGCCGCCACCAGCGAAACGCTTCAGGTCCACCGCCTGCCCATCCTGTTCGATCGCGTCGACCCCGGTCATGTTTCCCACCACCAGACGCATGGGACGCGGCACGTCGACCGTCTCCGACTGGCCGGCGCGCACGACGCCGGAGAAGGCGCTGCGCCCGTCGGCACCCTTGATGCTCATCCACGTGTTCTGGTTGACGCGGATCGTCATCCGCGACATGCCCTGCGCGACCGGCGCCGAACCGGCCGCCGCGCCTGCGGTGCCGCTGGCGACCCCGTCCGGCGCGAATCCCGGAGCGCTGCCGTTCGAGGACGACACCGCGGCGAGCGTCGCAGCCGCCGTGGAGCCCGCCTCCGGCACTGCCGTCGTCGGACCGGCCAGCGCCGCCGTGACCGTGTCGCTCGCACCGTTCACACCGCTCCCGGACCCCGTCACCGGCGGCAGGGCCGAGACCACCGAACCGGAAGCCGTCTCGCCACCGGCGGCGATACCGTCGGCGCCCGGCGCCCCGCCCTTGAAGCGCTGCAGCCAGCCATTGGGTTCGTTCCCCACGCGCCAGACCACCAGCAGGATCAGCACGATCGCCGCCGCGATGCCGCCCCAGAGCCAGGACCGACGATCCGAGCGGCGGGTGCTCCAACTGAGCGGCACGTTGGCGCGGCGCATATTCGTGGGCTTCGTCGACGAGCCCGGCAAGGCAAGGTCGGGTGCCTGCCGGCGCACGCCGCGCAACGCGTCGGTCAGCGGATCGGGCTCGATGCCGAGGACCTTGGCGTAGCTGCGCACCAGACCCACCGCGAAAGCGGCGTCATGCAATTGCGACAGGTCTCCCGCCTCCAGGGCCGCGACCTTGGCGGGCGGCACTTTCAGGCGCGAGGCCATCTCGTCGATCGAACGCCCCTTCTCGGTCCGCACCGCCGCGAGTCGCGCCCCGACGGCGACGGCCGGGTGAGCCGAGGCGCCCCCCTGAACGGCATCGCGCCCGCTTGCGCCTGGAGCCGGCGACATGCCCTCATCTTTGCTCTTGTTCATACCAAGGTCCTGGTTCAACTTTGTCACGCGCCCTGCCCCATGCCTTCAGGACAGTGGCGGCATCCTGAAGCCTTTCCCACGCGTGCGGCAGCATTCGTCGCATGGCCTGCGTCAACTTCCCCCATCCGCTTCCTCGTGCGTTGCCCTGTCCGCCCCGCACCATCCCGGCGCCCGGTTCCGCCCCGTCCCGGCGGCCGCCCGGTCAACCGCGGCCGCGCGTTCCCGCCAGCGCCGCGCCTCGCCGATCCGGCCGGCATCGCACAGCGCGACCGAATAATTGGACAGGATCGCTCCGGCCCGCGGATCGTCACGCCATCCGGGCATGGCCATCGCTTCCCGCGCCGCCGCGGCCAGATACGGCAATGCCGCCGGCAGACGCCCCGCAGCCAGCTCGACCAATGCCGCCGCATGCAGGGCCTCCGGATCTCCGGGCGCCAGCGCCAGCGCGGCGGCGGCTTCCTCGCGGGCGATGCCGGGACGCCGATGCGACAGATAGGCCAGCGCCAGACGACCGTGCCGCTGCGCCCGCTCCCGCCGCTGCTCCGCGTCCCCATTCTCCTCCGCCGGCGGCAGCGCGCAGGCCGCCAACGCGAACGCCGTCGCCAGCCCCGCGAAGCGCATCATACCGGATGCACTTCCATAATCGGCACGATCCGGCTGCGTTCGGCCAGACGCGTACGATCCTGCACCGCGCCCGCGAGCTGCCCGCAAGCGGCGTCGATGTCGTCGCCGCGCGTCTTGCGCACCGTCGTCACGACACCCGCCTCGAGCAATATCTCGGAAAAACGCCTGATCCGTTCGTTACGGGAGCGTTTCAGGCCGGAATCGGGGAAAGGATTGAACGGGATCAGATTGAACTTGCAGGGCACGTCACGCGTGACGGCGAGCAGTTCACGCGCATGCGCCTCCGTATCGTTGACGCCATCGAGCATGCAGTATTCGAACGTGATGAATTCCCGTGGCGCGACCAGCAGGTAGCGCTCGCATGCGGCCATCAGTTCACGCAGCGGATACTTTTTGTTCAACGGCACCAACTCGTCGCGCAGGCGGTCGTTCGGCGCGTGCAGCGATACCGCGAGCGCGACCGGCAACTCGGCCGCCAGACGGTCCATCATCGGCACGACGCCGGAGGTCGACAGGGTGACCCGGCGCCGCGACAAGCCATAGGCATTGTCGTCGAGCATCAGGCGCATCGCCGCGACGACGTTGTCGAAATTCAGCAAGGGCTCGCCCATGCCCATCATCACGACGTTGGTCACCGCCCGCTGCTCCGCTGGCGCGACGCCGTCCCCGGTGGCAGGCTCGCCGGCCTTCGCGCCCGTGGCGAGCGCCGCCGAACGGGCGCGGCGGATCGCGAATTCGGCCATCCAGAGCTGGCCGATGATCTCGCCGGTCGACAGATTGCGGTTGAACCCCTGTTTGCCCGTCGAGCAGAACCGGCAATTTACCGCGCAGCCCGCCTGCGACGAGATGCACAACGTGCCGCGGCGCGCTTCGGGAATGAACACCGTTTCGACCGCGTTGCCGGCTCCGACGTCGATCAGCCACTTGCGCGTGCCGTCCGCCGAGACGTGATCGCTCGCGACCGGCGGCACGCCGACCCGCGCGCGCGTGGCAAGCTTGCCGCGCAACGACTTCGCGAGATCGGTCATTTTTTCGAAATCGGCTTCGCCGGATTGGTGAATCCAGCGTTGCAGTTGTTTCGCGCGAAAGGATTTTTCGCCGAGCGAGTCGCAGTACGCGACCAGTCCGGCGACATCGAAATCGAGCAGGTTGACGAAGGTGTCTTGGGTCATCCACTCACCTGTGAGGTAAAAGAGGTCTATGCAATGGATCCTGCCGGCGCGCGCGTACGGCGCCACTACCACCAGGATCGACCGACGACTTTCCAACCTGCCATTCCGTCCGTCTTCCTGAGGCGCCGCCTGGATCGCCTTTCGCCGTCTCCCCCCGCGGATCGCGCCGCGCGGGGAGTCGTGCCGGAGAAAGAACGCACAGGCGGCGTGATCACCGTGTGATCAATATGTGTCAATACCACCCCGTTGCCGGGGACGCGACCGATGGGACCCCGTGGTCGCCACCGGCGCGCGGTGTGCTCGGCTGGCTGTCGCGGTCGCTGGCGCGTCAAAATGCCGCGCCGGCGACCGACGTGCGATCAACGCGAGTAGATGTTGATTTCCGGGAAGAAGAAGGCGATCTCGGTCTGTGCCGTTTCGGCGGCATCGGAACCGTGCACCGCGTTGGCGTCGATGCTGTCGGCGAAATCGGCGCGGATCGTGCCTTTTTCAGCCTTCTTCGGATCCGTCGCGCCCATCAGGTCGCGATGCTTCGCAATGGCGTTCTCGCCTTCCAGAACCTGGATCGCGACCGGGCCGGAGATCATGAAATCAACCAGATCCTTGAAGAACGGGCGGGCGCTGTGCACCGCGTAGAATTTCTCCGCGTCGGCGCGCGACAGTTGCGCGATCCGTGCAGCGGCGATCTTCAGGCCCGCGCCTTCGAAACGGCTGTAGATCTGCCCGATCACGTTTTTCGCCACCGCGTCCGGCTTGATAATGGACAGAGTACGCTCGATTGCCATGAAAACTCCAAGAAATGAAGGGGTTAGGTCGCTAAAATGAGTCTGGCATTATAGCACGTTCAGAGGTATCATTTGGTGGAAACCTTACAGCATTGTAAGCATCAAAGAATTTCCCCGCGACCCGGCCTTCCGGCCGGTTATGATCTGAGTGTGGGGCGCGCGTCGTCATCCGTACGATGGCCGCGCGGGCCCGGTAACGTGTGCAAGGAGAAATGACAATGAGCGATTTCCGTAGCGTCGGTTTTGGCCGCAGTGGTCAGGCGACAACCGTGGCTGTGCGCAACCGCGTGCTGCGCAATACCTACTGGCTGCTGGCCCTGTCGATGGTGCCGACCGTGTTCGGTGCCTGGCTGGGGGTGGTAAGCGGCTTCTCGATGTTCGCGGCGACGAGCCCGGGCATGAGCCTGCTGCTGTTCTTCGCGGTCGCCTTCGGTCTGATGTTCGCGATCGAGCGCTTCAAGGACAGCGGCATCGGCGTGCTCCTGCTGCTCGCCTTCACGTTCTTCATGGGGCTGATGCTGTCGCGCCTGATCGGCATGATCCTGGGCTTCTCGAACGGGGCGTCGCTCATCATGATGGCCTTCGGCGGCACCGGCGTGATCTTCGCGTCGATGGCGACGATCGCCACGGTTTCGAAGCGCGACTTCAGCGGGCTCGGCCGGTGGTTGTTCATGGGCGTGCTGGTGCTGATCCTCGCCTCGGTGGCCAACATCTTCCTGCAGATGCCGGCGATGATGCTGACCGTGTCGGTACTCGCGATCGTGATCTTTTCCGCCTTCATGCTGGTCGACGTGCAGCGTGTGGTCAACGGCGGCGAAACGAACTACGTGACCGCCACGCTCGCGATCTATCTGGACGTCTACAACGTCTTCACGAGCCTGTTGAGCCTGCTCGGCATTTTCGGTGGCAACCGGAACTGATCCGGCGCCCGCCTCCCCGCCGTGGGGAGGCGCATGAAAAAAGCCTGCGCTCCTTCGGGAGGCAGGCTTTTTTCATGCGGTCGAACAGCGTTCAGGCGGTCTGGATGACGCCCTGGGGGGACGCGTCGCGCTCGAACAGCGCGATCGATTCGACGTGGGAGGTCTGCGGGAACATGTTCACCACTCCCGCGCCGCACAGCCGGTAGCCGGCTCCGTTCACGAGGATGCCGGCGTCGCGCGCCAGCGTCGCCGGGTTGCACGACACGTAGACGATGCGGCGCGGCAGAAAGACGGTGTCCCCGGCGGCGGCGAGCTCCGCCAGCACCTGGGCGAGCGCATGCGCCCCTTCCCGCGGCGGGTCGATCAGGGCCTTGTCGAACGGCCCGAGGGCGCGCCAGTCTGCGGCGGTCATCTCGAACAGGTTGCGGCAGGCGAAACCGGTATGGGCGTCCACGCCATTCGCGCGGGCGTTGTCCAGCGCGCGGCTGACCAGCGTCTCGCTGCCCTCGATGCCGAACACCTCGCGGCAGCGGCGCGCCAGCGGCAGCGTGAAATTGCCCAGGCCGCAGAACAGATCGACGACGCGATCCTCCCGGGTGGGCGCGAGCAACCCGAGCGCCCGCGACACCAGCACCTGATTGATCGCGTGATTCACCTGGGTGAAATCCGTCGGCCGGAACGGCATCCGAATGTCGAATTCGGGCAGCCGATAGTCGAGCTGCGCGGCAGGATCCGACGCGTCCGGATAGAACTGCACGACCGTGTCCGGACCCTTCGCCTGCAGCCAGAACTGGACGCGATGTTCGTCGGCGAACGCGCGCAGGAGCACGCCATCCGCCTCGGTGATCGGGTCCATCACGCGCAGGACCATCGCGGTCACGGTGCTGCCGATCGCCAGTTCGATCTGCGGCAGACGCTCGCGGATCGACAGGCTCTCGACCAGATGTCGCAGCGGCACCAGCATCGCCGAGATCGCGGGCGGCAGGACCTCGCAACTGCGCATGTCGGCGACGAAGGCGCTCTTGCGCTCGTGAAAACCGACCAGCACACCGCCCTTTTTCTTCACCAGACGCACACTCAGGCGCGCACGGTATCGATACCCCCATGCAGGACCGTGGATCGGGCGGAACACGGTCTCGGGACGCAGTTTGCCGATATGCGCCAGATCGTCCTCGAGCACGCGTTGCTTGACTGCGATCTGCGCCCGCACGTCCAGATGCTGCATCGAGCATCCCCCGCACACACCGAAGTACGGGCAGCGCGGCGTGGTGCGCAGCACGCTCCTGCGCAGGATCGCGCCGAGAGTGGCCTGCTCGTACGACGGTTTTTTACGGTAGCTCGAATATTCGACCCGTTCCCCCGGCAGCGCCCCCTCGACGAAGATGACCTTGCCGGCGCTGCCGTCCTCCTCGCGCAGGCGGCCCACGCCGCGGGCGTCCATGTCGAGCGAATCGATATCGATCACGGTGGGAAGACGGGTGCTTGGTGAGGATGGGGCCACGAAAATGTCCTGACAGCTGGCGAAAGCCGAGATTGTAGTGCAATCGCGAGCGATCAGGCGACGTTGTCGAAGCCGCCGAGGTAATCCTGCCAGTGCGGCTCGGGTTTCTCGGCAAGCGCGGCCTTGACGATGCCGATCTCTTCCTCGTATTCCGGTGCCGAGAGGTCGCCGCGCATCAATTGGAAACGGCAGTACATCAGGTACGTATTGACGACGTCGGTCTCGCAGTAATTGCGGATTTCGTCGATCCTGCCGTCGCGATAGGCCGGCCAGACCTGCGCGCCATCCATCCCCATCTTGCCGGGGAAACCGCAGAGTTTGGCCAGCGCGTCGAGCGGCGCGCTGGCGCGCGGCTGATACAGTGCCAGCAGGTCCATCAGATCCGTATGACGCGTGTGATAGCGGCTGATGTAGTTGTTGAATTTGAATTCGCGATCGACCTGTCCCATGTCCCAATAGCGCGGCGCGCTGACGCCATGGATCAGGGCACGGTAATGCAGGACCGGCAGATCGAAGCCGCCGCCGTTCCAGGACACCAGTTGGGGCGCGTAGCGCTCGATGACCTTGAAGAACGACTGGATCAGCGCACCTTCGCGATCATCGGGCTGGCCGAGCGAGCGCACCCGAAACCCTTCGCGATCCCGATACACGCAGGAAATCGCCACGATGCGCTGCAGATGATGTTGCAGGAAATCGGATCCCGTTTTCTCGCGCCGTGCGGCGAACGCCAGCTCGGCGACCGCTTCGTCGCTCAACGCGGCATCGATATCGCCAAGCCGGCGCAACCCGGCCACGTCGGGGACCGTTTCGATGTCGAACACCAGCACTGAATTCATCGCCTCGCTCACAATACCGAATCCTTGCCCACGCCATTCGACGCGAAATACCGTTTGAGCCGCAGCAGGGCTTCCTGCTGGATCTGCCGCACCCGCTCGCGGGTCAGGCGCATGTCTTCGGCGAGCTGTTCGAGCGTCGCCGGTTCCAGATTGTTCAAACCGAAGCGCCGCTCGACGACGTAGCGGTGCTTGTCCGACAGCCGCGACAGCCAGACCCGCGTCAGCACCTCGATTTCGCGATGCTGGACTTCGGCATCGGGCGCGTGCGTCTGGTCGTCGGACAGCAGGTCGAGCAGGCTGCTGCCGGGATCCAGGTCGAGCGGCGCATCGAGCGAGGTGGTGTGTTCGTTGAGCGCCAGGATATCGGTCACTTCTTCCGCCGTCTTGCCGGTCAGATGGGCGATATCGTCGGCACTCGCGTCGCGGCGTTCGCCCGCGTTTTCGGCCAGCGCGCTCTTCTCCAGATGGCGCTTCGCGCGCAAGACCTGATTCAATTCTCGGATCACGTGCACCGGCAGCCGCACGGTGCGCGCCTGGTTCATGATCGCGCGCTCGATGCTCTGGCGGATCCACCAGGTCGCATAGGTCGAAAACCGGAAACCCCGTTCCGGCTCGAATTTCTCGATCGCGTGCATCAATCCGAGATTGCCCTCGGCGATCACGTCGAGCAACGGCACGCCCCGGTTCGAGTATGCCTTGGCGATGCTGACGACGAGACGCAGGTTGCGCTCGATCATCATCTGCCGCGCCGCGAATTCCCCGGCACGCGCCTGCCGCGCATAGTGCTGCTCCTCTTCGACGCTGAGCAGGGGCTTGACGCTGATGCGATTCAGATAGTGCTGGATCGTGTCGGCGGTCAGCTCGGCATGCAGCAGCGTCCGGAACTCGCCCGGGTCGGATGACGCCTCGGCGGAAACCGGGCGCCCGGACGCCGTACGCTCCCGCGCGGCGGCGCCCTGTTCACCGTTCTCCGCAGCGAGGCTGTCGTGGACCCCCTTGGCCTCGTCATCGGCTTCATCGATCTCATCGATCTCATCGGCTTCAGCGTCGGCCGCCCCATCCGCCTCGTCTTCGGCCTCCGTCGGAAATGCCGGCGGGACCCCTGCCGGCAACGCGCCGCGATCCTGCACCGGCGACGCGCTGCCGTTTGACCCCGCCGCAGGACGGGACCCGCGCCGTCGATTCCCGCCTGCCGAAACGTCTTCCGCCGTCCCCTCCTCCTTCCCGGCCGACGCTGCGTCCGGTGGGGCGGGCCGGCCGATCGTCGGACGTTTCGATTTCGGCATGACGGTCCCTTATTGAGACGGCAGAAACTTCATCGGGTCGACAGGCTTGGTGTCCTGGCGGACTTCGAAATGCAGCATTACGCGGTCCGCCTGCGTGTCGCCCATTTCGGCGATCGCCTGACCCTTCGTCACCACGTCGTTTTCCTTGACCAGCAGGCTGCGGTTATGGCCGTAGGCGGTCAGGAAGGTGTTGTCATGCTTGATGATAATCAGATTGCCGTACCCGCGCAGGCTGTTGCCGGCGTACAGCACGCGGCCGGCGGCGGCCGCGACGATCGGTGTTCCGGCCGTGCCGGCGATGTCGATGCCCTTGCTCGTGCTGCCGTTGAATTGGCGGACGATCTGCCCGCGAACCGGCCAGATAAAGGTCACGGGGCCGCTTGCCACCGGCGGCGTCGAGGAGGACGGCGCGGAC
The DNA here is from genome assembly GCF_026624755.1 of Robbsia betulipollinis. Taxonomy (NCBI): domain Bacteria; kingdom Pseudomonadati; phylum Pseudomonadota; class Betaproteobacteria; order Burkholderiales; family Burkholderiaceae; genus Robbsia; species Robbsia betulipollinis. The sequence goes on from NZ_JAPMXC010000002.1 coordinate 222,812, forward strand.
GGCGGCGGTGCGTACGCAGGCGCCGGCGCGGCCGGCGTCAAGCCCGCCGCCGCCCCGTCCGCCGCCAGCGAGCCCGGCGGCGGCGGCGCATAGGGCGAGGGATAAGGCGCGCCCGTCGTCGGCGCGGGACCCGGCGCGCTCGCGTACGGCGACACGTAACCGCTTGGGCTCGCGGGACCCGGCTGAGCGCCCAGCGGCGCGGTCTGCACGGGCGCGCCACCCACCGGCGTGCTGGACACGAACGGCGAATTCATTGGCGGATTCGCGCCCGGCGGTGCGACCCGCAACAGTTGCCCGACCTCGATCTGGTTCGGATTCGTCAGGTTGTTCCAGTTCGTGATGTCACGATAGTTCTGGCCGTTTTCGAGGGCGACGCGGTACAGCGTGTCGCCCGGCTTCACGCGGTAGAACCCTGGCGGCGGCGGGCCGGGCGGCTGGTCGGCGGGCGCCATGCTGGCGAACCCGGGTGCGGCGCTCGAGCGATCGACCACCGGCGCCCCGTCCATCCGCGACGCGCACGCGCTCAGCGCAGACAGCGCCAGCACGCACGCGCCACGCTGAAAATTCGGCCACAGGGAGCGGCCGCCGTCTCTTATCAGCGTACTCATCGGTATCAGATCACTCCGGATTTCAAAGGAACAAAAAAAACGCGGTCCAGCACGGTCTCTCGCCACTGATGGGCGGAGATCCGTTCGACCAGCGTCAGTACTTGCGAATCGCCGCCCACCGGCGCGATCAACCGTCCACCTATCGCCAGCTGCTCGGCAAGCGCCGGCGGAATGTCGAGCCCGGCGGCCGCGACGATGATGGCGTCGAAGGGGGCGCTCGCCGGCAGGCCCAACCTTCCGTCGCCATAATGCAGACGGATGTTCGGCGCCCGCAGCGGCCGCAGATTGCGCTTCGCACGTTCATGCAACGGCTTGATGCGTTCTATCGAGAATACTTCTTCGGCCACGCGGCCCAGCACCGCCGCCTGATAGCCGCATCCCGTGCCCACTTCCAGCACGCGGCGCAGCGAGGCGCGGCCATTCAAGGCGATCTCGATCATCTTCGCGACGACGCCGGGCTTGGAAATCGTCTGGCGATGGCCGATCGGCAGCGCCGCTTCCTCGTACGCCTGCGGCGCGAGCGCGGCATCGACGAAACCGTGCCGCGGCACCGCGCGCAGCGCCGCCAGCACGCGCTCATTGCGCACGCCCGCCGCCCTGACCCGCTCGACCATCCGTTCGCGTACCCGGTCCGACGTCAATGTCAGATGCGCCCCCAGGATCGGCCGGGCGGGCGCGGCGCGCGGCGCGCCATATCCTGGCGCCGCCCCCGCCGTCGCGCTGGTGCCGGCGGGGGCGGCGCGCACGGACACGGGTCCGCGGCCGAGGGGCGCCGTTCCAGCGACCTTCGCTCCTCCCCGCCCGGCCCCGCCCGCCTGCCGCGGCAGCGCCGGATCCTTTTCGAGATCCGACAGGGTCAACGGAAAACGCTTGACCGGCCCGGCACTCATGCGACGTGCTCCAGGCCCGCCGCCCATGCCTGCAGGACCGGCAATTGCCGCGTGTGCGTCAAGTCCAGTTGCAGCGGCGTCATCGATACATGCCCCTGCGCGACCGCATGAAAATCCGTTCCCGCCGTGGCGTCGCTCGCCTCGCCCGCCGCGCCGATCCAGTAGATCGGCCGGCCGCGGGGATCGGTCTGCCGGATCGCCGGCTGCGACGGATGCCGCTTGCCGAGCCGGGTCACGCGGCAGGCACGATGCTCCCCGGCCGCGCGATTCGGGATATTGACATTGAGCAGCAATGGCCCGGCCAGCGGCGCGCTCGCGAAATGGCCGATCAGCGCGGCGGCGACCTGCGCCGCTGCGTCGAGGTGTTCCCAGCCCGCATCGACCAGCGAAAACGCGAACGCGGGCACGCCGAACAGAAAGCCCTCGGTCGCGGCAGCCACCGTTCCCGAGTACAGGGTGTCCTCCCCCATGTTCTGCCCGTTGTTGATGCCGGACACGACGAGATCGGGCCGACGCTCCAGCAAACCGGTCAAGGCGATATGCACGCAGTCCGTCGGCGTGCCGTTGACGAAATGGAAGCCGTTCGCCGCCGTGGAGACGGTCAGGGGCCGCGACAACGTCAGGGAATTCGACGCACCGCTGCAATTTTTTTCAGGGGCGACGACGCTCACGGTGCCCAGTGGCGTCAGCGCGTCGTGCAGCGCTGCCAGCCCGGGCGCGAGGTAGCCATCGTCGTTGCTCAGCAATATATGCATGGGGACGATTGTAACCGAGGTTGCGGGGCACGCCGGCGTGCATCGCGCGCGATTCGGCGCGCGCTACGACACCGCTTCACGACCGCGCTTCGCGCGGGCATCTCACGACGGCGCCGGATGGCCTGTCCCGCGACATTCCCTTCATGCCGGGTGTGCCATCCCTTCACACCGTGCGACGATCCAGCACCGCCCGCGCGATCGTGCCGGCATCGACGTACTCCAGCTCGCCGCCTGCGGGTACGCCCCGCGCGAGCCGGGTCACCACCAGCCCCCGGGCTTTCAGCGTCTGCCCGAGATAATGCGCGGTCGCCTCGCCTTCGTTGGTGAAGTTGGTCGCCAGCATGACTTCGCGCACCACGCCGTCGGTGGCACGCTGCAGCAATTTGTCGAAGTGGATCTCGCGCGGACCGATGCCGTCGAGCGGACTGAGGCGTCCCATCAGAACGAAGTACAGCCCCCGGTAGGTCAGCGTCTGCTCCAGCATGATCTGGTCGGCCGGCGTCTCGACGACGCATAGCAGCGACGGGTCGCGTTCCTCGTCCAGACACATCTCGCAGACTTCGGCTTCCGTAAAGGTGTTGCAGCGCTCGCAGTGCCGCAGCCGGCGCGTGGCGCCCAGCAGCGCCCCGCCGAGCCGCTCGGCACCCTCGCGGTCATGCTGCATCAGGTGATAGGCCATGCGTTGCGCGGATTTCGGACCGACGCCCGGCAGCACCCGCAATGCGTCGACCAATAAAGACAGGGCGGAGGGCGGCTTCATGGCATTTTCAGCGAAAGAGAACTGGCGCGGCGGCGCGCACGCGTGTCGGACACCGGTGGCAAGGTCGCTCAGAACGGCAGCTTGAAGCCCGGCGGCATGGGCATGCCGCCGGTGACGCCGCCCATCATCTGCTGCGACAGTTCATCGGCCTTGCGTTTGGCGTCGTTGAACGCGGCGACGATCAGATCCTCCAGCATGTCGCGGTCTTCGGCGACCAGGCTGGGGTCGATCGTCACGCGTCGCGCGGTATGGTCGCCGGTCATGAGCACCGTGACCAAACCCGCGCCGGATTCGCCGGTCACTTCGGAGGCGGCCAGCTTCTCCTGCATTTTCTTGACGTTTTCCTGCATCTGCTGCGCCTGCTTCATCAGCCCGGCGATTTGGCCCTTCATCATGTCATCGACTCCTGGATTCGGTATGGGATTGGGGTGTTGCCGGGAAACCGGTGGCGGTTCCCGGGGATGTGTCCGCGATGGCGCCCAACGCAGCGGCCAGCGGCTGGATCGAGCCTGGGAGGATCGCGGCGTCGAACTCCTTGAGCAGAGCCTGCACGAAAGGGTCGCTGTGGATCGACTGCTCCGCGTGCCATTGCCGCTCGGCCTTGCGCGCCGCTTCGAGCACGGCAGCCGTGCGCTCGGCCTTGCCGATCTCGATACGCAATTCCACCGGCCGGCCAAGCGTTTCGCCAAGCGCTGCGACGACCTTCTCGACGTGCGGACCGCTGGCCAGTTGCGCCATCGGGATGCGCAACGACAGGCAGGCGCCGTCGAGCGACACGAGTTCGCTCTGAAACGCGAGCTGCTGCGCGAGTCCCTTCACATCGAGCCGCGCGGCCAGCGCGGGCCAGTCTTCATCGAAGCCTACCCCGCTCAGACTCACGGCGTCGGGCATCGGTGGCAGGACCGGTCGCGGCGTTTCGAAACCGACACCGTCATCGCGCGCGGCGGATAATGCACCGCCTCGGCGACCCGACGGCGCGTCGGGCGCTGCGGCGCCCGACGCTGCGCCCGACCTGTCCGGCATCGGGTGCGCGGACGACAGAAATGCCGCAGCGCCATCATCCTCCCAGGGCGCATTGTCCCAGGCGGGCATGTCATCGGCCGTTACCGCCGCTTGGGGTGCCGGGCTACCCGGCCGCCCCCCCGGAGCCGGGCGCGGCGCATTCGCCGAACCTGGCGACGCGAGCGCCGGCGCTGCGCCGGATACCGCCGCACGCCCGCGTACACCGCCCGGGGCCGGCGCGCGCGCGGACGCCATTTTGGCGGCGCCGCCACGCAGCGCGCCCAGCGCTTCCAGCGCCGCGCGCGCCGGCGAACTGGCGCGCGCCGGCGCATCGTCGACCGAGGGCGTGCTCCGCGTGGCCTGCGCCGTCTGGGTCACTTCCTCGGAAGCGCGTGACGGCAAGTCCGCCGGCCCGGTCCGCGCGGGCGAGGTGTTCGCGCCCGTGCCTGTCGAGGCCCGCGCGTCTTCTGCGAAAGGCCGGTCCGCTGCCGGAACCGACGAAGGCGACGCCGCCGGCGTGAGAGCAGGCGCCCGGGCGGTTGGCGACACGGCGGCGGCAGCGGCGAACGAATCTTCGAACGGATCGCCGAAGGCATCGAGCAGCGCTGCGTCGTCGCTGTCCCGTGCCGCGGCGCCGGCGCGCGCCGCGGGCGCCGATACGTCCGCCGGTACGTTCGGACTCCCGGCGAAAGACCGCGCATCGGAGCGCACATCGGAGCGCACGGCGGGCACTGGCGCGTCGGAGCGCGCAGCAGGCGGTGGCGCCCCGGCTTGCGAAGGTGACCCTCGAGGAACGGAACGCGCCGCGCCAGCGTGGGCGGCAGCGGGAAGCGCCGCGGTCGGCGCGTTGAACGGGGACGCGTCCGACAATGCGGCGGGCGCCACGGCCGGCATAGCCCGCGGCGTCGGCACGACCGTCGGCGTCGGCGTCGGCACGACCGTCGGCGTCGGCGTCGGCGTCGGCAAGCGTTGCAGCTCACCCCCGCCCACCGGGCTCGCGCCCGTCAACGGGCGAAACGCCAGCATCCGCAGCAGCGTCATCGTGAAGCCCGCGTACTCATCGGGGGCCAGACCAAGCTCGCTCCGCCCGATCGTCGCAATCTGATAATACAGCTGCACCTGTTCGGCGCTCAGGCTGTGCGCGAAGCGGCGGATTTCCGCCGCCTCCGGCCATTCCTCGAGCACCGACGCCGGCGCGAACTGCGCCCAGCCGATCCGGTTCAACAACTGCGCGAGATCCTGGAGCGCCATCGAGAACGACAGGCTGCGCGATGTCATCTCGTCGGCCACGGCCAGCACCATGGCGCCGTCGCCGGCGACGATGCCATCGAGCAGGCGCATCAGGTAATGCTGATCGATCGCCCCCAGCATGCCTCGCACGGCTTCCTCGTTCACCGCGCCCGCTGCATAGGCGATCGCCTGGTCGGTCAGCGACAGCGCATCGCGCATGCTGCCGTCGGCCGCGCGCGAGAGCAGACGCAAGGCCTGCGGCTCGAAATCGATCCCTTCGGCGCGCAGCACCTTGTCGAGATGACCGACGATGTCGCCCGCGGGCATCTGCTTGAGATTGAACTGCAGACATCGGGACAGCACGGTGACCGGAATTTTCTGCGGGTCCGTGGTCGCCAGGATGAACTTGACGTGCGCGGGCGGCTCTTCGAGCGTCTTCAACATCGCGTTGAAAGCGTGGTTCGTCAGCATGTGCACTTCATCGATCATATAGACCTTGAAGCGCGCATCCACCGGCGCGTAGATCGCCCGCTCGAGCAGCGCGGCCATTTCGTCGACGCCGCGATTGGACGCGGCATCCATCTCGACGTAGTCGACAAAACGTCCGGCATCGATCTCGCGACACGCCCGGCACACGCCGCACGGCTGCGACGTGATGCCGGTCTCGCAATTGAGCGCCTTCGCAAGGATCCGCGACAAGGTGGTCTTCCCCACGCCGCGCGTGCCGGTAAACAGATAGGCGTGGTGCAGGCGCTGCTGGTCGAGCGCGTGGGTCAATGCGCGGACGACATGATCCTGTCCGACGAGGGACGAAAAATCACGGGGGCGCCATTTGCGGGCCAGAACTTGGTAGGTCATCGCCGAATTCTATCAGGATCGAGACGCCGCACGGGCGCGTTGCGTACCGTGCGCGCGGCAGGCGCCGCGGGAACGCCGGACGGACGCGCAACGCGAAGCGATGCCGGAAACGGCTGAAAGATCAAACAGGCGGAGGCGTTGCAGGACGTCGACTTCGAAACGTCAGCGGCTGGGAGTCTGCGCGGGCATGCGTGGCGGACACTGAATTGCGGGGCATCATGTCGAAAAACCGACACTGAAGAAAAGAGGTGACGAGCCTGACCCTCGGCACTGGCGGAAAACGATCGTGGCTGCTTCGTTCCCGACCTGACCAGGTTAACCGCCCCACCATGCGAGGAGGCCCGTCGGGTCGAATTGTAGCACCACCCGCGGCCCGGCGCGAGCTTTTCAGCGTCCGTCTTCGGGGGCGGGGCCGGGGGGCGACTCGCGCACCGCAGCCACACCCTCGCGCGCCGTTGCCCGGCGCACGCCGTAGGAATCGGTGCTTCTCAGGCAATCCACCAGCTCGATCAGATTGCGCACCCCCAGCTTGCGAAAAATATTGCGTTTATGCGCGCTGATGGTTTTCGCGGACAGCCCCAGCGCATGCGCAATGGCCTTATTGCTGCGCCCCTCGACCAGCCCTTCGGCAATGCAGCGTTCGCGCGGCGACAAGGCTTCGCCGCGTGCGCCGGGCGGCGCCAGCACGCGCAGGGCCCCGCGCGGGATGAAGCAGTGTCCGGCCAATACCGCCGCCACGCCGCGCAGCAGCTCCAGCGGCGCCTCGGACTTGCAGAGAAAGCCGTCGGCTCCCGCCGCCAGCGCGCGCCGCACCGGCAACAGGCCGTCCGAGGCGGAGACCACCAGCACTTTCGGCCGCCTTTCCATGCGGCCGATGCGCGCGAGCATGTCGTACCCGTCGAGGCCCGGCAGATTGATGTCGAGCAGCACCAGATCGAGGGCGCCGTCCCGCACCAGTTGCCATCCCTGCACACCGTCGGCGGCCTCGGCGACGACGTCGACGTCGCCATCGCACGACGACTGCCTTTCCAGCAGCATACGCATGCCGAGCCGGATGAATGCGTGATCGTCGACGATCGCAATGCGTTTCTTGTGCATGGTTTCCTGGAGCGGGCGCCGGGGGTCGCATGGTCCGCGCACCGGTGCAAATCGGGCGCGAGGCATGCCCCCGGCATCGCGGCGACGGTAGCGAAGCAGTCCTCAGTGTGCCATCCGTCGCCCGCACGCTTCAAGACGGGGCGCGGCGAACTGGCAAAACGCTTATGATTGTTTGGGTGAAATCCGCACTTTTCACCTGCGCCCTGATGCTTACCCCTGCGCCGCCGCGCCGCCGGCCGCCCCTTTCCCGTTTCAAAGGACCCACGAACATGCCTGCAACCCCGCTGGCGCGCCGTCGCCCGATTTCATTGCAGCGCGCGTGGCTGCTGGCATTCGGGCTGGGCGCCGCCGCGCCGTTCGCCGCCCTCGCCGCAACGGACGCGCCGCCCGCCGCTTCCGGCGCCGATGTTGCCGTCTCCTCGCCCGCCGCTTCCCTCCCGGCCCCTCGACCCGGCGGCCCGCTCGCCGCGCCCCCGCGCGACGATGTCCCCGGCGGCCATCCGGCGATGGGCATCGGCTTCGAAGCGCTGCCCTACCCCTACCCGGTCCATTTCCTCGCGTTGCGCAACGAGGGCCAGGACGTGCGCATGGCGTATATGGACGTGCCGCCCACCACGGCCAACGGCGAGCCGAACGCGGGTGCGCGTACGATCGTCCTGCTGCACGGCAAGAACTTCGGCGGCGTCTATTGGGAAAATGTCATCCGCCACCTGACGGCGCGCGGGTATCGCGTGATCGTGCCGGATCAGATCGGTTTCGGCAAATCGTCCAAACCCGAGCTGGACTATAGCTTCGACCTGCTCGCCCGCAATACGATCGCACTGCTCGATGCGTTGCAGATTGCGCATGCCGACATCCTCGGCCACTCGACCGGCGGCATGCTCGCGATGCGCATCACCCTCGACTATCCGTCGCGGGTCGACCGCCTGCTGCTGGAGGATCCGGTCGGCCTCGAGGACTACCGGCGCCTCGAGACGCCGCAAAGCACCGAAACGCTCTATCGCGCGCAGCTGAACATGACGCCGGACGCGTACCGCAACTACGTCAAGGGCTATTTCGCGCACTGGTCCGAGCGCTTCGAGGCGCCGCTCGTGGCGCCCTATCTGAGCGCGATGCAAAGCGGCGAATATCCGCGGCTGGCGAAAACCGCGGCGCTCACCTCGCAGATGATCTTCCAGCAACCGCTGGTCGACGAGCTGCCCGATATCGCCGCGCCTACCCTGCTGATCGTCGGCGAGAAGGACCGCACCGCGCCGGGCAAGGCCTACGCGCGGCCCGACATGAAGGACCGCCTGGGCAATTTCCCCGCGCTGGGACGGGCCGCGGCGCGAGCGATCCCGCATTGCCGTCTGGTGGTGATACCGGATGTCGGCCACATCGCGCACTGGGAGGCCCCGAACGCCTTCTTCAGCGCCGTGGACGACTTCCTCTTCTGAACCCGCCAGGCGGGTGCATGATCCCCGCTACAGCAGGGGGCCACCCAGCGCATTGAGCAGATGCCCCATTCGCGCGCGCTTGGTTTCGAGATAGCTCTGGTTCTCGGGATTCGGCGCGATGCGCAGCGCGATGCGCTCGACCACGGGGATGCCGGCTGCGCGGATCGCGGCGAGCTTGGTCGGGTTGTTGCTCATCAGCCGCACCGAGCGAACGCCGAGATCCCGCAGGATGGCGATGCCGGCGTCATAGTCACGCGCGTCCACCGGCAACCCGAGGTCGACGTTCGCATCGACCGTGTCGCGCCCCTGATCCTGCAATTCATAGGCGCGGATCTTGTTGACGAGACCGATGCCGCGGCCCTCCTGCCCACGCAGGTAGACCACCACGCCCCGGCCTTCGGCATTCAGCCGGTCGAGCGCCGACGCCAACTGGGCGCCGCAGTCGCAGCGCAGCGACGCGAACGCGTCGCCCGTCAGGCACTCGGAATGGAGGCGGGTCAGGATGGCGTCGCCGTCGCGCACGTCGCCCGCAACCAGCGCGACGTGTTCGGTGCCATGCCGCGGGTCGCGATAGACATGCGCGGTGAAGACCCCGTGCGCGGTCGGCATGCGCGCCGTCGCCACCCGCTCGATGACCGGTGCGGCCGTCGTAGCCGGCTCAACGGCCAGGGGGGCGGGCGCCGCGCCGCCGGAAGCGGGCGCCCCGTCGCCATTGGCGTCGGGGGTCGTCCGCAGCTCGTGATCGAGATTCATGACGCTCCGAGATAAATATAGCGCAGCAAAAACGCTGCGGCGATGATCCAGACGATCCATGCCACCTGGCGGGCGCGTCCCGTGCACAGCTTGAGCACCGCATACGAGATGAAACCGAACGCGATGCCGTTGGCGATCGAATAGGTGAACGGCATGACCAGCGCCGTCAGCACCGCGGGCACCACTTCGGTGGGGTCGTCCCAGGGCAGCTCGACCAGGTCCCGCAACATCAGGCAGGCGACATACAGCAACGCCGGCGCGGTCGCATAGGCAGGCACCACGCTCGCCAGGGGTGCGAAGAACAGCGCGGCGATGAACAACAGCGCCACCACCACGGCAGTCAGGCCCGTGCGGCCGCCCGCCTGCACGCCCGAGGCGCTTTCGATGTACGCGGTGGTCGACGACGTGCCCAGCATCGCGCCGGCGACGATCGCCGCGCTGTCGGCCAGCAATGCGCGATTCAGGCGCGCGGACTTGCCTTCGACGAGGAGGCCGGCGCGCTTGGCCACGCCCATCAGGGTACCGGTCGCGTCGAACAGTTCGACCAGGAAGAATACCAGCACTACGTGGACGATGCCGGAGGACAGCGCGGCGTGCAGATCGAACTGGAACCAGGTCGGCGCGATCGACGGCGGCATCGACACCAGGCCGGCGAAATGGTTGCCGCCGACGACGAAGCTGGCCAGGGTCACCAAGAGGATGCCGATCAGGATCGCGCCGCGCACGCGCAGCGCGTCGAGCACCGCGATGATGAAGAACCCCAGTATGGCCAGGAGCGCCGCGGGACGGTGCAGATCGCCCAGCGTGACCAGCGTGGCCGGATTGCCGACGATCACGCCGGCGCTTTTCAGCGCGACGATCGCGAGAAACAGGCCGATACCGGCGGTGATGGCCGCGCGGATCGACGCCGGAATGCCGCGGATGATGGCCTCGCGCAGCCCCAGCACGCTGACGAGCAGAAACAGACAGCCCGAAATGAACACCGCGCCGAGCGCGGTCTGCCACGGAACGCCCATGCCATTGACCACCGTGAACGCGAAATACGCGTTCAGTCCCATGCCCGGGGCGCAGGCGATCGGATAGTTCGCGTACAGGCCCATGATCAACGAGGCCAGCGCGGCGACGATGCAGGTGGCGACGAACACCGCCCCCTGGGGCATGCCTGCTGCGCCCAGAATCGACGGATTGACGAACAGGATGTACGCCATCGTCAGGAAGGTGGTGACGCCGGCGAGGATCTCGGTGCGAACCGTCGACCCCGCTTCTTCCAGTCCGAAAAACTGTTTGAGTACCGCCATTGCCATCGGCGCGAACGCCGCTCCATGCAGATCGAAAGGGGCGCCCGGCGCCACGGCAGGCGCCGGATCGGGATGCGGGTCGCAATTTTGCCCGATCCGGGCCCGCGGCGTCACGAAAAAGCCGCGGCCACGACGTCATATTGCGGGAAAACCGGAACGATGTGGCGGTCCGGGGAATCCCGATTTCAGCGCGGCGGACCGGTCGTGCCCGCCGGGCCGCCGTTGCGGGCCTGAAGGAGCAGGCCGAACGCCTGGACGCACAGTCCGACGTGCTCGTGGATCTGCGCCGGGGTCGGCCGCAGGCGTTCGTCCAGCAGGCAGTCGATGCGGATCCCGCCGTTGATGATGCGCATGAAGAAATCGGCCGCGAAGCGGCGATCGTCGCACACCAGCTCGCCGGCCGCCACCGCCTGTTCGAGCAATTGCACGACGGCGGAACGGATCGGCGCGCGCACCGAGTCGACGACACGCTGCGTGAGGGCGGGAAACCGCTGCCCCGCGCCGATCAGCACCCGCAGAAGCGCCAGATTGTCGGACTTCAGCGTCAATTCGAGAAGCTGCGTGCCGAACCGCATCAGACGGTCCTCGACGCTGAAGTCCGCGCGCCCGCCAGTCGCCGTGCTCGCTTGCCGCAGCGCTTCGACCTCGTCCTCGACGAGCGCGACGAACAGATCCTCCTTGCCGGCGAAATGCGCGTACAGCGTCGCTTTCGAGACCGTCGCGCGCTCGGCGATCGCGTCCATCGTCGTGCGTTCGTAGCTCTGGATGAACAGCGCGCGAGCACTCGCGAGGATCAGCGCCCGCTTGCCCCGGACGTCGCGCGGCAGCCCCTGGGCCGCGGCGCCGCGCGCGGGTGTTGCGCGCGTCATGGCGGCGTCGGACCAGGAGCGGACGCCGCGTCGGTCGATACCGCGCCGGTCGATACCGCGCCGGTCGATATAGCCCCGGTCGATACCGCGCCGGCCGATACCGCGCCGGTCGATACAGCCCCGGTCGATACCGCGCCGGCCGATGCGGCATCGCCCGATTCCGCGCCGACCGTCGTGGCGGGGCCGAATATGCGATAGGCCGGCATGTCGACCTGCTGGTACGGCTGCCACCCTCCCCCCAGGGCCTTGTAAAGCGCCACCAGATCGGTGCCGGTCTGGACCTGCGACTGCGCGAGCTGCTGTTTGGCCTGCGAAAGCTGGCGCTGCGCGTCGAGCACGTTCAGGAAGGAATCGATGCCCTTGCGATAGCTTTCGTTCGATAGGTTGAAGGCATTTTGCTGCGCACCCAGGGCCTCCTGCAACGCGAGCGTGCGCGCCTGGTCGGTACGGTAGTTGACCAGACCGTTTTCCACATCCTGCAACGCGCTCAACACGGTCTGCCGATAATTGAGCGCGGCGCTCGCCTGTTCGGCACGTGCCATGCGCACGCTGGCGCGCAACCGCCCGCCTTCGAAGATCGGCACCGATACGCTCGGCCCGACTGCATAGAAGTGGCTGGCCCAACGGGTGAGATAACTCGCCTGGGTGTTGCGCAGACCGAATTGCCCGGTGAGCGAGATGCTGGGGAACAGACTCGCGACCGAAACGCCGATATTGGCCGTGGCGGCGTGCAGCGAGGCCTCGGCCTGCCGCACGTCGGGGCGCCGGCGCGCGAGCGCCGAGGGTAGCCCAACGGGAATCGCCGCGGGCAGCGCCGGCATCGGCCGCACCGTGGACAACTCGGCGTCGAGACTGCCCGGCGCCTGCCCCAGGAGCACGGCGAGCCCATTCATGGCCTGCACCGTCTGCGCCTCGTATTGCGGCAATTGCGCCCGCAGCGAACCGAGCTGTGCGGATGCGTTCTCGACGTCGAGCTGGGGCGACAGACCGTGCTGGCTGCGTTCGCGCGTCAGGTCCACGGAATCCTGGGCGACCTGGATCTGCTCGTTGATGGTGCGCATGACCAGTTGCGCGCCGCGCAACTGCACATAGGCACGCGCCACCTCGGCTTCGAGCGAGACCAGCGCATCGTTGCGGCTTTCCACGTCCTCGCGCGCCGACGCCTGTGCCGCCTCGACCGAACGCCGCACCCGGCCAAAGAGGTCCAGTTCCCAGGAGGCATCGAAGCTGCCTTGAAACAGATTGACCGGGTCGGTCAGGGTCCCGAGCACCGAGCCGGCGCCCGGACTGACCGCGTCCAGCGTGCTGGCGCTCACGTGCGCCGAATCCAGAATACCCTGCAAGCCGAGTTGCTCGCGTTTGACGCTGGCGTTGGCGCTGAGCGTGGGCAGCCCGGCGGCAGCGGATTGCACCACCTGCTCGCGCGCGGCGGCGATGCGCAATACCGCCTGCTGCAACGAGAGGTTACCGGCGATCGCACGCGCGATCAGGCTGTCGAGTTGCGGATCGTCGAATGCGCGCCACCAGGCCGGATCCGGCTCGGACGCCTGCGGCCGGGACGCGATGTCGCCGCCGGTACGCGGCAAATCGGTATAGCCCGCGGGCGTCGCGGCCTGCGGCGCAACATAGTCCGGCCCGAGCGTGCAGCCGACAAGCGTCAGCGCCGCGCCCAGTGCGGTCAGCGAAGGAAGCGCGACAAGCACGCGCGCGCCACCGCGACGCACACCCAGCGGCGTGCGACGGCGATGCGATAAAAACGGAACAGGCATGTCAATGGGCTCCGGCATTGCCCGAGCTCTTCACGGAAGTGAGCAGGAAGCAGAAAGGAATCATCAGGAGGGCGAGGATCGCGCAGGCGGCGAACATGTCCGAGTAGGCCAGCACGCGCGACTGGGACAGCAGCGTCTGGTAGAGCTGGCCGGTCGCCGCGCTACCCGCATCGCTGGCGCTCAACGAAAAATCGCGGATCGCGTCGGTCCATTGCCGGACCGCCTGGTTGTAGGGCTCGTTGAGCGGCGTCAGATTGCGTACCAGATAGGCACTGTGTATCTGGCTGCGCTCGGTCACCCCGGCCGTGGCCAGCGAGATGCCGATCGATCCCGCGACGTTGCGAAACATCGTGAACAAGGCCGAGGCGTCCGCATTGAGGCGCTGCGGCAACGAGATGAAGGCGATGGTGGTAAGCGGCACGAACAAAAAGCCCAGGCCCAGCGACTGGCTGCTGCGCATCCACACCAGGGTCTTGAAATCGATGCCGGGTACGAGATGCGACGAATAAAAGAAGCCAGCGGCCATGATCGCGAAACCGGTCAGGATCAGATAGCGTGTCTCCACCACCGGCATCAGCTTCAACACGAGCGGAATCGACAACACGATCAGGATCGCGCCCGGCGACAGCACCAGACCCGACAGCGTCGCCGTGTAGCCCAGTTGCTGCTGCGCCAATTGCGGGATCAGCACCGAGCTGGCATAGAGGATCAGCGCCATGCCGGACATCAGCACGCTGGCCGCGGCAAAGGTGCGGTCCTTCAGCACCCGCAGGTCGACCACCGGTTTCTTCGTGTACAGCAGCCAGTACACCGCCCCGACCAGACCCGTCACGGTCAATGCCGCGAACACCCGGATGAACGGCGAACTGAACCAGTCGTCGTCCTCGCCCCGGTCCATCACCACCTGCAGGCAGCCCAGGCCGAGCGCGATCAGCCCGATGCCGATGTAGTCGATCGTCAGCGTGCCCTTTTTCGCCTTGCGTTCCCACGGCGGATCCTCGAGCAAATGGGCGACCGCCAGCGTCGTCAGGATGCCGACCGGCACGTTGATCAGGAACACCCAGCGCCAGCTGTAGTTGTCCGTGATCCAGCCGCCCAGCGTCGGTCCGATGACCGGGGCGACGATGATCGCGATCGACGACAGACCGAACGCGCGGCCACGATCCTTCGGCGCGAAATAATCCAGCAGCACCGATTGCTGCACCGGCTGCAATCCCCCGCCGAAGAAACCCTGCATGATGCGAAACAGAATCAACTGCCACAATTCGGTCGCGATCCCGCACAGCAGCGAGCAGACCGTGAACATGCCGATGCAGAGCAGGAAATAGCGCTTGCGCCCGATCAGACGCGTCAGGAATGCCGAGATCGGCAAGGCGATGCCGTTGGCCACCAGGTAGGACGTCAATACCCAGGTGGACTCGTCATAGCTCGACGACAGGGTCCCGGCCACGTGCGGCAGCGCCACGTTGACGATGGTCGTGTCGAGGATTTCCATGAAGACCGCGAGCGTGACGACGATCGCGACGATCCAGGGATTGACGCTGGGACGCCAGTTCGCGTCATAGCTCATTGCAGGGTGACCTTCGGCGTGACCGATATGCCCAGCGGCAGCGGCCGGTTCGGATCGAGCCCATGGTCGATGACGATCTTCACCGGGACGCGCTGCACGATCTTCACGTAGTTGCCGGTCGCGTTCTCCGCCGGGAACGCCGAGAAGCGCGAGCCGGTGCCCTGCTGCACGCTGTCGACATGCCCGCTCAGATTCAGGTCGGGATACGCATCGACCTCGATCGCCACCTTGTCGCCGGGGCGCATCTTGGTCAACTGCGATTCCTTGAAATTCGCGGTCACCCAGATCATGGGCGACACCAGTGAGAAGAGCGACGTGCCCGCCTGTACCAGACTGCCCAGCTGCACATTACGCCTCGTGACGTAACCATCGTAGGGCGCGCGCAGTTGCGTGTACGACAGGTTCAGTTCGGCCTGCGCGAGTTGCGCTTTTGCCTGCTCGACCTGCTGGCGGCGCGCCTCGACGTCGGCGGCGGCCCGCCGCAATTGCAGCGGGATCTGGGCGGCGACCTTGACCTGGGCCTGGGCGTTCGCGACGTCGGCGCGGGCCGAGCGTTGCTGCGCCGTGGACTGGTCGATGCTCTGTTGCGAGGTGGCACGCGGATCGACGCCGTGCTGACGCGCATAGGCGGAGTTCGCGTTCGTCAGGCTCGCCTGCGCGCTGGTTTCCTGGGCGCGGGCCTGCGAGAGCTGCGCCGGATATTGCACCTTCGCGAGGTCGTACTGAACCTCCGCCTGGTGCAGCTGACTCCGGGCCAGACCGACCTGCGCGGCGGCCTCGTCGCGCCGGGCGATGTAGTCGCGCGGATCGATCTCCACCAGCAGATCCCCCTGCTTGACGCGCTGGTTGTCGTTGACGGCCAGCTTCGTCACATACCCGGAAACCTTGGGCGCGATCGTCGCGGCGTTGCCGTCGGTGAAGGCATCGTCGGTGCTTTCCTGATTACGCGTGCTGAACCAGAAAACGATGGCGACGATGGCGATCAGCAGCACGACGATGCCCAGGATGATCAGGGGCTTCTTGCCGGGGCCCTTGCGCTTGCCGTCCTTGCCGTCCTTGCCCTTGCCGTCTTCGTCGCCCTTCTCGCCCTGGTCGTCGTTACCGTCGTTGCCGTCGTTTTCGTGCCCGCCCTTCTGCTCCCCATCCCCGCCGCTTTTATTTTTTTCGTCCCCGCCGTCCCGGTCGTCTTTTCCCGTACCGTTGCGATGGCCGTTCGCGTCGACCAGCCCCGAATCGCGTTCACCGTCGTTTTCGTTATCGTGCACATGAACATGCACATGCAGATGGCGCTCGTTTGCAACGCCGGCGGCGCCGCTATTGTCCGCGTCCTGCGACGCGCGATTATCTTGACTGACCATGGATCTCATGTGCTATGCGGCGGGCGGCCGATGGACTTGGACTTCCCTCCCGGAAAATGTGCGTCCATCAGGAAATAGCGGAAATTTTACCAAAGAGAGAAGGAAACTGGACAGAGTAGTTTAGTTGCCTGCAGACAACGGATCGATGTCCTGCGCCAGCGATTGCCGATATTACCGGCAACCGGTAAAAGCGATTTGATGACAATTCCTGCGGGGACCGGCAGAAATGCACCGAAAGCTTTATGCAACAGGCCTGTTGCCCGCCTGCCCGGCATGGCAGCAGACCGGCAAATTTTTCCATCTTGCCGCCGAATTGACTCGGCACAGGCGCGCTGCCCGGGCATGACAAGGCCGTTTTGAGAGCGATATTCGCTAGGCACGACATTTGCATTGCTAGGTGCAGCACTGAAAAGCTGGTAAAACTTGCGACAGCAACAAGCCGACGGGAACGGCGGCGAGCACCGAGGAGAAAGTCGCATGGCGACCATGTTGCACCCGGATGGACAAGGCAGCCCCGATTCGATTTCCGGGGATATTCAAACGGCCCTGGCAAGCGTTTCGTACCCGTCCAACAAGGACGGAATCGTCGCGGCGGCCACGGCGAGCGGCGTCAGCAACGAGGTTGTGGCCGTGCTCAACGGCTTGCCCGAGAAAGACTATCCGGATGCCGACGCGGTCCTGCGCCAATTGGGTTGACCTTCGTATCCATGCTTTGCGTTGCGATACTTTTAATAATCACAGTAAGGGAGTAGCTGACCATGAAAAAAATGAACATCGCCTTGAAGATGGGTACGATCATCACCGCCGCCACGCTCGCGCTGGCAGGCTGTACGACCACCGCGACCACCCCGGGCGACGCCGACTCGTCGGTGATGTCGAAGCGCAATGGCATCAACTCGAACGTCGAACAGGCCCTGGCGCGTCTGTACGTCGCGGCGCCGGGTTCGCGTGAGCTGGTGTCGAAGGCAAGCGGCGTCCTGGTGTTCCCGTCGGTGCTGGCAGCAGGCTTCGTGGTGGGCGGTCAGTACGGCGAAGGCGCTCTGCGCGTCGGCGGCCGTACGATGGGCTACTACAGCACGACTTCGGCATCGGTCGGCCTGCAGATCGGCGCCCAGTCCAAGGCCATCATCATTCTCTTCATGACGCAGGACGCGCTCGACAAGTTCCGCAGCGTCAAGGGCTGGTCGGTGGGCGGCGACGCATCGGTTGCCGTGCTGAAGATCGGCGCGAACGGCGCGATCGATACGAACAGCGTGCGTTCGCCGGTCGACGCATTCGTCCTGAGCAACGGCGGCCTGATGGCCAACCTGACGCTGGAAGGCACGAAGGTCAACCGCCTCGACAACCTGTAATCGCATGGAGGGCGGCGCGCGACGCGCTGCCTTTCCTGCGTTGTCGGGAAACCTCAGCGGTTAACGGTGCAAGCTGCGGCCACCTCGCCTTCGGGCAAGGTGGCCGCAGTCGTATGGAGGTCACCCTGCTGGGAGGACTGCCCTGTCTCAGTCCGTCACCAGTCGCAGTTGCGACTTGCGCTGCGCACGCAACACGCGCTGATAGACGTCGACGTAATCCCCCGCCATCCGCCTGGCGGTATAGTGCTGCTCGAAATGCCGTCGAATCGCCGGCCGAGACAGATTCTCCAGCCGGTCCACCGCCGCGATCGCACCGATTTCATCCTCGACGACGAAGCCGGTCACGCCATCGTCGATCACTTCCGCGACGGCGCCGCGCTTGAAAGCGATCACGGGCGTACCGCACGCCATCGCTTCCAGCATCGCGAGGCCGAACGGCTCCGGCCAGTCGATCGGACAAAGCAGCGCATGCGCGCCGGACAGGAACTCGGCCTTCTGACTGTCGCGGATCTCGCCGACGTACTCGACATGCGGCTGGCGCAGCAGGGGCGCGATCTCGGTGTCGAAGTACACCTTGTCGGCGAGATCCACCTTCGCCGCGATGCGGATCGGCAAGCCGCACTGCGCGGCGATCGCGATGGCCCGGTCGACCCGCTTCTCGGGCGAGATGCGCCCGAGAAAGGCGAGGTAGGACGGTTTGCCGCCGTACGGCCTGTACAGGTTTTCCGGCAAACCGTACGGCACGTTGCCGACCCAGTGCGCATTCGGCAGATAGCGGCGTTGCGCATTGGACAGCGAAATCAGCGAAAGATCCTCGAATGCGCCATACAGACTCTGGTGCTCGGGCAGATCGAGCCGGCCATGCAGGGTCGTGACGAACGGCGTCTCCTGACGCTTGAAAATCGAGAACGGGTAGAAATGCAGGTGCGAATGCAGTACGTCGAAGTCGCCCGCCAGCTGACGCACGCGTTCGAGCATCAGCATGTGCGGCGCGATCGGATCGCGGATGCAGGGGTCGCGGCGTAACGCGCGCGGCCAGACCGCCTCGAGCTGCGCTCTAGTCGTCGAGTCACCGGTCGCGAAAAGCGTCACCTCGTGCCCCAGCTCGACCAGTGCCTCGGTCGTGTAGGAGACGATCCGCTCGGTGCCGCCGTACATGGTCGGAGGGACCGACTCGGTCAACGGCGCGATCTGTGCGATTCTCATGATGGTCTCCGTGAAACCCGCGCCGGCGCTGCCCTGCCGCCGGGTGTACCGCCTACCCCGCCGTTTCCGATCGGGCCACCACCGGCCGCTGCGCCTTCCATGCTACGGTGCCGCACTTGCTGTGCCATGTTTTTCTGCGTGATGACGAAAGTGATAAGTCTACGATCCTGACCGCGCGGCGCAGGCCGCGGCATCGCCCCGGTTCCGCCTTTTTCGCCCGGCGTCCCCGATGCCCGCCGGCAAACCGGAACGGTCACCGCGCGTGACCCGGCGCCGCCTACGGCATGCCGGGGCGTACCGCGCGCAGGTCCACAAGGAAGGTATCGCGCCATACCCCCAGGTCATTCCTGCGCAATGCGGCGAGCATTTTGCGGTGGCGGTCCTGCCGTTCTTCGAGCGGCATCGTCAGAGCCCGCTGCAATGCTTCGGACATGTCGAGAATGTCGTGCGGATTGACAATCAGCGCGGCATCGAGTTCCGCGGCGGCACCCGCGAATCGAGACAGCACGAGCACACCCGGATCATCCGGGTCCTGCGCCGCGACATACTCCTTCGCGACCAGATTCATACCGTCGCGCAGGGGCGTGACGAACCCCACCTGCGACGCGCGGAACAGCGACATCAGCACCCATCTGTCGTAGCGTCGGTTCAGATAGCGGATGGGTGTCCAGTCGAGTCCCGAAAAACGGCCATTGATGCGTCCCGCCTCGTATTCCAGGTTCTGGCGAATATGCTGGTAGCTTTGCACGTCCGCGCGCGTGGGCGGCGCGACCTGCACCAGCGACACCGCTCCCTGCAATTCCGGCGCGGTTTCCAGCAGACGTTCGAATGCCCGGAACCGTTCGGCGATGCCTTTGGAATAATCGAGGCGATCGACGCTCATGATGAGCTTGCGGTCCTTCAGGCTGGCCTTGAGTTCGCGCACGTCCTTGCGCGTCTCGAAACGCTTCGCCTGCGCGGCGATGTCGTCGGGGAAAACGCCGATCCGATAGACGCCCGCACGCAACGAGCGGCCATACGCGTCGACGGTGCGCCCGTCCCTGGAAACAGTGCCGTGGGCCTGACGGACGATGTAATCGCCGAACGCGACCAGATCGGATTCGGTCTGGAACCCCACCACGTCGTAGCAGCAAAGGGACTTCACGAGTTCGTCGTGAGGCGGGACGTTCAGCAATACCTGTGGCGCCGGAAACGGGATGTGCAGGAAGAAGCCGATGCGATTCTTCACACCCGCGAGCCGCAGCGCCTCGGCGAACGGAATCAGATGGTAATCGTGTACCCAGATGACGTCATCGGGCTTGAGCAGCGGCAGCAGTTGTTGCGCGAGCCAGGCATTGACCCGGCGATACCCGGCGTACTCCTGCCGGTCGTAACGCGCCAGGTCATTGCGGTAATGGAACACCGGCCACAACATGGCGTTCGAGAAGCCGCGGTAGTACTGGTCGTAATCGCGCCGGGACAGGCCGACGGTGGCGAAGGTTACGGCGCCGTCCTGGACGATCTCGGGACCGGCATTGGCGGTGCCTTCGCCGACGATTTCGCCACTCCAGCCGAACCAGACACCTCCCGTATCCTTGAGCGCGCCAAAGACGCCGACGGCGAGACCGCCTGCGGAACCCTTGCTTTCGGTGGGCGTGGCGACACGATTGGAAACAACGACGAGACGACTCATTGGCTGACAGGGGTCCTTGTTTGAACCGCGCGGGGTGACCGGACGACCCGGGGGACGGGACGACTCGAGATGACCTGGCGCGGTGCGTCGCGGGGTCGACGGGCCGCTCCCTGGCGCGCACCGCCATCGCGGTCCTGCAAAGACGACGGGCATGCTCGAATGCCTGCCAGGATGCCAGCCACGCCGGATGATGGGTGGTGCTGATATGATTGTTCATGATACACCAAGCCCGCGGGTCACTGCGGCGCCGGGCCGCGTGCAAAGCCGCGCCGGGTACCGCTCGGGCGCCTCAGACCTTCGGCGACGACGGCAGGCTGGACAGACGTGACGCAGCCGCGGCGGAAGCGCCGAGATCGGGCTCGTGCCGGGACGGCGCGAAAGGCGACGCGTCCCGTGCGGACGAATCGAGCGGGTCGGTGCCCCGCATGGTCCCCGACGCCGCGTCCGATGCGTGCCATTCGGTCCGCTCGCGCGGCAGACAGGCGGGGAACTCCCGCTGGATGAAATCGAGCAGACCTTCCCGCACCTTGCAGCGCAGATCGAAGTTGCGGGGCGAGTCCGGCGAACTGACGAGTATGCGCAGCTGCATCGCGCGTTCGCTCGTATCGGTGACCTGCAACACCTGCACGCGGCCGTCCCATTCGGATGCCGCTTCGCACAGGCGCACCAGTTCGTGCCGCACGGGGTCGAGCGGCAGGCGAAAATCGACCCATAAAAAAACGCTGCCGATGATCTCGGCGCTGTTGCGTGTCCAGTTCTGGAACGAGTTTTCGATGAACCACTGCAACGGCACGATCAGCCGGCGCTGGTCCCAGATCCGCACGGCGATATAACTGCCGGTGATCGCCTCCACCCGGCCCCACTCGCCCTGGATGACGACCACGTCGTCGATGCGCACCGGCTGCGAGATGGCGATCTGCAGACCGGCGATCAGGTTTCCCAGCACCGGCCGCGCCGCGATACCCGCAACCAGGCCGGCCACCCCCGCGGAGGCCAGCAGGCTGGTGCCGATCTGCCGTACGTTCGGTATGGTCATCAGCATCGCCCCCACGCCGATCACGACGATCGTTCCCATCACGCAGCGGCCCAGCACATGCACCTGCGTATGCAGGGCGCGGGTGCGCAGATTGTCCTCGGTGTCCAGGGGGTTGAGGATCATCACGCCCTGGACGAGCGCCGCGACGCTGCGCACCGCCAGCCACGTCAGACTGCCGATCAGCACGAGCCCCGAGAGCCGCCGCAGCGGGTTGATCAACACGAGATCGTCCGCCGCGTTCCACCAGACCAGTTGCAGAAGCAGGATCGTGACGGCAAGCTGCGCGGGGCGGTCGATGAACCGCACCACCATGCCCATCGTCACGTACGGCCGCGTGATCCGCCGCAGGAGGTGCGCGCCGAGCCGGTGGCCGGCGAGCGCGAAAAGCAGCATGACGACCGTCAGCGCCAACACGCCCGGCCAGGAATTCAACGGCGCTTCGGTAATCCGCGTAGCGATATCCAGCAGTTTCATCCAGCTCCTGATCCTGATTTCCGAGGGGTGGGCCCGGCATTCACCGGCGGATTGCGCCGGCGTCGACGCCGCGCGCCGAAATTATTGCGCGCGCACGCCGCTCGCACCCGCCGCGTGGCTGGCCTGCCAGGCCTCCGCCTTGCCGGCCAATGCGTCGACACCATCTTTCTCGTTGTAATGCTTGGCGAAATCGACGGCGCTCATGCCGATTTGATTCTTCAGGGTCGGGTCCGCGCCCTGCTCGATCAGCAGGTTGATCGTGGACGCGTGGCCGCCACGCGCCGCCATCATCAGCGGCGTCGTGCCGTTCGGCGAAGCGGCGTCGATGTAGGCGGACGCTTCGAGCAGGATCTTCACGATTTCGTCGTCGCCGATGCTGGCTGCGTAATGCAGCGGCGTCCAGCCCTTCTTGTTCACCTCGGCACCCTTGTCGATCAGCGCCTTGACCAGCGGCGTGTCCTGCGCGATGGCCGCGAGCATCATCGCGTTCTCGCCGGCCGGATCGAGCTTGTCGATGTCGGTGCGCTTGTCCTGCATCAGAAGGATCGCGACGTCGTTCGATTTCTCGCGCGCCGCCAGCAGCAGCAGCGGCATGCCCTGGTTATCGACGGCGTTCGGATCGACGCCGCGCGCGAGCATCTTGCGCACGGCGGACACGTCGTTGAATTTCGCGGCCTTGATCATCGTGTCGAGCGGCGCGGCGCTGACGGGCGCCGACACGCCGGCCACCGTCAGTGCGAGACACGCCGCCGCGAGCCAGCGCGCCGGCTTGCGGGAAATGGAGAAAACGTTGAAGCTGGAATGCATGAAGGGCTCGCTCGAAGAAGGGTTCGAAGAATGAATCGGGACAACATCCCCGCGCGGACCCGCGGGGCGCGACCGGCGCACTGACGCCGCCGACGCGAGTTTCGCCGGCGTCAGTGCGGCGCGTCCGGCGCCTTCACGACGGCCGCCGTGCTCGCGAACAAACGAAAGAAATTGTCGCTCGTGGTGCGCCCCAGCGCCTCGGGCGTCACCCCGCGCAGCGCGGCGACGAACCGCCCGACGTCGGCGACGTACGATGGCTCGTTCGTCTTGCCGCGATAGGGCACCGGTGCCAGATACGGCGAATCGGTCTCGATCAGCAAGCGCTCGCGCGGCACGCGGCGCGCCACGTCCTGCAGGGCCAGCGCGTTCTTGAAGGTGACGATGCCCGACAGCGAAATATGAAAGTTCAGGGCTAGCGCGGCCTCGGCGATCTCCCAGCTTTCGGTGAAGCAGTGCATGACGCCGCCGATCTCGCCGGCACCTTCCTCGCGCATGATACGCAACGTATCCTCCGCCGCCGCCCGGGTATGAATGATCAGCGGTTTGCCACTGACGCGTGCGGCGCGGATATGCGTGCGAAAACGTTGCCGCTGCCACGCCATCTGGTCCAGCGTGCGCCCGTCGAGACGATAATAATCCAGGCCCGTCTCGCCGATCGCGACCACCTTCGGATGGGCGGACAGGACGATCAGCCGGTCGACGTCGGGCTCCTCGACGTTTTCGTGATCGGGATGCACGCCGACCGATGCGAACACATTCTCGTACGCGTCGGCGACGGCCAGCACCTGCGGCAGGGTCTCCAGGTCGACACAGACGCACAATGCATGCGTCACCTGCTGCGCGTGCATTCGCGCGAGCAGTTCGGGAAGACGCTCGCCCAGTCCGGGAAGATTGATATGGCAGTGCGAATCGACAAACACGTAAAAATTCTCCAGCGAAAGGCGGCGGCCCACCCTGTCTTGGCCACCGCCGCGGGTCCGCGGACGCCTGTTCTTCTAGATACGACGCCCGACGATCACCAGGTCGCGCTCGACGCCGTCGAGCGCGGCGACCCGGGGCAGAAAGCCCCAATCGTCGAAACCATGCCTGCGGAACAAGGCGCGGCTCGCTTCATTATGGCCGAAGATGAAACCCAGCAGGGTCCGCACGCCCAGCGCCGGCGCCTGCGCGATGGCGCGCTCCAGGAACGCGCGCCCGAGACCCCGGCCGCGCGCGTCCGCCGCCAGATAGATACTGACCTCGACGCTGGCGGCATAGGCCGGGCGTCCATAGAAATCGGACAGGCTGAGCCAGCCGGTTACCGCGCCGGCACGCTCGGCGACCCAGAGCGGCCGGCGCTGCGGCGTGTGCGCGTCGAACCAGCCCTGCCGGCTCTCCACCGGAACCGGATCCAGGTCCGCCGTCACCGCACGTGACGCCACGGTGGAATTGTAGATGGCGACGATCGCCGGCAGATCCTCCTGCCGGGCATCCCGAAAATGATGTTCCATAATCTCAAAATAAGGAGGAAAGAGCGAAGGAGCCGGACATGGCAGGTGCCGTCAGCGGCTCGCGCCGGAAAAGAGTTCGCGATAGCGCACGAACAGCGCCTCGCACACCAGACGCGCGTTGAGCGGATGCTGCTCGGTCGCCCGCTGTCGGGCCAGCTCCTGGTTCATGCGGGCCAGCCCGACGGTATCGGCCGCGGCGACGCACCGCGCGAGCGCCGCCTGCTGATTCGGATAATAGCGGACGGTGCCGGCCAGACGCAGGCTCAGCAAGTCGTACAACCATCGCTGCAGCCAGCCCAATACCATCGGCACGGCGACTTTCTGCAAGGTCTCGCCACAGGCGAAGGCGTCGCACCGTTCGCCCGCGGCAAGCTGCGTCAGCACGAACTGGCGATGGGCGCCATCGCCGCCGCCCTCGGCCTCGAGCGCCGCGAGTGGCGCGCCACCGGCCTGGGCGAGCGCCGCGGCCGCGTCGCTCACCCCCTGTGCCGCCAGCCACGCGGTCGCCGGCGCGGCAGCGGGCGTGCCCAACGGCCATTGCCGGCACCGGCTGACGATCGTGGGCAGCAGACGCTCGATGCGCGAGGTCACGATGAGAAACACGACCCCCTCGGGCGGTTCCTCGAGCGTCTTCAGCAGCGCGTTCGACGACGCGGCATTCAGCGCCTCGGCCGGATACAGCAACACGACGCGGTGCCCGCTGCGGTGCGCACCGATGCCGCAGAACTCGAGCAGCGAGCGGACCTGCTCGACCTTGATCTCCTTGCTGGGTGCCTTGCTCGCGCCGCTCTTGCCACCCGTGCCCGCCGTCCTGGCGGCCGTATCGCCCTCCGTGGCCTCGGCGCTCGCGTCGCCCTCCGATGGTTCCGGGGCAAGGTTTTCCGGGAACACGGCACGCAAGTCCGGATGGTTGCCCTGTTCGAACCAGTGGCAGGCCAGACATGCGCCGCAAGGCCGCGCATCGGCCTGCGCGCCCTCGCACAGCAGCGCTTTCGCCAGTTGGCGCGCGAAACGCGTCTTGCCGATGCCGGCCTGCCCGTGAATCAACAAGGCGTGCGGCCAGCGCGCGCGCAGGTCTCCGAGCGCGTGCCATGCCGCCTGCTGCCACGGGTAAAGCGCGGACGCCGCGCCGGGTAGCATGGCCGACAGCGTGCCGGGTGCCCCCGCCGTGCCGGATGCGGCGCCGCTCCTGCCGGTCCCGCGTGTCGTCGGGCCCACTACGCGTGCGTCACGATGACTTCGAGATCGCGGCGGATCGCGTCGATACCGCGGCTCGCGTCGATCACCCTGAAGCGCTCGGGCGATTGCGCGGCGCGACGCAGGTATTCGCCCCGGGTGCGCTCGAAGAACGCCACGGACTCGCGCTCGAAGCGGTCGGGCGCGCGCGCGGCCTGACGGCGCGCCAGCGCGGTATCCACGGGCACGTCGAACAGAATCGTCAGATCCGGGGTGAAGCTCCCCTGCACCCAGCGTTCGAGCGCCTCGAGCTTGTCCAGGGCCAGCCCCCGGCCGCCTCCCTGATAGGCGAAACTCGCATCGGTAAAGCGATCGCACAGCACCCAGTCGCCGCGTTCCAGCGCCGGCCGGATCACCGCGGCGAGATGTTCGCGCCGCGCGGCGAACATCAGCAGCGCCTCGGTCTCCAGATGCATCGGCTGGTGCAGCAGCACATCCCGCAGCGTCTCGCCCAGCGGCGTGCCGCCCGGCTCCCGCGTCAGCACCACCTGACGGTTCTCGGCGTGCAGGCGCGCCTCGAGGCGCGCGCGGAACCCGTCGAGATGCGTGGTCTTGCCCGCGCCGTCGATGCCTTCGAACGTGATGAATTTTCCCTGCGCACGCATTACTTTCCCCTCTGGTATCTATCGACTGCGCGATTATGGTCGGTCAGCGTGCTGGAGAACTCGCTGCTGCCGTCTCCCCGGGCCACGAAGTACAGCGACGGCGACGCCGCCGGATGCGTCGCGGCCTCCAGCGCGGCGGCCCCCGGCAAGGCGATCGGCGTCGGCGGCAGGCCGTTGTGAAGATAGGTATTGTACGGCGTGTCGGTCGTCAGATCCTTCTTGCGCAGCCGCCCCGAGAACGTCGTACCCAGGCCATAGACCACGCTCGGGTCGGTCTGCAGGGGCATGCCGATCCGCAGACGGTTCACGAAGACCGCCGCCACCCGGGCGCGTTCGGCGGACTTGCCGGTTTCCTTTTCCACCAGGGACGCGAGAATCAGCACGTCGTACGGTTGCGCGAGCGCCGCAGGCAACGTGGGCGAGCGCGCCTGCCAGAATTCGGCGAGCCGCTGCTGCGCGGCGCGATACGCCCGGCGATAGATGTCGAGATCGCTGGTCGCGCCGGGAAACAGGTAGGTGTCGGGGAAGAATCGCCCTTCGGGCAGCAGACCGGGGGCACCGATCGCCGTCATCAGCTGCGCGTCGCTCATGGCCGCCGTATCGTGCTTCAGATGGCCGTTCTGGCCGATCTCGGCACGCATGCGGGCAAAGTCCCAGCCCTCGATGATGGTCACGACGTACTGGTTGACGTCCCCGCGCGCCACCTTCAACAACAGCTCATACGGCGTGATGCCGGTTTCGAACGCATAGTTTCCGGATTTCAACGCGGTCGACAGTCGCGCGAAACGCGTCAATACCTCGAACAGAAGCCGGTTGACCGGCACCCCGGCCTGGTTCAGCTGCAGGGCGACCGCGCGCAGCGAACTGCGCGGACGGATCGTCACGTCCAGTTCCTTTTGCGCCAGCGGCATCGGCCGGTTGGCCCAGACGTACAGGATGCCCCCGCCAGCAGCCCCCAGCACCAGGACGAGCACCACCAGCACCACGACGACCCGCCGCGCGCGGCTGAACAGATGTGTAAAAACGGACATGCGCTTCCAGCAAGCTTGCTACGTTGATCGGCGAACCCAATATAATAAGGCATTCGGCGGCGCGCTTCGACGCGACGCGACCCCGGCAGGCCGACGCTGCGCCGCCGCGCCCACCCTTGACGGCCATCAGATGACTTCACGCCTTGCTCCGATTGCCCCTTTCGCGGCTTCCGCTGCCGCCGACGCGCCCGACGCCGTCAGCACCGCCGCAGCGATCGCGCCGCGTGGCGCGTACGCGCTGCTCGACCAGTTCGGCATCCTCGACGCCACCGGTCCCGATGCCGCCGACTTCCTGCACAAGCAGTTGACGAACGAGGTCGCCCACCTCGGCCCCGACGCCGCGGCGCTCGGCGGTCTGTGTTCGCCGAAAGGCCGCCTGATCGCCTCCTTCCTCTATTGGCGCGAGACCGTTGCGGCGCAGCCCGACGCGCCCGCGGGCAGCGAACGCGTGCGGCTGGTGCTGGCGGCCGACATTCGCGAAGCCATCCAGAAACGCCTGTCGATGTTCGTGCTGCGGGCGAAAGTCGCCCTCGGCGACGCGACGCCCACGCTCGCGCTGCTGGGACTGACCGCCCGAACGGACGATGCCGCGGCGCTATTGAGCACGCTGGGCGCGCATTTCGGCACGGTGCCCGAGACTGTGCGAGAGCGCCGCGAGGGCGCCGTCGGCACCCTGATCCGGCTACCGGACGCGGCGGGATATCTGCGTTTCCTGTGGGCGCTGCCGCGCCCGGCGTGCGATGCGCTGCGGCCGGCGCTGGACGAGACGCTCGCGCCGATGTCGGCCGCGCACTGGGACTGGCTCGACGTCCAGAGCGGCGAGCCGCGCATCACCGCGGCGACGCAGGACCGCTTCGTACCGCAGATGGTCAATTTCGAGGCGATCGGGGGCGTCAACTTCCGCAAGGGATGCTACCCGGGGCAGGAAATCGTCGCGCGCAGCCAGTATCGCGGCACCGTCAAGCGCCGCGCGACGCTGGGCCACGCCGCGGCCGCGCAAGCGGGCGACGAAGTGTTCGACGCCGGCGACCCGCTGCAACCCTGCGGCCATGTCGTCAATGCCGCGCCCGCGCCGGGTGGCGGCGTCGACTGCCTGGTGGAATTGAAGCTGTCGCTCCTGGCGGACGCGAGCGTGCACGTCGGCAGCGTGGCGGGGCCGCGCCTGACGGTTCGCGGCCTCCCCTATGCACTACCGGATCTCTCCGCCTGAAGCACGGCGGGCGGGCCCGACGAAGCCGACGAGCCTGACGAATGCCGCTCGGTCGCCACGTCCCGGCCGACCGGCAAACGGCGCAGGTATTTGAACGTTCCCAGTGCCTTCGCGACCAGCGCACCCTGCGCATCCAGCACCTCGCCCTCGCAGAACGCCATCGTCGTCGAGCGGTGCAGCAGCCGGCCGAGCGCACGCAGCGCGCCGCGCCCCGGCTGCATGAAAGTAACGGTCATCTCCACCGTGACGAGGCTGCGTTCGACTTCGCCCGCGTGCCGGGCGGCAAGCGCGAGCGCGGCATCCAGCAGCGTCATCGTGACACCGCCGTGGGCGACCGCCCAGCGGTTGAAATGACGCTCGTCGAGTTGCATGCGCAGTTCGCTGCCCGTCCGGTCGGCGCGGATCACCTCGACGCCGAGAGCATCGAGAAAGGGCGTGTCGTTGCCCGTGGGCGGTGGCGGGGTCGGCGGCATCAAAGCACGTAATCGACGCACTGCCGCGTTTCGGTCACCGCGCGGATGAACGGCACCACCGCCTCGTGCTGCGGATGGTGCTGGTAGGCCGCGAGCGCGGCCGCATCCTCGAACTCCGAGTACAGCACCAAGTCGAACGTCGAACCCAGGCCGGGCGCCGCCTGTCCCACCTCGAAGCGGCCGATCCCCGGCACCACCGCGCTACAGCCTTCGAGCAGACGGCGCATCTGCGCGACGTTCGCCATCCTGTCCTGCCCCTCGGCCCGCTCCTTCAACTTCCACATGACGATGTGATGCAGCATCGCTTTCTCCTGTTCGCTCGCCGGTTCATCCGCGGCGCTGGCCGCATTATCCCATCAATATTGCGCACCGAGAACGCTCGGGCGGCACATGCGCGGCACGTAAGACTCGCCTCATTTTCCGATCGTGCCGTTCCGGCGGGTCGAATCACCGACACAATATGCCGCTTGTCTCATTCGCCACGCGCGCCGGCCGCGCCCGTCCCGGCCGGCGTCGCCCCCTGCCCGACACTACAGGTTTTCCATGAACGAGGTCCTGCATCGCATCATCATCGGCATCAACGCCACGCTCTGGAACCAGCTGCTGATTTATCTCCTGGTGGGCGCGGGCACTCTCTTCACCCTGCGCACCGGCTGCGTCCAGGTGCGCGGCATGCGCGCGGCACTGGGGCTGATGCTGCGCCCCGGAAGCCAGCCGGGCATCAGCCCCTACCAGGCATTCGCGATCGGCGTCGCCAGCCGCGTGGGCACCGGCAATATCATCGGCGTGGCGGTGGCGCTGACGCTGGGCGGACCGGGCGCGATCTTCTGGATGTGGGTCGTGGCCATCCTGAGCATGTCCTCGGCCTTCGCCGAAGCGACGCTTGCACAAATCTTCAAGATCCGCGCCGGCCCCCACGGGTTTCGCGGCGGGCCGGGCTACTACATCCATCTCGGACTCGGTTCGCGGCCCTTCGGCCTGCTGTTCTCGGTCGCGCTGATCGTCGCCTTCGGATTCGTGTTCAACGCGGTCCAGGCGAAGTCGATGGCCGAGACCCTGCACACCGCGTTCGGCTGGTCGCCGCTGCTGGTCGGCGTGGGACTCGCCGCCGTGGTCGGGGCCGTCATCTTCGGCGGTATCGGGCGCGTCGCGCCCGTGGCGGCGCGTCTGGTGCCCTTCAATGCACTGCTGTATCTGGGACTGGCCGGCTACGTGATGTGCGCGCATGCCGCGGCCCTGCCCGGCGTCCTCCGGATGATCGTCGATCACGCTTTCGGCCTCGGCCAGGCGGCCGGCGGTCTCGCCGGCGTCGCGGTCCAGTCGGCGCTCCTCAACGGCATCAAGCGCGGACTGTTCTCCAACGAGGCCGGGATGGGCTCCGCGCCGAACGCCGCGGCGACCGCGAGCGCGCGCCATCCGGCCGAACAGGGTCTGCTGCAAATGCTGGGCGTGGTCTTCGACACCCTGGTGGTGTGCACGGCAACCGCGTCGCTCATCCTGTTGTCCGGCCTCTACGAACCGGGGGCGGGCATGCAGGGCGCGGCCCTGGTGCACGCGGCCATGAACGTGCACATCGGACCCTGGGGCAGCGCGCTGTTCGCGCTGACCGTCACGCTATTCGCTTTCTCGGCGATCATCGGCAACTATGCCTACGCGGAGAGCAATATCCAGTTCATCTGCGGCCGGCCCATCGTCCTGCACCTGTTCCGGGTCGGCTTGCTGGGCATGGTGATTTTCGGCTCGGTCGCGAGCTTGCCGCTGGTCTGGGACCTCGCCGATTCAAGCGCCGGCATCATGGCGATCATCAATCTGGTCGCGATTCTGCTGCTGAGCCGGCATGCGTGCGGCGCGTGGCGGGACTACCGGCGGCAGCGGGGATGCGGCGTGCGCGCGCCCGTCTTCGACCGCCACACCCTGCCGGGCCTGAGCGCGCGCCTGCCGAAGGACGTCTGGTAAGGCCCCGGGATGGCGCGCGGCAGCGCCGATCGCCATCCCGCCTTAGAATAGGGCCTGTGTTCCGGCGCCACAGGCGGGGAAAGCCGCACGGAGGTATCCGGCGCGTTTCCCGGCATGGGGCGCCCGGCGTTTTCCGCTTTGCCACCAGGCCGCACCATGTCCCTTCCGACGCTCCCGGCACGTGATCGGGCCGACCCCTCCGACATGCAGGTTCCGATTTCCTCCCGGCTCGCCGGAGGCTTCGCCGAACTCGGCAGCGTCTTTCATACCCGTCTGCCCGCCCAGGCGCTCCCGGACCCCTATCTCGTCTGCGCCTCGGAAGATGCACTGCGGGACTGCGGCTTCGCCCCCGATGCCGCGAGCGATCCTGCTTTCGTGCAGCGTTTCGCCGGAGCCGGTGCACCGCCCGCGGCCGACGGCACGGTGGACCTGCCCTTCGCCAGCGTGTATTCCGGTCATCAATTCGGCAACTGGGCCGGGCAACTGGGCGACGGCCGGGCGGTGTCGCTGGGCGAACTCACCGCGCCCGACGGCCGCCGTCTCGAGGTGCAACTCAAGGGCAGCGGCATGACGCCCTACTCGCGTATGGGCGACGGGCGGGCAGTGCTACGTTCGTCGATTCGCGAATTCCTCTGTTCGGAGGCTATGGACGCACTCGGCATCCCCACCACGCGGGCGTTATGCGTGATCGGCTCGGACCTGCCGGTGCGACGCGAAACGCTCGAAACCGCGGCGATCGTCACGCGCTACGCACCCAGCCTGGTGCGTTTCGGTCATTTCGAGCATTTCTGGTCGACCGGGCAACATGACGCCCTGCGCCAGCTGGCCGATCACGTGATCGCCCGCGCCTATCCGGAATTGCGCGACGCGCCGAATCCCTACCTCGCGCTGTTGCGCGCGGTCAGCGTGAAGACCGCCGATCTGATCGCCCGCTGGCAGGCGGTCGGTTTTTGCCACGGCGTGATGAACACCGACAATATGTCGATCCTGGGACTGACGATCGACTATGGCCCGTTCGGCTTCCTCGACGGGTTCGACGCCAAGCATATCTGCAACCACACCGACCAGCAGGGCCGCTATTCGTACCAGAACCAGCCGCAGGTCGCGCATTGGAACCTGTTCTGCCTGGCACAGGCGCTCTTGCCGCTGATCGCCGCGCCGCGCGCCGGCGACGCGCAGCCGGACGCCGACAGCGACGCCGCGCGCGCGTCGATCGAACAGACGAAGGCCGCGCTGGAGCCGTTCAAGCCGCGCTACGCGGAGCAGTTCGCCGGTTTGATGCGGGCCAAGCTGGGCCTGACGACCGTGGCCGCGGACGACACCGCGCTGATCGACCGTCTGTTGCAATTGATGCATGCGAATCGCGCGGACTTCACCTTGACTTTCCGGAGACTGGCCAACATATCGGTGGACGCGGCAACCGCGATCGATACGGACAACGCGACGGACAACGCGACGGACAACGCGACGGACAACGCGACGGGCCACGCAACGGACGATGCAGCGGATGGCGTGGACCGTGCCGCGGCGCGCGACCTGTTTCTCGACCGCGCGGGTTTCGACGCGTGGCTGACGGACTATCGGGCGCGTCTGGCGCGCGAAGGGCGCGACGACGCGACCCGGCGCGCGGCGATGCATCGCGTCAATCCACGTTTCGTACTGCGCAACCACCTCGCCGAAGTGGCGATTCGCGCCGCCCGGGACAAGGATTTCAGCGAAACCCGCCGCCTGCTCGCGGTATTGCGCCGTCCCTTCGACGAGCAGCCCGAAAACGCGGCCTATGCGGCACTGCCGCCGGACTGGGCGACGTCGCTCGAGGTGAGCTGTTCGTCCTAGACGGCGCCTGGCACTTTCAGGGGCCCGCGCTTTTCGCCGTCGCGGAAAGGCGGATACCCCGTTTCTTCCAACGGTTCACCGGACGTGGACCCACAAGGAGTCACCTGCATGACCGATCACGCCCCCCAAACCCCTGCCGCGACACCGCCCGCCCACGTCGAAAAACCCGATGCCGCCTGGCGCGAGCAATTGAGCGACATCGAATATCAGGTCACGCGACACGCGGCGACCGAACGGCCGTTCACCGGCAAATACTGGGACCACACCGAAACCGGGGTGTACAACTGCGTGTGCTGCGGCGCCGCGCTGTTCGAATCCGCGACCAAGTTCGATGCCGGTTGCGGCTGGCCGAGTTATTTCAAACCGATCAACGGCGAAGTCATCGCCGAGAAGACCGACCGTTCGCATGGCATGTTGCGCATCGAAGTGCAGTGCAAGGTCTGCCATGCGCATCTGGGCCATCTGTTCGAGGACGGTCCGGCGCCCACCGGTCAACGCTACTGCATCAACTCGGCTGCGTTACAATTCGAACCCGGAACCTAAACCCGCAGCACGCACCCGCCGCCCATAGCGAATGAAATTCCTCTTCGATCTCTTTCCGGTCATCCTGTTTTTCGTCGCGTTCAAGTTCTGGGGCATTTTCGCGGCCACGGCCGTGACGATCGCGGCCAGCGTCGTGCAGATCGCCTGGACCGCCTACCGCCACCGCCGCGTCGACCCGATGCTCTGGGTCAGTTTCGCGATCGTCGTGGTGTTCGGCGGCGCCACGCTGATCCTGCACAACGAGACCTTCATCAAGTGGAAGCCGACCGTCCTGTACTGGGCATTCGCCGTCGGGCTGCTGATCGCGCATCTGCTCGGCAAGAACCCGATCGAGAAGATGATGGGCAAGCAGATGACACTGCCACCGCATGCATGGCGTCAGCTGAACATCGCCTGGGCGATCTTCTTCGCGGTCCTGGGCGTGCTGAACCTGATCATCGCGTTCCACTTCACGACGGACGTTTGGGTGAATTTCAAGCTGTTCGGCGGCACCGCGCTGATGGTGCTGTTCGTGATTGCGCAGAGTCTCTGGCTGAACCGGTATCTCAAACATGACTGACGCGATGAACAAGACGACGCACGACGCGGCCGGCACCGTGCCGCGCGGCGGCGCACTCGGGCCCTGGATCGAGGCGCGCCTGCGCGCCGTCCTGAGCCCGACGGCGATCACCGTCGAGGACGACAGCGCCCGTCATGCCGGTCATGCCGGCGCGGCCGAGGGCAGTCATTTCAATCTGCTGATCGTGTCGGCGGCGTTCGCCGGCCATAGCCGGGTCGCCCGCCACCGGCTGGTGTATGATGCGCTCGCCGACGCGATGCGCAACGGCATTCATGCGTTGGCGATCATCGCCCATACGCCGGAAGAATTCGCAACCAGGACCGCCAGATGATTCTCAGGAAGACCCGCCAGGCCCGGATCCGGGCCGGCCTCGCCGGTGCCGCGCTGCTCGTTTGCGCGCCCGTTTTCGCGCAGAATGTCGCCATCGTCAACGGCACGCCGATTCCGTCGGCCCGTGCCGACGCGCTGCTGAAGACAGTGCCGCCGCAACAGGGCCAGGCCGATCCGGCGCAACTGCGCCAGGCCGCGCGCGAGGAATTGATCAACCGCGAAGTGCTGATGCAGGAAGCCGTGCGCGAAGGCGTCACCAACGATCCGGACGTCAAGCAGCAGATGGTGATGGCATCGCAGGCGGTCGCGATCCGGGCCATGCTGGAGAAATACCTGCAATCGCACCCGATCACGGATGCCGAATTGCAGGGCGAATACCAGCGGGCCGTCCAGCAGGTCGGCGACAAGGAAGTGCATCTGCACCATATTCTCGTCGACAACGAACAGCAGGCGAAGGACTTGATCGCGAAGATCAAGGCGGGCGGCGATTTCGATGCGCTGGCGAAACAGTACTCGAAGGATACCGGCTCGGCGAAGAACGGCGGGGATCTGGATTGGGCGAATCCCCGCGCCTACGTGCCGGAGTTCGGCGCGGCCGCGACGCAGCTGAAAAAAGGCGAAATCACCGATACGCCGGTGCACACGCAGTTCGGCTGGCATATCATCCGCCTCGACGACGTACGACAGACTCCGCCGCCACCGTTCGATGCGGTCAAGGCGCAGCTGGCGCAGCAGCGTCAGAAAGCGGTGATCGAGCAGTTCGAGGCGAAACTGCGCGCCCAGGCGAAGATTCAGTAAGACGGTAGCGGGACGGCGCACGCGCAGGTCGGATGCGCGCGCCGGGCCAGTCAGCCGGCGCTTCGCGCTTCATGCAAAAAGGGACTTCGATCGAAGTCCCTTTTTGCATGGCGTCACGCGCGCCAGACCGGCGCGCATGCCGTCAGCGCCTCAACCCACCCAGCGGCGGGCATTCTGGAACAGGCGCATCCAGGGGCTGTCGCCTTCCCACTGCGGCGGATGCCAGCTCATCGTCACGGCGCGCGCGACGCGCTCGGGGTGCGGCATGATCACCGTGAAACGCCCGTCCGCCGTGGTCACCGATGTCAGCCCCCCTGGCGAGCCGTTCGGGTTCAGCGGATAGCGTTCCGTCGCCTGCCCGTGATTGTCGACATAACGCAACCCCGCGAGCACCTGCCCCGCGTCGCCCTGCTTCGAGAAATCGGCGAAGCCCTCGCCATGCGAGACCGCCACCGGGATCCGCGAACCGGCCATGCCGTCGAGGAAGATCGACGGCGACGCCAGCACCTCGACCGTCGCGAAGCGGGCCTCGAACTGTTCGGACTTGTTGCGTGTGAAATTCGGCCAGGCCTGGGCCCCGGGAATCATCGACGCCAGGCTCGACATCATCTGGCAGCCGTTGCATACGCCCAGCGCGAACGTATCCGCACGCCCAAAGAACGCGGCGAACATGTCGGCCAGCACCGGGTTGAAACGGATCGTCTTCGCCCAGCCCTCCCCCGCGCCCAGTACGTCGCCATACGCGAAACCACCGCACGCGACCGCGCCGGCAAAGTCCGCCAGCGTCGCGCGGCCCGCGATCAGGTCGCTCATGTGCACATCGCGCGTCTCGAAACCGGCCCGGTCGAACGCATGGGCCATTTCCAGATGCGAGTTCACGCCCTGCTCCCGCAGCACCGCGACCCGGGGACGCGCGCCCGTATTGACGAACGGCGCGGCGACGTTCTCTGCCGGATCGAAGCTCAGATGCACCGAAATACCGGGGTCGGCGGCGTCGGCGATGGCGTCGACTTCCGCGTCGGCGCAGGCCGGATTGTCGCGCAGACGCGCGATGCGCCAGCTGACGTCGGTCCACTCGCGTTGCAGTTTCACGCGCGGCGACGTGTAGATGCGCTTCGCGTCGCGGTAGATCTCGATATCGCCGCGCTCGTTGGGCTTGCCGATGACATGGCTGCACGCGGACAGGCCGACCTCCCGCAGCACCGCAAAAACGGCGTCGCGATCGGTGGCGCGCACCTGTACCACCGCGCCCAGTTCCTCGTTGAACAAAGCGCGCAGGGTCCGGTCGTTGCGGCGTCCCGACGTCTGCGTCGCCCAGTCCTTCGCATCGCCGAAATCGGATTCGTGGTCCGGGTCGAGCGTCAGCATGTCGACGTTCAGGGACACGCCGACGTGCCCAGCGAACGCCATCTCGCATACCGCCGCGAACAGGCCGCCGTCGGAGCGGTCGTGATAGGCGAGCAGTTGCCCGGCGGCGTTCAGGCGCTGGATCGCGTCGAACAGATGCTTCAGGTCCTGCGCGTCGTCCAGATCCGGCGCCTGATCGCCGACCTGATGGATGACCTGGGCGAGGATGCTGCCCGCCATCCGGTTGCGGCCGCGACCCAGATCGATCGCGATCAGCACCGTATCGCCGACCTCGGCCGTGCGGCGCAATTGCGGCGTCAGATGGCCCCGCACATCCTCGAGCGCCGCGAAGGCGGAGACGATCAACGTCACCGGCGCCACGACTTCCTTCCTGCCTTCTTCGTCGCGCCACTGCGTGCGCATCGACAGCGAATCCTTGCCGACCGGAATCGCCAGACCCAGCGCCGGGCACAGCTCCATGCCGACGGCGCGCACCGTGTCGAACAGCGCCGCGTCCTCGCCCGGCGTGCCGCAGGCGGCCATCCAGTTCGCGGACAGCTTGATGGTGGACAACGCCGCGATGGGCGCGGCGGCGATGTTCAGGATCGCCTCGCCGATCGCCATGCGTCCGGATGCCGGCGCGTCGATCACCGCGAGCGGCGCGCGCTCGGCGATCGTCATCGCCTCGCCGCGATAGCCGCGGTAGTCCATCGTCGTCACGGCGCAGTCGGCCACCGGCACCTGCCAGGGCCCGACCATCTGGTCGCGCACCGTCATGCCGCCCACCGTGCGGTCGCCGATCGTGATCAGGAAGCCCTTGCAGGCGACCGTCGGATGCGCGATCACCGCCGAGGCGGCGGCGTCCAGCGTCACGTCGTCGAGCGCCAGCGCCGGATGCGCGACCGGCAGGCGCGCCACGTCGCGATGCAGCCGCGGCGCCTTGCCGAACAGCACGTCCATCGGCATGTCGACCGCGAACGCCGAGGTGTCGGCGTCGCGCGCCCGCACGGAGGCGCCATCGGTGGCGGCCGCTGCCGCTGCCTGGCCGGCAACGCCCGAGCGCGCCGCCGCATCCGCCGCGACGAAGCGCTCCGCCTCCGCCAGCATCAGCACCTGTGCGTCCGTCGCCACGCCGACGAAGGACGCCGGGCAGCGCTCGCGCCGGCAGATCGCCTCGAACTGCGTGGCGCTTTCCGGGGCGATCGCGAGCACGTAACGCTCCTGCGCCTCGTTGCTCCAGATCTCGCGCGGCGACATGCCGGTTTCCTCGAGCGCGATGCGGTCGATCATGAAACACGCGCCCTGGTTCGCCCCCTCGACGAGTTCCGGAAATGCATTCGACAGACCGCCCGCGCCCACGTCGTGGATGCTCAGGATCGGATTGGCATCGCCGAGTTGCCAGCAGGCGTTGATGACCTCCTGCGCGCGGCGCTGGATCTCGGGATTGCCCCGCTGCACCGAGTCGAAATCGAGCGCGGCGGTGTTCGTGCCGGTCGCCATCGAACTGGCTGCGCCGCCGCCCATGCCGATGCGCATGCCCGGGCCGCCGATCTGGACCAGCAGGGTGCCGGCGGGCAACGCGTTTTTGTGCGTGTGCTGGTCGGCGATATTGCCGATCCCGCCCGCGATCATCACCGGCTTGTGATAGCCGCGCACCACGCCGCCGACGTTCTGCTCGTAGACGCGGAAGTAGCCGGCGAGGTTCGGCCGGCCGAATTCATTGTTGAACGCCGCGCCGCCCAGCGGACCGTCGGTCATGATCTGCAACGGCGAGGCGATGCGTTCCGGCCGGCCATAACCGGCTGGCGGTGCGACCTCGCCGGCGGCATCGCCACGGGTACCGGCCGCCGCGGCAGCGCTCAGCGGCACGTCCGCGCGTTCGCTCAACGGCCGTGCGGCGTCGTCCGCGCGCTCCCAGCTTCGCACCGCGTCCGGCAGGCGCAGGTTCGACACCGAGAACCCGCTCATGCCCGCTTTCGGACGCGCGCCGCGCCCGGTCGCGCCTTCGTCGCGAATCTCGCCGCCGGCGCCGGTCGATGCGCCCGGAAACGGCGAGATCGCCGTCGGGTGATTGTGCGTCTCGACCTTCATCAAGGTATGCGTGAGCTCCTCGCTTGCGGCGTAGACATGCTCGGCGCCGCGCGGATACCAGCGCTCGATGCGTCCGCCCGCCATCACTGCGGCATTGTCCGAATACGCGACAATGGTGCCCTGCGGATGCAGCTTGTGCGTATTGCGGATCATCTGGAACAGCGACAGGTCCTGCGCCTCGCCGTCGATCGTCCAGCTCGCGTTGAAAATCTTGTGGCGGCAATGCTCGCTGTTCGCCTGCGCGAACATCATCAGTTCGACGTCGCTCGGATTGCGCCCCAGACCCTGGAAGGCATCGACCAGATAATCGATCTCGTCGTCCGCCAGCGCCAGCCCCAGCGCGCCATTGGCCTCGACCAGCGCGCCGCGTCCGGCACCCAGCAGGTCGACTCGCTCCAGCGGCGCCGACGGCAGCGCCTCGAACAATTGGTAGGCCTGCTCG
This sequence comes from Robbsia betulipollinis, assembly GCF_026624755.1. NCBI lineage: Bacteria > Pseudomonadati > Pseudomonadota > Betaproteobacteria > Burkholderiales > Burkholderiaceae > Robbsia > Robbsia betulipollinis. Next base: position 261,560 of record NZ_JAPMXC010000002.1, read on the forward strand.
CGATCGCCCGCGATCGACTCGGTCATGCGATCGTGCAGCGCGTTCGCCACCGCCTCGCGCGCCGCCGCGTCCAGCCGGCGCTGGCCGCCCAGCAGCGACGATTTCAACGTCAGCGAGAACTCGACGCCGCGCTCGATGCGGCGCACCGCCGTCAGGCCGCAGTTGTGCGCGATGTCCGTCGCCTTGCTCGCCCAGGGCGAGACGGTGCCGAAACGCGGTACCACCAGGAACGTCTCGGGATGCCGGCTCACCCGCTCGGGCGCGGGATCGCCATAGCGCAACAGGGCCTCGAGCACGCCGGACTGCGCCACGCCGAGCGCGGCGTCGCTGTTCACGAAATGCAGATGGATGGCATCGACGTCGACGATGTGCGGGTCGATGGCCTTGAGCGTGGCGAGCAGCCGGGCCTTACGAAAGTCGGAGAGAGCCGAAGCGCCGGGAAAGCACGAGAAGTGGGCCATTGGGCGGTATGGATGCACCGCGCGGGAGCGCGGCATGGTGCGAAAGGAGGTCGAGATTATACCGCGCAGCGAAGCCCACGCGGCGCCAGCGTTCCGGTTTCCCGACTTTAACGCTATGATGGCGCGCCTTCCCTCATCGTCTGGACCGTATCGCCCATGGAGCAGCTGGACCTCATCGTGATTGGCGCGGGCATCAGCGGTGTCGCCATCGCGACGGCCGCGGCGAACGCCGGCTGGTCCGTCGCCGTCGTCGAACAGCATGCGACCGTCGCGCAGGGCGCGTCTTTCGCGCACGGCGGCCTCGTGCTGCCCGCACCGTTCGATCCCTGGTTCGGTCCGGGTCCACGCATGCCGGAGGCCGGCGGCCTGCCCTGGCGCCGCAAGGCCCACCAACGGCAGGCGGACGATGCGGGCCTCGCGGCCTGGCAAACGCTCGCGGCGCTTTCCCGCGCTTCACGCGGGGCGCTCACCGCGGCTGCGACAACGCACGCGCTCGAATTCGAAGCGCGCGACGGCGGCCTCTACCTGTTTCGCACGCAGGCCATGCTCGAACGCGCCGGCACGCTCGCCGCCGCGTTGCGCGAGGCGGGCCTCCCATCGCGCACGCTCGATGCGGGAGCGTGCCGCGCAACCGAGCCGTCGCTCGCGCATACCGAGGAACTGGCGGGCGCCGTGGCCTTCGACGACATGCTGTCCGGCAATTGCGCGCTGGCGGCCAAGCAATTGAAAACCTCGCTCGCGTCACGCGGCGTCGCCTTCCACACGATGCGACAGGCCGTGGCGATCCACCCCGAAGCCGGCCGGGTCGGGGTGGACACACGTGCCGCGACCGATGCCGCCGGCGCCTTCGCCGGCGTCCACGCCATCGGTTTCGCCAGCCCGTTACCGGCCGCCACCCCGTCCCACACAGGCCCGCGCGATGCCCGGCGTGACAGCAACGGCAGCAACGGCATCGAACGTCTTTACGCGCGGCGCGTGGTAATCGCCGCCGGCACCGGCACGACGACGCTGCTCGCCGGCCTGGGGCTGTCCCTGCCGACCGTGCACGTCGCCACGCGCTCGCTGACCGGCACGATCCTGCGCGAGGAAAACGCGCCGCGCCGGATGCTCGTCGACGCGGAGCGCGGGGTCGGCATCGTCCGCTTCGAGCAACGTCTGCGCGTGGGCGCCGCGCTGGCCCGGCGCGGCGGCGAAACACTCTCGGTCCGGCAGGCCGAGGGCCTCGCCGAACTGCTGCACGATTGCGCCGAGCATCGCGTGGCCGGCGTGGTGCGACTGAGCGCGGCGCCCAGCGTGTGCGAACACGTGCTGGGCGCCGATGGACAAGCGCTGGTCGGCCCGCTCCCCACCGCGCGCGGCCGCCGCACGGACGCCGGAGAGGATCGCGTCTTCATCATGCTCGCGGGCAACCACCGCGGCTGGGGGCTGGCGTTCGGCGCGGCGCAATGGCTCATGCACCAGATGCGGGGCGAGGCGCCGGACGAACAGGCGCGAGCCATGCAGCCGGGCCGCTTCCTTTAGACGCCGCCGGTGCGGCCATGCCGCGCGTAGTGCCTTGGGCTGGAGGCGGGATTGTCCGAATGGCTATGGTGGTCAAGCTATGCCTGTTAGTTGCATATTTTTAAAACCCGGCGTGCGGCTGCACGAAGCCGCGAGGCGTTGTATGTTGAAACATATCCCTGCCTCATTGGAAGCCGTCATGTCGTCTCTACGCCCCTCTGGCACCGCCCGTCTCGTTGCCGACGCCGAACCCGCCGACATCGCACCGGACGCGATCGCCGTGATCGACACCCACGATCGGGCGCTGTCGCTCGAACGCACCGCACTCCTGCGCGCGCTCGAAGCGGCATCGGCCGCAACCGTCGGCCCACATGCGCTGATGCTGCGCGCCGGCGAAGCGACCGCCGCCTGGCTCCTCGCGCAGTTGTCCCCCGCCGCGGCGCCCGGGCCGTCGATCTGGCTCTTTGCCGGCCCCGGAAACAACGGCGGCGATGCGCTGTGCGCCGCGGCCAGCCTGCGCCGCCAGGGCGCCGATGCGCGTGTCTGCCTGCCGAGCGAGCCGACCGGGCCGGTAGGCCGCTGGGCGCTGGAACGCGCCCGTGCGGCGGGCGTGCCACTGCAAACACTCGCGCCGACACCGGCGCAGTGCGCCGCGGCGGCCTGGCTGGTCGATGGTTTGTTCGGCATCGGTCTGAGCCGCGCGCTGGGCGAGCCGTTCGCCTCGCTCGCGCGCACTCTGAGCGCGCGCACGGCCGCTGGCGCCCGTGTCCTCGCGCTCGATATTCCCAGCGGCCTCGATGCCGATACCGGCACGATCGTCGGCGGCGAACTGGCGGTCGAGGTCAGCCATACGCTGACCTTTCTCGCCGCGAAACCCGGGCTGTTCACGGGCGTTGGCCGCGATCTCGCAGGCCACGTCGCGCTTGCCCGACTCGGCGTGGACGACGCGCGGATCGCGACCCTGCGGCATGCGACCGCTGCCGACGGCGGCGTGCACCACGCTGCGGGCGACAGCACCGCCAGCGATGCGGCCCCCACGGCACGACATGAGGCAGAACCTGAGGGACTCCCCCCGCGCGACGAAGACGAAACCGGACACCCCGCGGCGTTGCCCGCGGCTCTCGCGCTCAACGCCCCCGACGGCTTCGCCGCGGCTTTTCCCCGGCGCAAGGCCTCGTCGAACAAGGGCACGTTCGGCAGCGTCGCGATCATCGGCGGCGACACCGGCACGTGCGGCGCCGCGATCCTGTCGGCGCGCGCCGCGCTGTACTGCGGCGCCGGCCGCGTGCACGCCGCGTTGATCGGTCAGGGCGGACCGGCCTACGATCCGCCGCATCCCGAAATCATGATGCGTCAGGTGGATGCGATCGCCCTCGACACGATGGACGGGTTGACGATCGGGCCCGGCCTGGGCAAAAGCGCGCACGCGGCCCAGGTATTGCGCGACGTACTGGCGCTGGCGCTACCCACGATCATCGATGCCGACGCGCTGAACCTGATCGCCGCGGACCCCGATCTCGCCGCACGCGTGCGGGCGCAAGGCCGGCATCTGGTGCTGACGCCCCACCCCGGCGAGGCCGCGCGGCTGCTGGGAGTCACGACGCGGGACATCGAAGCGGACCGTATCGACGCCATCACCCGGCTGGTGCGTACCTACGCGTGCACGGTCGTCCTCAAAGGCTCCGGCACGCTCATCGCGGCGCCCGATGGCCGGTTCGCGATCAATCCCACGGGCAACAGCGGGCTGGCGACCGGCGGCACGGGCGATGTCCTCAGCGGCGTGATCGGCGCGTTCCTGGCACAGCACCTCGCGCCGTTCGACGCCGCGCTCGCCGCCACCTGGATACACGGGCGGGCAGCCGAGGAACTCGCCATCGCCGGCGTGGGGCCTGCCGGCCTCACTGCAGGCGAACTGGCGCCGGCGATGCGCGCCTTGCTGAACCGACTGCTCGCGCGGCGTGCCGGCACGTCCACGATGCCGGAGACGCAAGCGGAAGAATGAAGGATTGACACGACAGCACGGCGCCCGGCGCGGCGCCGTTTATACTCATCGACTCCACAGACAGAGACGGCTATGACACAAGAGACGCTTCCCTCCTGGTCGGCGCTTCGCGCGCACTACGAACAGATCCGCGACGAACGCCTGCGCGACTGGTTCGCACCGGCCAACGATCCAGCACCCACCCGCGCGGAACGTTTCACGCTCGGCGGCGGCGGCTTGACGATCGACTTCTCGAAAAACCGCGTGACCGGGGAAACGCTCGGCCTGCTGACGCAACTCGCGCGCGACGCGGGCGTGGAAGCACGCCGCGATGCCGTTTTCGCCGGCGACATCGTCAACCCGACCGAAGGCCGCGCGGCGCTGCATACCGCGCTGCGCTCGCTTGATCCGAGTGCGCCGCATCATCAACAGATCGCCGCCGAGCGCGCCAAGATGACCGCGTTCGCGAATCAGGTGCGGGAAGGCAAGTGGCGCGGCTACAGCGGCAAGCCGATCCGGCATATCGTGAACATCGGCATCGGCGGTTCCGATCTGGGCCCGAAGATGGTCTGCCATGCGCTGCATCATCTGGCCGACCCGCAGATCTCGACCCATTTCGTCTCGAATGTCGACGGCGCCGATCTGAGCCGCGTGCTGGAGAAGATCGACGCGGAAACCACGCTCGCGATCATCGTCTCGAAAACGTTCACGACGCTCGAAACGATGACCAACGCGCGCTCGCTGCGCGACTGGATCGTGCATTCCGGCTGCCCGGAAGAGGAACTGCACCGGCATTTCGTCGGCGTCTCCGCGAACCCCGAAGAAGTGGTGCGCTTCGGCATCGCGAAGGACAATGTCTTCGAGATGTGGGATTGGGTGGGCGGACGCTACTCGCTGTGGAGCGCGGTCGGCCTGTCGATCATGCTGTCGGTCGGTCCGGAGAATTTCGACGCGCTGCTCGCCGGCGCCGCCGGCATGGACGATCATTTCCGCGACGCGCCTCTGGAAACGAATCTGCCGGTCCTGATGGCGCTGCTGGGGATCTGGTACCGCGACATCTTCGCCTCGCAAAGCGTGCTGGTCGCGCCGTATTCGGAAGCGCTGCACTATCTGCCGTCCTACCTCCAGCAACTGGAGATGGAAAGCAACGGCAAATCGGCCCGCCTGGACGGCAAGCCGGTCAGCGAGGCCACGGCGGCGATCATCTGGGGGGAACCGGGCACCAATGGCCAGCATGCGTTTTTCCAGATGCTCCATCAGGGCCCGACGCTGATCCCGATCGATTTCATCGCGGTCCTGACGCCGGAGCACCGCCTCGTCGGCCACCATGCAAAGCTGCTCGCCAATTGCTTCGCACAGAGCGAAGCCCTGATGCTCGGCCGCACCCTCGAGGAGGCGCGCAAGGTCGCCGGCCCCGGCAAGGAGGATCTCGCCCCGCATCTGAGCTTCCCCGGCAACCGCCCGAGCACGACGATCCTGCTCGATGCACTGACGCCGGCCGCGCTCGGCGCGTTGATCGCGCTGTATGAGCAAAAGGTGCTCGTGCAGGCCGCCATCTGGAACATCAACCCCTTCGATCAGTACGGCGTCGAGCTGGGCAAGGTGCTGGGAAAGGTCGTCGAGGCCGACCTCGAGGCTGCGGCCGGCAGCGACGCCGCCGGAAAGCACGACTCGTCGACCGCCGCGCTGATCGCGCGTGCACGCGCGCTGCTTGCGCCGTCGACACCGCCCGCCCGGTAACGCACCAACCGGCGCGCAATGGCGGCCACGGACGCCGCGGACATCGCGGCGTCCGTCTAGAACCGCAGGCGCCCCGCCTCGATCCGCAGGGTCCGGTCGCAGCGGCGCGCCAGTTCGAGATCGTGGGTGACCAGGATCAGTGTCGCGCCCTGCGCCCGGTTCATCTCGAACATCAACTGGATGACCGACTGGCCGGTGGCGGCGTCCAGACTGCCGGTCGGCTCGTCGGCGAACAGAATCGCGGGACGGGTGACGAAGGCGCGGGCCAGCGCCACGCGCTGCTGCTCGCCGCCCGACAATACCCGCGGATAATGTCGGGTGCGCGCGGCCAGGCCGACGGCGTCCAGCAACCGCGTCGCGCGCGTCACGGCGTCTTCCGGCGCATGCGGGCCGTCCGACATCCGCGACTCGCCGCGCAGTTCGAGCGGCAGCATGACGTTTTCCAAGGCGGTGAGATGCGGCATCAATTGAAAGGACTGGAACACGAAGCCCACGCCGCGGCTGCGCAGGGCGGCGCGTTGATCCTCGTTCAGCTTGCCCAGATCTTCGCCCAGCAGGCGAATCGTGCCGCTGCTGGCGGAATCGAGTCCCGCAAGCAGACCCAGCAACGTCGATTTTCCGGAACCGGATTCGCCCACGATCGCCAGCGACTCCCCCGCGGCGACGTCGAATTCGATGCCGTCGAGGATGCGCAGTTCGCCGGTCGCGTCGCTGACGCGTTTGCCGACGCCCTTCACTTCAATGATTGGATCTGCCTTGATCTGCATGCACTCGCTTCTGAAGAAGAACGTCGGACGGGCGTCCCGCGCCCGCGCTGAAAAAATTTCGCCAGCCGAAGGCGACGCTTCGGCACGACGCCGGCGCGGGCATGACGCGCCGGCGCGCCGCTACGCATTCCTCGCGGCCATGCTGGTGAGCGCGGCATGCGGCTTGACGCCGGCGGCACGCGCCACCGGTACCGCCGCGCCGCACCCGGCAGCCGCGGGCAGTGCCCTTTCCACCCGGACCGGCCCGCCGCGCCCGCCGGCCGTCCAGCCCACCCTGGTCGTGCTGGGCGACAGCCTGTCCGCCGGCTATGGGCTGCCGCCGGACACGGGCTGGGTGACCCTGCTGCAACGGCGCCTCGCGCAGACCTCGCCCCATTATAGCGTCAGCAACGCCAGCATCAGCGGCGACACCACCAGTGGCGGGCTGAGCCGCCTGCCCGCCGTGCTCGCACGCCTGCATCCGGCGATCGTCATCGTCGAACTCGGCGGCAACGATGCACTGCGCGGCCTCCCGCTCGCCACCACACGCCAGAACCTCGCGTCTATCATCACGCTGTCGCAGGCGGCCGGTGCCCGCGTCGTGCTGGTCGGCATGCAGATCCCCCCGAATTACGGACAGGCCTACACCCACGCCTTCGCCTCCCTTTACACCGATCTCGCGGACCACTACCATCTCACACTGGTACCTTTCTTGCTTGAAGGGATCGCCGACAAACCCGAGTTGTTCCAGGCGGACCAGATACATCCTCTGCCGCAGGCACAACCGGTGTTGCTCGATAACGTCTGGAAACGGCTCCAGGCTTTAATCCAAGCGAAGCCGCCCGGCAGTCGGTAAATGCTGCGAGCCGGGCGACGGCGATGATCGGCCCGCCGGACATTGCCATGTTTCGTCATCCTCGTGCGCGAGGCGTAGAAAAGGAGATACCAACGTGAAATATTTACCGCTGATCGCCCTGTCGGTCGCATTCTCGGCGTGCGCCGCGCAACCCACCGAACACTTCGCTTCGGTTGGCAAGAGCGCGAAGGCACCGAAGGAAGTCGCGCAGTGCATCGCCTCCGCCTGGGCGGACAAGACGCAGCAGCCGGTCGTCTCGCAGACGACGATCGCGAACGACCGCGGTGTCGACGTCCTGATGCCGGGGCAGCGCCCGGGCGGCAGCGCGGCGATCGTTCGCCCGGCCATGCAGGGCGAAGGCACGTGGGTCGGCCTGCGTTCGGAAGGCGGCGGTGCGCCGGATCCGGCAGCGGCAAGCGACATCAACGCCTGCCTGTAAGCAGCGGCGCCTCTCGCCAGGCGCGAGCCTTTCAGATGGCAAAAACCCCGTGGGAAGCTCGCTTTCCACGGGGTTTTGTCATCTGGGAAGCACATCCGCCGGCGCGATGCGGTAGCGCATCGCGCCGGCGCGCATCACGGCTCGGTGTTCTCGGCCGGCGCGCTGTCGAGCGAGTAGATCTTTACCTTGGTACGCTTGCGCAACGCCGCGAGATAGGCCGATACCTCGCCCTGGGCGCTGATCTGCGCGAGTTGCTGCTCGATCGCGCCCATGTGGGCGGCATCCACCGGCGCGCCCGCCGTGACCTGATTGATGCGATAGATCGCGTAACCGCCGCCGTCGGGTAGATCGATGCCGACGAACGCCGGCAGTTTCGCCGCGCTGGCCTTGAAGATGGGTCCCATCGCCGCCGCCGGCACGCCCTGCGCGTCGGACCGCGTGACCTTGGCGACCGGCGAGAACCCGGTCAGCGCGGCCGGGTCGGCTGGCGACTTCTCGAAGGCCTGCAACCGCGCCGTGCCATCCTTGCGGGCCAGTTCCGCCGCCTGCGCGTCGACGAGCTTGTTGCGCACGGCTTCGCGCACCTGCTCCAGCGGCGGCAAGGCGACGGGCTTGTACTGCATTACCCGCGCCGCGACCTGCGTCTTGTTGCCGATATCGATCGCGGCTGTGTTGTGCTTGTTCTTCAGCACATCGTCGCCGAACACGGCCGCCAGCACCTTCGCATTATTCGCGGGATCGCCCGCCTGCGCCGCCGGATTCGGCGACCGGGTGACGCTGGCCGTCTGGATCGTCAGGCCGAACTTGTCGGCAGCCGGTTGCAGGCTGTCCGCCTGTTCGTAGACGGTATTCGAAAACCCGTCGATATCGTCCGCGTAGCGTTTCGCCGCAGCGTCGTTCTGCAACGCGTGGACGATATCGTCGTGCACGTCGGCGAGCGCGCGCGTCACGGGCGGCTTGACGTCGGTGACCTCGATGATGTGATACCCGAAATCCGTCTCGACCAGCGGGCTGATCTGTCCCTTCTGCAGGCTGAACGCCGCATCCTCGAAAGGCTTGAGCATCATCCCGCGGCCGAAATAGCCGAGGTCGCCGCCTTTGGCGGCCGAGCCGGGGTCCTGCGAATCGCTTTTGGCGAGCGCGGCGAACTGGTCCGGGTGGGCGGTGACCTGCTTGAGGATGTCGTTCGCTTTCGCCTTCGCGGCGGCGCGCTGCGCGGCGCTCGCGTTCTTGTCCACCGTGATCAGGATGTGGCTCGCGCGCACTTCGCCCGCGGTACGATACTGGCTCAGATGGTCCTGGTAGTACTTGGCGACGTCCGCCTCGCTCGGCTTCACCGATTGCGCCAGCGATGCGCTGCTGAGCACCACGTACTGGATCGTGGCGCTTTCCGGCGTGGTGAATTCGGCATGGTGATCGTCGTAGTAGCGCTTGATCTCCGCCTCGCTCGGCTGCACGCGAACGCGATAATCGGCCGCGCGCAGCACCAGGCCCTGGACATCGCGCTGCTGGCCGATCAGCGCGGCCAGCCGCTGCGCCAGCGCATGCGGCAGCAAGGCGCTTTGGCCGATATTCTGCGTGATCTGCGTGCTGGCCAGCTGGAAGCGCTCGCTCGCGTCGAGTTGCGGTCCGGTCATGCCTTGCGCGGCGAGGAGTTGCTGATAGGTCGCGGCATCGAAGGAGCCGTCCGGCCGTTTGAGTGCGGCGATCGCGGGAATCGCCATGATCGCGTTACGCACCGCCTCGTCGCTGGCCGTCAGATTCAGGCGGCGCGTTTCCTGCCCCACCACCCGCTGCTGGATCATGCCGTCGAGCACCGACTGCCGCATCGCCGGTGTGTCGAACGTCTTGGGATCGTACGACTGCCCGAGCATCTGCCGGGCGCGATCGGTCTGATCGCGCAACGCGGCGTCGAACTGCTGGCGGGTAATCACGTCACTGCCCACTTTCGCGGCATTGCCGCTATTGTCGAACATGCCACGGAAACCCTGGATGCCGACGAGCCCGAGGCCGGGCACGACGAACAACGCCAGAATGATCATCATCAGGCGTCGATGGCTGCGGATGAAATCTAACATGCTTACCGACCGGAAAATCGAAACGCCCGATCTTACCTCACGTGGCGCTTGAACGGCGCGTCCGGACCGGTATCAGGCGCCAGGATTCGCGAGGCGGGGAAATTCAGGCAGATGAAAAAACAAAACCCGGGAGGCAACGATGCCCCGCGGGTTCTGGAGAACCGTCTCCTCGATTACGAGGCGGCGGTGAATTTGCGCAACGGTGGTGGGTGCTGACGGGCTCGAACCGCCGACCTACGCCTTGTAAGGGCGCCGCTCTACCAACTGAGCTAAGCACCCGTTCCGCGTCCGCCCTGCTGCGGCGACAGAGCGCTACTTTACATCATTCTTGAAGGCTTTGCCAGGGCGAAACTTCGGCACCCGCGCCGCCTCGATCGTCAGCGCCGCCCCGGTGCGGGGGTTGCGTCCGACGCGCGTGCGGCGCCCGCCGAGATCGAAGGTACCGAAGCCGACGAGCGTCACGCTTTCTCCCCGCTTGACCGCATCCTTGATCCGCTCCATCGTCGCATCGATCGCCCGTTTCGCCTTGACTTTCGAAATGGCCGCCGTCTGCGACACATGCTCGATCAGATCCGTCTTGTTCATCCACGCTCTCCTTGCCCACGGTATCGGAAGAATCCGGCGGAACCGCCGCCTGTCGTCAGGACCGCGCTTCCGGCACTTCCGTAATCTACCGAGGATCGCATCGGCAATACTGAAGTTTCCTCACGAGCGCCCCACCGGTCCTAAGCAAAAGGCCGGGGCGTTCGCATGCGCCATCGCGATTTCGGTGGAAGCGGAATTTCGCGGACAAAAAAAATCCGCGAATCGCTTCGCGGATTTCTCGTCGTGTCGACGGGACCAACGGCGCCCGCCCTCATCGGCAGGCGCGTGCCGTGCCAGCGCGATGCTACCGCGCCGGCACGGCACGCCGGTCATCAATGTTTCACGACCTCGTTCGCGCCACGTTCTGCGGTTTCGGCGACGGGCACTTTCGGCTCCTCGTCGGGCAGGGCTTCCGGCATGCGTTCCAGCGCCAGCTCCAACACCTTGTCGATCCAGCGGACCGGCATGATTTCGATGTTGTTCTTGACGTTATCCGGAATGTCGGTCAAGTCCTTCACGTTGTCCTCGGGGATCAGCACCAGCTTGATGCCGCCGCGATGCGCCGCCAACAGCTTCTCCTTCAAGCCACCGATCGGCAGGACCTCGCCGCGCAGCGTGATCTCGCCGGTCATGGCCACGTCCGCGCGCACCGGAATACCGGTCAGCACCGACACCATCGCCGTCGTCATCGCCGCGCCCGCGGACGGACCGTCCTTGGGCGTCGCGCCTTCAGGCACGTGGATGTGCAGATCGCGCTTCTCGAACGCCTCGTCGCGAATCCCCAGGCGGCGAGCGCGTGCCCGCACGACCGAGCGCGCCGCCTCGACCGACTCCTTCATCACGTCGCCCAGCGAGCCGGTACGAATCACCACGCCCTTGCCAGGCATCGTCGCCGCTTCGATCGTCAGCAGGTCGCCGCCCACTTCCGTCCAGGCCAGACCCGTCACCTGCCCGACCTGGTTTTCCTTCGCGGCCAGGCCGAAGTCGCACTTGCGCACGCCCAGGAAGGTGTCCAGGTTGCCACTACCGATCGTGACCGATTTCTCGGACTTCTTCAGCAACAACAACTTGACGACCTTGCGGCAGATTTTCGAGATTTCACGCTCGAGCGAACGCACCCCCGCTTCGCGGGTGTAGTAACGGATGATGTCGCGAATCGCTTCTTCCTCGACTTCGATCTCGCTCGTCTGCAGCCCGTTGTTCTTCTTCTGCTTCGGCAGAAGATAACGCTGCGCGATGCTGACTTTCTCGTCCTCGGTGTAGCCGGACAAGCGAATGACTTCCATCCGGTCGAGCAGCGGCGGCGGGATGTTCAACGAGTTCGACGTCGCCACGAACATCACGTCCGACAGGTCGAAGTCCACCTCGACGTAGTGGTCCGCGAACGTGTGGTTCTGTTCCGGGTCCAGCACCTCGAGCAGCGCCGAGGAAGGATCGCCGCGGAAATCCATGCCCATCTTGTCGACTTCGTCGAGCAGGAAAAGCGGATTGCGCACGCCGACCTTCGTCAGGCTTTGCAGGATCTTGCCAGGCATCGAGCCGATATAGGTGCGCCGATGGCCGCGGATCTCGGCCTCGTCGCGCACGCCGCCCAACGCCATGCGCACGAACTTGCGATTCGTCGCCCGCGCGATCGACTGCCCGAGCGAGGTCTTGCCCACGCCCGGGGGCCCGACCAGACACAGGATCGGCGCCTTGACCTTGTCCACCCGTTGCTGGACCGCCAGATATTCGAGAATGCGTTCCTTCACTTTCTCGAGGCCGAAATGGTCCTCGTCGAGCACCTTTTCGGCATTCGACAGGTCATTGTTGACCTTGCTCTTCTTACGCCACGGCAATCCGACCAGCGTGTCGATGTAGTTGCGCACGACCGTGGCCTCGGCCGACATCGGCGACATCAGCTTGAGCTTCTTCAACTCGGCATCGGCCTTCTTGCGGCCTTCCTTCGGCATCCGGGCGTTGACGATGCGTTTCTCGAGTTCCTCGAGGTCCGCGCCCTCCTCGCCTTCGCCCAGTTCCTTCTGGATCGCCTTGACCTGCTCGTTGAGGTAGTACTCGCGCTGACTCTTCTCCATCTGACGCTTGACGCGCCCACGGATGCGCTTTTCCACCTGCAGGATGTCGATCTCCGATTCGAGCTGCGCGAGCAGGTGCTCGAGCCGTTCGATCACCGGCATCATCTCGAGCACATGCTGCTTCTGGTCGAGCTTGAGCGGCAGGTGCGCGGCGATCGTGTCGGCGAGCCGGCCCGCGTCGTCGATGCCGGACAGGGACGTCAGGATCTCCGGCGGGATCTTCTTGTTCAGCTTCACATACTGATCGAACTGCGACACGATCGCGCGGCGCAGGGCCTCGGTTTCGGCGCTGTCGGCCTGGTCGGGCTCGAGCGGCAAGGCCTCGCAGGTGAACTGCGTTTCCTCTTCCTCGACCGACAATGTTTTCGCGCGCTGCAACCCCTCGACAAGCACCTTGACGGTGCCGTCGGGCAGTTTCAGCATCTGCAGGATATTGGCTACGCAGCCGACCTCATGGAGATCTTTCGACGTAGGCTCATCCTTGGCCGCGGCTTTCTGCGCGACAAGCATGATGTGCTTGCCGCCTTCCATGGCGGATTCAAGCGCCTTGATCGATTTCGGACGCCCAACGAACAACGGAATAACCATGTGCGGAAACACGACGACATCCCGCAGCGGGAGCAGCGGGAGTCGGATCGGTTCCGACGGGAGGAGTTGGGTCCCTGACATTTTCATTTCCCCATGAATGGAATCGGGTTTGAACCTAATTGGGGCCTGTCTTCGCGATTACAAGGCAACTGCAAAATCAAAAATAACGGCAAAACAGTGCTGAGAGCGAATGTCGACGCCACCTCGGCGGCGAAACGGTGGATCGGAACGGCTTACACAGCATCGCACAGACCGCCATAACGCGTCGCTACGAAAAAAGCCGTTCACGTCGCCATGAACGGCTTTCCGGCGAGGCGTTCCGGATGCGCTCCGGACACGCCGTCAGGCTCAGTTCGAGCCGGAGACCTTCGGCGTCTCTTCGTAGATCAACAAAGGCTTGCCGTTGCCATCAATCACGTTGTCGTCGATGATGACCTTGGTCACGCCCTGAAACGTCGGCAGTTCGTACATCGTTTCCAGCAGGGCCTGCTCCAGGATCGAGCGCAGGCCACGCGCCCCGGCCTTGCGGCGAATCGCCTTGCGGGCCACCGCCTGCAGTGCATCCGGGCGCAACTCGAGTTCGACGTGTTCCATGGAGAACAAACGCTGATACTGCTTCACCACCGCGTTTTTCGGCTCGATCAGGATGCGGATCAGCGCTTCTTCGTTCAGCGAACCCAGCGTCGCGACCACCGGCAGGCGGCCGATCAACTCGGGAATCAGACCGAACTTGATCAGATCTTCCGGCTCCACTTCCTGCAGAACCTCGCCCGAATCACGTTCCTGTGCGGTCTTCACCGCCGCGCCGAAACCGATGCCGGTACGCTCCGTGCGGTCGACGATCACCTTCTCCAGGCCATCGAACGCGCCACCGCAGATGAACAGGATATTGGTCGTATCGACCTGAATGAAATCCTGGTTCGGGTGCTTGCGGCCTCCCTGCGGCGGCACCGAGGCCATGGTGCCCTCGACGAGCTTGAGCAGCGCCTGTTGCACGCCCTCGCCCGACACATCGCGCGTGATCGACGGATTCGCCGACTTGCGGCTGATCTTGTCGATCTCGTCGATGTAGACGATGCCCTTCTGCGCCTTCTCGACTTCGTAATTGCAGTTCTGCAGCAACTTCTGAATGATGTTCTCGACGTCCTCGCCGACATAACCGGCTTCGGTCAGCGTGGTCGCATCGGCGATCACGAACGGCACGTCGAGCAGGCGGGCGAGCGTCTGCGCGAGCAGGGTCTTGCCCGAACCCGTCGGTCCGATCAACAGAATGTTGCTCTTCGCGAGTTCCACTTCGTTGCTCGACGACAGATACTTCAAACGCTTGTAGTGATTATGAACGGCCACGGCGAGGATCTTCTTCGCGCGTTCCTGTCCAATCACGTACTGATCCAGGATCGTTCGAATTTCCTGGGGAGTCGGCAGCCCGGATTTGACCGCGCCGGTTTCCTCCGGGAGTCCCGTGGCTTCATCACGAATGATTTCGTTGCACAAGTCGATGCATTCGTCACAAATGAACACCGACGGGCCAGCGATCAGCTTTTTGACTTCATGCTGACTTTTCCCGCAAAACGAACAGTAAAGCAGCTTTTCGCCGCTGGAAACCTTCTTGTCCGCCATAACTATTCATGCCTCCGGACATGTTCACTTCATCATACGCCGATTGCTCCCGACCCGCGAATCGCGCGGTCCGGCACTCATGCGACGAGAAAGGCGGCTGAACCGCGAGGGAAAAAACGCATCCTGCGGATCGCCCGGGAAACCTCGAAAACCCTGGTATCACGGGCAATCCGGCCTTCTGGGAAGACATAACCGACCTTTGCCGCATCGTGTCCAAAATACGACGCCGGCGCGCCGCCTGCCGGCCCCGAATGCGGCATGCCGATGCAATGGCGTGCCGCGCGGGAGCGTGGAAGCCGGCACGTACGCGGTGCCGGCGATCTTCTCAGGGACGCTTGTCCAGTACCTGATCGATCAGACCGTATTCCTTGGCATCGTCGCTCGACATGAAGTTGTCGCGATCGGTATCGCGCTCGATGCGCTCGACGGGCTGACCCGTGTGCTTGGCGAGCAACTGATTCAGACGCTCCTTGAGGTACAGAATTTCGCGTGCCTGAATCTCGATGTCCGACGCCTGGCCGCGCGCGCCGCCCAACGGCTGGTGGATCATCACGCGGGCATTGGGCAGGGCGAAGCGCTTGCCCTTCTCGCCTGCCGCGAGCAGGAAGGCACCCATGCTGGCCGCAAGCCCCATGCACAGCGTCGATACGTTCGGCTTGATGAACTGCATCGTGTCGTAGATCGCCATCCCCGCCGATACCGAGCCGCCCGGACTGTTGATGTACAGGCTGATGTCCTTGTCCGGGTTTTCGCTCTCGAGAAACAACAACTGCGCGACCACCACATTGGCGGTCTGGTCGTTGACTTCGCCGATCAGAAAGATCACCCGCTCTTTCAGCAGGCGGGAATAGATGTCGTAAGCACGCTCGCCCCGACCACTCGTCTCGACCACCATCGGCACGAGCCCAAGTGCCTTCGGATCGAAGTCCGAAGCGCGGCCCGGCGTGCCCCAGTGGGCCGAATGCTGCCAATTTTCGCGATACGTCATGCGATCAGTCCTTTACGAGAAAGAGGTGCTGGAATAAAGCGGCCGGTCCGGCCCCGGGTGCTGCCACCGATGCGCACGCTACGCGAACACACTGCAAACGTCCCGCCTGCCGGTAAAACCGGTATCCCGAAGCGGCGCGGGCGCGCGCCGAACTTTCGCCCGACGCGCGCCCGCCCTTTGCTTCACAGACCTCAGGCCGAGGCGCCCAGCTTCTCGAATGGCACTTCCTCGTCGGTCACCTTCGCACGCGAGGTGACGAATTCGACGACGTTGTTTTCCACCACGTAGGCTTCCATCTCGGAAAGCCGCTGCTGATTGGAATAATACCAGCGCACGACTTCCTTCGGGTCCTCGTAGCTTTTCGCGAATTCCTCGACTTCGGCGCGGATCTGGTCCGGCTTCGCCTTCAGGCCGTTCTTCTCGACCAGTTCGGCGAGGATCAGGCCGAGCTTGACGCGGCGTTCCGCCTGATCATGGAACATTTCGACGGGAATCGGCGCGTCTTTCGCGTTCGGCACGCCGCGCTGTTCCAGATCCTGGCGCGCGAGTTCGACCAGACGCTGCTGGTCCTGCTCGACCAGCGCCTTCGGCACGTCCAGGTCCGAAATCGACAACAACGCGTCCATCACGCTGTTCTTCAGTTCGGCCTGCGCGCGGCGCTTGGCTTCGCGGTCCAGATTCTCGCGGATCTCGCCACGCATCTTCGTCAGGTCGCCGTCCTCGACGCCGAGCGTCTTGGCGAATTCGGCATCGATTTCCGGATAGGTGGGTGCCTCGATCTGCTTCACGGTGACCGTGAACTGCGCGGTCTTGCCTGCGACGTCCTTGCCGTGATAGTCCTCGGGAAACACCAGGTCGAACTCGCGCGAGCCGCCGACTTCCAGACCGATCGTCGCCTTCTCGAACTCGGGCAGCATCCGGCCTTCGCCCAGCGTATAGACGAAATCCTCCGCGGAACCGCCTTCGAAGACCTCGCCGTCGATCTTGCCGACGAAGTCCACCGTCACGCGGTCGCCTTCCTGCGCATCCTTGCCGTTCGCATCGCCACGCGCCGCGAACTCGACGCGCTGCTTGCGCAGGATGTCGAGCGTGCGGTCGACTTCGTCGTCGCCGATGGTCGTCACGGTGCGCTTGATCTGCGCCTCCGCGACGTCGCCGATCTTCACTTCCGGGTAGACCTCGAACGTCGCGTCGAACGCGATCGCATCGTCGCCTTCACCCAGCTGCTTCGGCTCGAAGCGCGGCTGGCCCGCGACCTTCAGGTTTTCGGCACGGCTGATCTCGAAAAACTGCTTGCCGACCTTGTCGCTGAGAACTTCGGCCTGCAACTGCCCTTCGTACTGGGACGCGACGACCTTCATCGGCGCCTTGCCCGGCCGGAAGCCGGGCATGCGGAACGTCTTCGCGATTTGCCGCAGACGGCTGTCCACTTCCTTCTGGACCGCTTCGCGAGGAAGCGCGATGGTGACGCGCCGTTCGAGCTTGCCGAGCGTTTCTACAACGTTTGCCATGGATTCGATCCGTTCTTTTTTGGTTTCCTGCTCATGTCCGGCCGGCGGGCGCTACCTGCTGCATGCGACGTCATCGGGGGATCACGTTGCACACCAGCGCGCCGCCACGCCATCGGCTCACAAGCCTGATGCGTTGAACTGTAAAGCCAGCTATTCTAGCAAACAATTTCGCGGGCCCGCCGAAATCGCCGCCATGAGCCTTTCCATGCCGCTTCCCGTCCCGCTTCCCGTCCCGCCTCTCGCGCCGGTCATCGTGATCGCCCCGGATTCCTTCAAGGGCTCGCTCGGCGCCGCCGCCGTCGCGGCGGCGATCGCCACCGGGCTGCGGCGCGCGCTACCCGACGCGCAATTGCGCCTCCGCCCGATGGCCGATGGCGGCGAGGGCACGCGCGACGCATTCATGACCGGCTCCGCGCGCCGCCACGACGTCATGGTGACCGATGCCGCAGGCGGCCGCCGCCCCGCGCCGGTCGCGCTGCTGGCCGCGGGCGGCGCCGTGATCGAGTCCGCCGAGATCGTCGGCATCACCGATCCGCACGGCATGCGGGCACCCGTCGAACAGCGCTCCAGCCGCGGCGTCGGCGATGCGTTGCGCGCCCTGCTGGATCTCGCGCACGCGGAGCACGACGGCGTGCGCGAGGTGTTCGTCGCGCTGGGCGGCAGCAGCACCAACGATGGCGGCGCCGGCATGCTGGTGGCGCTGGGTGCGCGCCTGCTCGACGCCGCCGGCCAGGACGTGCCGCCCGTTCCGGAAGCGTTCGCACGCATCGCGCGCATCGATCCCGCCGGCCTGGATGCCCGGCTCGCCGGCCTCTCCCTGGTCGCGATGTCCGATGTCGACAATCCCTTGTGCGGCGAACACGGCGCGACGGCGGTGTTCGGCCCGCAAAAAGGCGTGCGCGCGGACCGGATCGCCATGCTCGACGCGGCGCTGGGCCACTACGCCGATTGCCTGGAACGCGCCATGGGTCGCGGCGCCCGCGCCCTGCCCGGCGCGGGCGCCGCGGGTGGCCTGGGCTATGCGCTGCTGATGCTGGGGGCGCGCTTCGCCCCCGGTGCGCGCGTGCTGGCCGATCATATCGGCCTTGCCCCGGCCCTGCAGGACGCCGACTGGCTGATCACCGGCGAAGGACGCAGCGACGCGCAGACGTTGCGCGGCAAGGCGCCCTTTGTCGCGAGCCAGTACGCGCGCGACGCGGGCGTGTGCGCCACCCTGCTGTCCGGCGCGGTGGAGCGCACGGCGCGGGCCGCGCTTGGCGCGCATTTCACGGGATGCTTTTCCATCGTGCCGGGGCCGATGGCGCGCGAGGAGGCGATCCGGGACGCGGCGGCGCTGCTCGCCGACGCCGCGGAACACCTGGCCCGGCTACGCTTCGGGCGGTGACACCGCGCCGCGCGGCGTCGCATCCGGCCCCAGCGGAGCGCGCGTGGCGAGCGCATTCTCGGCGGGCAGTACCCAGCTTGCACGCGGGTTCGCGATCTCGATGCCCAGCTCGCGGAACCGCTCGAACATCTTCCGGTTGAACGCGCGCTGCACGCCCCAGCGTCCCTTGTCCACGCAGCGGATCTGCCCGGCGATCGTCACCATCGAACCGTCGACCGAGTCCACGCCCCACAGTTCCAGATCGTTCAGGGTCAGGTCCTGGAACGCGGGATCGGCACGCATGTCCGCGCCGATCTTCTGCAACTCGTCGATCACCTGATCGATATCGCTGTCATAGGCCACGCTCACGCGCACCGCCGCGTTGCCGATGCCGCGGTTCGTATTGTTGACCGTCGACACCGAGCTGAAAGGCACGATATGCAAGGAGCCGTCGCCCGCGCGCAGGCGCACCGTGCGAA
This sequence comes from Robbsia betulipollinis, assembly GCF_026624755.1. Lineage (NCBI taxonomy): Bacteria > Pseudomonadati > Pseudomonadota > Betaproteobacteria > Burkholderiales > Burkholderiaceae > Robbsia > Robbsia betulipollinis. Next base: position 280,570 of record NZ_JAPMXC010000002.1, read on the forward strand.
TCGACAGGTACTCCACGCTGCCCGACACCCCCGCCACCGTCACCCAGTCGCCGACCTGCATCGCGTTTTCCATCAACAGGAAAATGCCGGTGATGAAATCCTGCACGAGCTTTTGCGAACCGAAGCCCAGGGCCACGCCGATAATGCTCGCCCCGGCCAGCAGCGGCGTCGTGTTGATGCCGATCTCGTTCAACGCGGTCAGGCCGACGATCAGCACGATGACGATGAACAGGCAGCTGCGCAGCATCGGTATCAGCGTGCGCAGCCGCGCCGCGCGCACCAGGTCGCCGCTTTCGGTCCAGCGTGCGAGACGCCGTTCCACGGCTGCGTTGGCCATCTCCCATACCGCCACCGCGACACCGGCGGCGACGGCGATGGTCAGCGCGGCCGAGGCGAGGTCGCGGCCGACGGAACCGTGCCTGAACCACGCGATCGCATTGAAGCCCCAGACCTCCAGCAAGGCGATCGCCGCGCCAATCACGATGACCGCGGACACGGCGGAACGGGCGATCGGATAGTAGCGCTCGGCCAGCCGGCCGCGCGACCCCGAGGACCCCGCGCCGGGCGCTTCCGTGTCGGCGTGGAATGCCCGGCCCAGGCCGCCCAGCGCGAGAATCGCGAACAGGCGCGCGGCGACGATGACGCCCACCGAGACGCCGATGAAATGAACCAGCTTCGGAAAGCCGTCCTCCACCCCGAGCGCCCAGACGACCCAGATCGCCATCACGACGAAGGCAGCGAAGTAGGCCCATACCTCCGCCAGCCAGTTGCGCACGCCGGCCACCGCCCCATGTCGGTCCGCGCCCGCCGCGATGCGCTCGCCGATAGGCTTGCGGACATGGAAAATCAGGACGACCACGAAGATGTGGACCACCAGGGAAATCAATTTCATGAACGCGACACGGCCGACTTCGCTTGCGCCGAACGCCCCCGCGCCGTTGCTGATCGCCAGACCGACGGCGGCCACCACCACGATGCGCCGCACCCAGTTTTCCACGACCCGTGACAACTCGGCGCTGACCCGCAGGATGCGCAGGCCATGCCCGACGGGCGACACCAGCAGCCGTACCACTGCCATCGTGACGCGTATCGTCAGATAGGCATCGACGAAGCCGCTCACCATGTCCTCGATGGCGCCCTGGTTACCCGCGAGCCAGCGCAGCACCAGCCCCGCTGCGAGGAAGAACAGCGCCAGCGGCAGCAGGTCGAGAACGAGCGCGCCGAGCGCGTACGGCAGGTGGCGCAGCGTCGCCCAATGCTCGGCCGAGCGCGGCACCGCGACCGGCGGCTGCGCGGCATTGGCGCTCTCCGCCGCCGCGGCCATCACCTGCTCGGCGCCATGACCGGCCCCGGCGCCGTCGCCCGCGTCCACCTTGACCGCCTCGACACGCTCGGTACCGTCGACCTGCGTGCGCATCAGCGCGACATCGCCCGGCGGGGTCTCCAGTCCCGCTGCGACGGCGTTTTCCCGTTCCGTCAGCACGGAGGCGGCGTCGGGCGCCGGCGTCGCCTCCGCCTTCTCCGACGCGGCCTCGGCACCGGCCCCGCGGTCCTTCGCGTTCGCCGTGCGCGCCGCGTGTGCCGTGACCGCCGCGACATCGCCGACCAGCTTCGCACCAACCTCCGCGCGCGCCGCCGCTTCGCGCGCTTCTATCTCGCGCCGGCCCTGCGCGACGCTCTCGCGGCGCACCCGCGCCTGCCGCACGTCCTCTTCGCGCGCCCGGCGCTCGACCGTCTCGGCATGCTCGACCAGCGCCTGTCGCGGCCGTTTCAAGACCCGTCGCAGCAGCCACTCCAGCGCCAGTCCCACGATAAACACGGCCAGCAACGCGGTCGAGCCCTTGATCAGCAGATCCTGACCATGCTCGGTGCCGAAGGTGGTACGCAACCAGCGCATCAGCGTCGGCAGGGCCACCACCGCGTGCTCCAGTTTCACCAACTGGTCGGTCAATCCGTCGACCCAGTGCCCGATCTGTCGCAACAATTGCGCCGTCAGGCCATTGGCTTCGATAGGGACGATCGCGGCGGCTCCGGATGCGCCGGAGGCTGGCGCGGCCGCGGCCGGGACGGCGGCGGGAGCGGCCGCGGAACTGTCAAGCGCGAACAACGCAAGCATCAGCGGGGCCGCGAGTCTTGTCAGGAAATTCGGTATACGCATCGGAATCGCTATGAAAATTGAGAAGTGTCGCCCACCCCCGAGGGGCGCCGGCAGCGAATCATTGTTGCAGCTTTTACCGTTGCGCGCGATGAACGCAAACGCACATACGGCAATGCCGTCGCGCGCCATACTCGCGCTCGCCATGACACGGGGCACCCTGTGCATGGCAGGCAGTTCGGTATCGCCAGCGGAAGAAGGGGGCCGCCGGAGAGTGCATTTTTCCGGCAGGTCGGTCATATTTGCGACGGTTCGCCCGGACCGCTCCATGCGCGTGACGGTCGAACCGTCGGGTGCGATTCTTGCATTTGGCGTGCCGGCGTTTTTCGTCCCGCACGATCGTGGGCGTGATCTCGCAGGTCGCTTCCGGCACGCGGCCAGACAGGATAGTATGCGGGCGCGATGCGCGGGCGAACCCGCCACGCATCGCGCAATGAAACATATGCCGTCCCGTGACGGCAGGAAACGACGATCTCGTCAGAGCAACAAGGAGACATTTTTTTGAATACCATTACGGCCAAAACATCGAGCCCATCGCGTTACAAGGTCATCTTCACTTGCCTGATGGCCGCTCTTGCCGGCCTGCTGTTCGGCCTGGACATCGGCGTGATTTCAGGCGCCCTGCCTTTCATCGCCAAGACGTATGCGATATCGGATCGCCTCCAGGAATGGATCGTCAGTTCGATGATGTTCGGCGCCGCGGTCGGCGCAGTCGTCGCCGGCTGGCTGTCGTGGAGCCTGGGGCGGAAGTACTCGCTCGTGCTCGGCGCGATCTTGTTCGTCGCCGGCTCGATCGTCTGCGCGTTCGCCTGGAATCCGATGGTGCTGATCGGCGGCCGGATCCTGCTGGGGCTGGCCGTGGGCATCGCGTCATTCACGGCACCGCTCTACCTCTCGGAAATCGCGCCGCAATCGGTGCGCGGCGCGATGATCTCGCTGTATCAGTTGATGATCACCGTGGGCATACTCGCGGCGTTTCTGTCGAACACCGCATTCAGCTATAACGGCAACTGGCGCTGGATGCTGGGCGTGATCGCCTTCCCGGCCCTGGTTCTGCTGCTGGGTGTCATGCTCCTGCCGCGCAGCCCGCGCTGGCTGATGATGCGGGGGCGCGAGACCGAGGCACTGCGCATTCTCGTCAGCCTGCGGTCCGACCGCGCCACCGCGGAGCGGGAAATCCATGAGATTCGCGAACAGCTGCGCGTCAAACAGGAAGGGTTCTCGCTGCTGCGCGCCAACCGGAATTTCCGGCGTTCGCTGGGCCTCGGCATCCTTCTGCAGATCATGCAGCAGCTCACGGGCATCAACGTCGTCATGTATTACGCGCCGCGCATTTTCGGTCTGGCCGGGTACGGCAGCCCGCAAGCGCAACTGTGGGGGACCGTGCTGATCGGCGCGGTCAATGTGCTGTCCACCTTCATCGCGATCGGCCTCGTGGACCGCTGGGGCCGCAAGCCCATCCTCTACATCGGCTTCGCGGTCATGGCGCTGGGCATGGGCGCGCTGGGCATTTTGCTGCATCTGGGCGTACACACGCCGGCGGAGCAGATGACGGCCGCTGGCACGCTCCTGATCTTCATCGTGGGTTTCGCGATGTCGGCGGGACCGCTGATCTGGATTCTGTGTTCGGAAATCCAGCCGACGAAGGGCCGCGACTTCGGCATCGCCGTATCGACCTTCACGAACTGGATCGCCAACATGCTCGCCGGTGCCACGTTCCTGACGCTGATCAATGAAATCGGCGCGCCGGCCACTTTCGGCGGCTATGCGTTGCTCAATGCCCTTTTCATTCTGCTGGTGCTGTGGCTCGTGCCGGAAACGAAGGGCGTGTCGCTCGAATTGATCGAACGCAATCTGCTTGCCGGAAAACCGCTGCGTTCGATCGGACAATAGCGAGCGCCTAGCCAGCCTTCCCGCGAGGCTGGCGCGGCACCGGCGCGGCAATGACGGGCGCAATCGCCCCCATGCGCCGGCATTGCCGGGCATCACGCGAGGCCAGCCCGGCCGTGACGGCCTGCAACGCTTCCTGCAGGCCGACGAGACGATCCTGCAGGCCGTGCGGTCCGGCGAGTGCCCCGGCAATCCGTTCGACTTCTCCCTGCTGACGCAGCACGGCTTCGCTCTGCCGCTCCAGGCGCTCACCCATCGCGGCCAACGCCGCACGCCGATCGCGCGATCGTGCTTCGTGTCGCGTGATCAGGGTCGCGGTGTCCCGGTGGGCGGTCCGCTCCGCGTCAAGGACGGCTTCCAGACCACGGTTGATGCTCGAACAGGCCGACAGCATGACATCTCCTTTATTGTTGGCACATCGGAAGGGGCAGTGCCCAACCCGCATCGTCATGCTCTGCCCACCCACGCTCCGTGGCAATCGGACGCAACCGAAATCGTTCAGCGCCGCAGCGCGGCGGACACGTTAGGCGGCAGGCGCGTCTCCGTCTCCGCCACCGGCACGGATTCGCGCATCCCGGCGACGGTGCCGTCGCCAGCCGTCTCCCCCGCTGAATGCAGGGCGAGCTGGCGGCGAAGCTGATCGATCATCGCCTCCACCCCCGCGTCCCCCTCGAGTCGCCCCTGGATCGCCGCCATCGCGCGCGCCAGATCGTCGACCGCCTGTCTGAGCCCCAGCAACTGCGCGTCGTTGCGCGCCGCCTGCCGTTCATTGGCGTGCATCATCAGGGACCGCTCACGGTCCGCCGCGTCCAGTGCCGCGAGACGCGCCAGTACCGTTTCGCCGGATGCCATGTGTTCGACATGCATCGTGCGAATGCCGTCGGCGAGCTGCCGGGTGACATCGAGCAGGGCATCGTAGTCCAGCTCGCGGCTGCACGCGGCGAATTGGTCGATGAGCTGCGTCAGCGCCTTCCACCCCGTGTCGCGCCGTTGCGAGAAGTGCACGGTGGTCTGCATGGCGATGCCGATCGCCAAGATAGTCAGGGGAACCACCAGAATGGGTAGCGCGACCGTTGCGGTCAGGATCGTGCCGACCGCCGAAACAAGGGCGGCCGCCACGATCACCGCCGTGCGCAGCCTGAAACGGGTGTACTCCTTCGGCATCTCGCCTTTGGCTTCGTCCAGCCGACGGGACACATTGCGCTGCGCTTCACGCAGCCCGGCGAGGCTGGCCGCATCCGGCGTGCGGCCAGCGTCTTCGGCCCGCACCATCTTGTCGAGATCGTCCGCCAGCGACGCGGCCGCCTGCGCGACGGCCGACAGGATGCGCTCGACCTTCCCGGCGGCATGGCGCCGATGGGCGAAGCATCGCGCAAGCGGACCACCGCCGACCAAGCCGCCCAGCGGCCCGACGCTGATCTTGTTTGTCACTTTTTTCAGCTTGTTTTGCAGCTCGCCGAGGTCCATCGATAGGGTGCTTCCGGGACAGCGCTCCTGCAACTGCCCTGTGGCGCCATGAATACGTTCGAACGCCGCGCCGATCTTTTCGACCTCCACCTGCCAGGCCGGACGCGGCACCGATACGGCGGGCGCAGAACTCCTGAAACTGGTCATCTGGGAGAGGTGATGCGGCAACTGAAAAGGATTTCGGATGACCATTTGCACTCCGGATATCAAGTAAAGCAGCGGGCCACCGCTCCGTTGGGCGACCGTCGCGAAGATAGTTCGGCGGCAGCGCGCGATATGAGAGAAAAAACTTCCGCCGCCATGCACATCTTCGTCGAGCGGCGTGTGCCGTTCAATCGGACGCCGCCGAATATGGGACGGCCGGCATTCACCGGTGCGTCTCCGGATGGCATTGCGGCGGAATCCGGCAAGCCGCGACACCGTGCAGCCGTGACACCGCGAAAAGACTGGAGTCGGGAAATTTGTCCGGCAATCATTCCCCGTTCAAGTCTTACCATCCCTCACGAGGCATTCATGCTCCACCGTCTGCGCTGTACCGCCGTGCTTGCCGCCATTTTGTGCGGCGCCGGTCTCGCCCACGCCGCCCCTGCCGGTCCGACGCTGGACGGCATTCGCAGCTCCGGCGTCATCACCATCGGGGTACGCGACAATTCCTTTCCCTTTTCCTATCTCGATAACGAAAATCACTATCTCGGATTTTCGGTGGACATCAGCAACGCGATCGTCGCCGCGATCAAGAAGAAACTCGCGATGCCCGGGCTGCGCGTCCGGGAATTGGCCGTCACGTCCCAAAACCGCATTCCCCTGCTGCAGAACAACCAGATACAGTTCGAATGCAGCTCCACCACGCATAACGTCGAACGTTCCAAGCAGGTGAATTTCAGCGACACCTTCTTCGTCATCGGCACGCGCCTCATGGTGCCGAAGGGTTCCCCGGTCAAGGACTTCGCCGATCTGAAAGACAAGACCGTGGTCACGGTCGCCGGATCCACCTCGGAGCGGATCCTGCGCGGCATGAACGAGCACGACGGCATGCGCATGCGCATTCTCAGCTCGGTCGATGCCGCCACCGCTTTCGTTACGCTGGAGACCGGGCGCGCGGGCGCCTATATGATGGACGACCCCGTGTTGGCCGGCGGACGCGCCACCGCACACGACCCGGGCGGCTGGGAGATCGTCGGCGAGCCGCGCTCCCGCGAAGCCTATGGCTGCATGCTCCCGAAAGACGATGCCGGGTTCAAGGAGCTCGTCGACCAGGTAATGTCCGAACGGCAGCGCGACGGCACCGAGACGGCGAATTACCGCAAATGGTTTCTTTCCCCGACGCCGCCCAAGAACGTCAATCTTAAGTTCGATATGACGCCCGACATCCAGGCCCTGTACGCGCATCCCGACGACAAACCGTTGCAATAAGCCCGGCAGCCCCGTCAGCAGGCGCGCCGCAGCCCCATGCGGCGGCCAACGGAAACAGGATGCAGGCGTCCCCGGACGAGCTCAGGAAGGCTTGGCAAGGCACGTTACCTGCTTGCCTCGGTCATCCCGTGCCCCGCGTGAGGATGGGCACACGCTTATCCTCACACACCTCCGGGGGGGGGCGCGTCGTCCGTGTAAGTCCTGCACGGTCACGGCAAAAACGCCTATCTCGAAGCTCATCCTGGATCGACACCTGCTCATGTTCCTGTCTCGCAAAACGCTCGGGCGTACAAGAAATACCTTGTCCGGTATCGCCTTTCTGATGCTCGCTGGCTGCGGCGGCGGCCACGATGGCAGCACGACGTCGAGCACCGCCGCGGGCGGTGTCGATCTGCAGGTCGTCTCGTTCGGCGACAGCCTGTCCGATGTCGGCACCTATGCGGGTACGGGATCGGCAGGTTTCGTCCGTGGACGCTATACCACCAACCCGGGCGAGGTCTGGACGCAGAAGGTCGCGGAATATTACGGTGGCACCCTCACCGCGGCCTATCTGGGCGGTTATGGCACGCCGCTGGTCGCATCGACCGGCCTGGGCTATGCGCAAGGCGGATCCCGCGTGACCGATCCCATTGGCGAGAGCCACGCCACGACCTCGGCGACGGATTACAGCGCGGCAACCACCGTCCCCATCGTCACCCAGGTGCAGGAATACCTGAGCGCCCACGGGACGTTCAACGCCAATCAGCTCGTGCTGATCAACGGCGGCGCGAACGACATCTTCATCCAGGCCACCACCCTGGTGGAAGCGGTGGCGGCCGACGTCGCGGCCGGCATGACGCTGCAAGCGGCCATTACGCAGGAAACGCAGACCACGCTGGTGCCGGTGGCCACCGCCCTGGCGGCGCAGGTGGCCGCCGTGCTGGCGGCGGGCGCCACGCATGTCGTGGTATCCAATGTTCCGGATATCGGACAGACGCCGCTCGCGCTGGCGTTGGGGACGCAGGGCCAGGCGATCCTGACCGCGGTCGCCCAGGCCTACAACACCGCACTGTATGCGGCCTTGCAGAGCGCCGGCAATCTGAGCAAGGTGGTGTACGTCGACGCCTTCACCTGGCAGGACAATCTGTCGACGAACTATGTTGCCAACGGCTTCACGGTATCGAATACCGCGACCGCCTGCAATCTGACGGCGATGGCCGCCGTGGCCGTGGCGGCTGGACTGTCCGATCCGACGTCGTACGCGTCGTCCCTGTATTGCACATCGGCCTATCTCACCGCGGCCGGTGCCGATCAGACCTACCTTTTCGCCGACGATGTACACCCGACCACGCATACGCATGCCCTGTTCGCGGCGTATGTGGAACAGCAGATCGCCGCCAGCGGGCTGGGTAAATAAACGGCCTGGAACCGGCCTGGAACCCTGTCCCTCGCGCAGACGCGCGCCGTGCCGGTGCGATTCGGTTCGAGGGATGGGGTTAGGGATTGCGGTTGTGGCGGGTGATGATCTCGCCGCTGCCGATCGGTAGGAGAGGCTCGTCAAGGACCGCGCAGCTAGCCCATTTCTGTCTTTTTCTTAGTATTGCTATGTAAATTTCATGAATAAAATACGACGCTCAAGTACTGCGCGGTCTGGACGAATTTGCAGGTTGCCTACGCGATAAACAAGACTGCCATTTTGAATCAGTGGCTCTTAGATCGCAGGAACGAAAAGGGAACGAGATTGAAAAATGCTGTCTTTGAGAACCGGACACAGGGGTAAAACGGGACAGAAATCGGGACTTGAATTTTACTAAATATTTGATTTTAAAGTAAAACAGTGGTGCGAGGAGCGGGACTCGAACCCGCACACCATTGCTGGCGTCAGGACCTAAACCTGGTGCGTCTACCAATTTCGCCATCCTCGCACGCGCTGCTGCTTTTCCAGCCGCCGCAGCGGGCGACGTTCAAGCAGCCCGCCATTCTAACCGAAGCGACAAAGCTTGTGTATGCGTCGTCCGAAAGGCATGCCGACGACGATGTTACAATTCCCCGACACCCGGCCCACCGGTGCCCATGCCACCTGGCGCTTTCGCCTCCGATCCTTTCCCTGTTCCGTTCGCCGATTCGCCAGCGTGAAACCCCTCGACTACTGCCAGCAGAAAGCGGCGCCCCCCGGCTCGACGCTCTATTACGCGCTTCAGCAGGCGCGTCCGGCGCGGCGTCCTGCCCTCACTGCCCTGCATGCCTACCGGCGCGAACTGGCGGATACCGTACTGGAATCCAGCGATCCAAGCATCGCGCAGGCCAAGCTGGACTGGTGGCGGCGCGAAACGCTGAGTCTGTCGCAAGGCGCGCCGTCCCATCCGGTCTCGCACGCGCTCGCCGCCACCTTGCCCAGGCTTTGCCAGGCGCCGGCGCCGCTCTTCGCACTCATCGACGGCTTCGAGCAGGATCTGCGGCAAGCGCGGTATCTGGACCTGACGGGATTGAAGAACTATCTGGCAGTAGTGTCAGGGGATTTCACCGAACAGATCGCGCGCGCCTCGCGGCGCAACGACGCAACCGCCGCCGTGGTGCCCTCGGAGCGGGACGCCGCCGCACCTGCGCCGACAAAGGACGCGCCCTCCGCCGCGCGCGCCCCGTCCTGGGCGCATCGGCTGGGCGTGGCGTTGTCGTTCGCGTCGATCATCGCCGACCTCGGCGCGGACGCGCGGCATGGCCGGATCTATCTGCCGATCAGTGAAATGCAGCAGTTCGGGGTGAGCGCCGCCGATATCCTGAACCGCCGCTACAGCACGGCCTTTACCGCCCTGATGGCGTTTCAGACGGCACGGGCACGCAGTGAACTGCATGCGTCGCTCGACGCGATCCCGCGCGCCGAGCGACGCTCCCAGGCTTCCCTGCGGGCCCAGGCGGCCATGGCGCTGCGACTGCTCGCGGAAATCGAGGCGTCCGGCTTCCAGGTGCTGCACCAGCGCATTGCCCTGACGCCAGTGCGCAATCTGCTCGTCGCATGGTGGGCGGCACGCCGCTAGACCCGAAACAGCCCCGGCAAGGCCGCCGGCGCATCGGCGAGCACCGCGGCGGGCTTCATGCCCCACCAGGATTCCAGAATCGCGGCAAGCACGCGGCGGTGGTCGACGCCGGGCGCGATCGTACCGCCATGCGCGTCGAGCCGCGGAGGCACACCGTGAAAACCGCCCCGCAGGTGCCCGCCCAGCAGCAGTTGCGGCGCGGCACCGCCATGCTCCGTGCCGCCTTCGGCATTCTCGGCGGCGGCGCGGCCAAATTCGGACGTGGTCATGATGACCACATCGTTCCAGCGTCCGGCTCGCTGCAGACGTCGGTGCAGCACGGCGATGCCGCCCGCGAGCTCGGTCAACGCGGTGGCATGGCGTACGCCTTGCCGGCAATGCGTATCGAAACCGGGCACGGTGAGACGCATGACGCTCATGCCGCTGGTGGCGATCAGTTCGTCCGCGGCGCGGTGCGCAACGTCGCTGAAGCGGCCCGCATGCGCCGGCGCCGCGTTTCCACCCCCGTTGGGGCGCCATACCGTACCGGCAGGCACACCTGCCGCGGCTTGCGCGGCCAACGCGCGATCGAGCCAATCGTCGTGCTGATGCACATCGACACGGGAACCGCTGCGCCGCACCTGGGCCGCCCGGAAATGCCCCAGGCCGGGACCCCGTGCGCCGACGCCCTCGACGATGGCAAATTCGCCGGCACGCCACAGCGGCAGCAACGGCGTCAACGCGACATGCAGATGCCGGGTGCCGTCGAGCGGCACGGTCTGCGTAGCGTCGAGCGCCAGCGTCGGGCGCAATCTTCGGTATAGCGGGTCCGTCACGGGTACGACCGTGTTCAGGCCGTCATTGCCGCCAGCCAGTTCGATCACGATCAGGTGCCGGGACTGCGGCGGCATGACGGATGGCGCGCGGCCGGGACCCGGTTCGGCGCGATGCGTGTCCGGCCAGCGGGACGCGGCGTGTACGCGCGACGAGCCAACCACGGTCAGGCTGGCGGCGGAGAGTGTGGAGACAACAAAGCGGCGACGATTCATCGGGCCTTCTTCAGCAAACGTTCAATTCATTCGGGTGAACCATTGGAGCACGTCCTCGAGCGTTGCGAGCCGCGCGGGAAACTGCTATATGTCGAATCGTGGCGGCGCCTTTACCCAAAAGCGCGTCAAAAACGAGGCCAGGCAGAGCCGACAGCCCGGCGCAATGGGCGGTGGGCGGGTGTTTTGGGCGAGGTAAATCCTGTAACGCTTTGTAAGCCGCCTGCCAGAGCGAAATCGCGGTCCGGTTGATTCGCGTTAAGATGACGACATGGAAACCAAAAGCCCATCAAAAATACTCGTCGTCGACGACGACCCCCGACTGCGCGACCTGCTGCGTCGCTATCTCGGAGAGCAAGGTTTCAACGTTTACGTCGCCGAGAACGCGCCGTCGATGAACAAGCTCTGGGTGCGCGAGCGCTTCGACCTGCTGGTCCTGGATCTGATGCTGCCTGGCGAGGATGGGTTGTCGATCTGCCGGCGTCTGCGCGGTGGCAACGATCGCACGCCCATCATCATGCTGACGGCGAAGGGCGAGGATGTGGACCGCATCGTCGGACTGGAAATGGGCGCCGACGATTACCTGCCGAAGCCGTTCAATCCGCGCGAGCTGGTTGCGCGTATCCATGCGGTACTGCGCCGCCGCGCGCCGACGGAATTGCCCGGCGCGCCGTCCGAGACGGCGGAAACCTTCGAGTTCGGCGAATTCGCGCTGAATCTGGCGACTCGCACGCTGACGAAGGCCGGCAACGAGATCCCCCTGACCACCGGGGAATTCTCGGTGCTGAAGGTCTTCGCCCGCCACCCGCGGCAACCGCTGTCGCGGGAGAAGCTGATGGAACTGGCACGCGGGCGCGAATACGAGGTATTCGACCGCAGTCTGGACGTGCAGATCTCGCGTCTGCGCAAGCTCATCGAGCCGGACCCGGGCAGTCCGCGTTTCATTCAGACGGTCTGGGGTCTGGGCTATGTGTTCATCCCGGATGGCGCGGCCTAGCGCGGCCCGGCCTGGCGCGGCCCGGCCTAACGCGGCCCGGCCTGGCGCAACCCGTTTGACCGCGAGGCCCGATTGTCCACGCTCCTGACGCACAGAATCGACCGGCGCCTGCTCACGCTGGCGTTCGGCGGCCTCTTCTGGCGTACCTTCCTGTTGATCGCCCTGTTGATCGCGGTGAGCCTGACCGCCTGGTTCCAGAGTTTCCGGGTGATCGAGCGCGAACCCCGCGCGCAACGCGTGGCGCTGCAACTGGTGGCCATCGTCAAGCTGACGCGCACCGCCCTGCTCTACTCCGATCCCGACCTGCGCCGCGCGCTACTGCAGGATCTCGAAAGCAACGAGGGAGTGCGGGTGTACCCGCGCGAGCCGGGCGACCGCTTCGTGCAGCAACCGGACGGGCCGGTGAACCGTCTGATCGAGTCGGACCTGCGCAAGCGCCTCGGCGACGATACGGCGATCGCCGCCTCGGTCAACGGCATCGGCGGCGTGTGGATCAGTTTCAAGATCGACGACGACGATTACTGGGTGTCGCTCAACCGCGATCAGCTGGACAGCGTGACGGGCCTGCAATGGATCGGGTGGGGAGTCTTCGCGCTGGCGCTGTCGCTCTTCGGCGCCGCGTTCATCACCAGTCTGGTGAATCGGCCGTTCGCACGGCTGGCGTGGGCGGCGCGCAAGGTCGGTTCGGGGCAAACCCCCGACGCGCTGCCGGAACGCGGCCTGGGCGTCGCGGCCGATACCAATCGCAGTTTCAACCAGATGGTGCGGGACCTCGAGCAGCTGGAAGCGGACCGGGCGCTGATGCTCGCGGGCATTTCCCACGATCTGCGCACGCCGCTCGCGCGGCTGCGTCTGGAAACGGAAATGAGTCCGGCCGACGAGATGACCAAGGACGCGATGGTCGACGACATCGAGCAGATGGATCGGATCATCGGCCGTTTCCTGGACTACGCGCGGCCGGGACAGCGCGCGCAGGAACCGATCGATTTCTCGCTGCTGGTGGGCGACGCGGTGGGACGGCTCGAAAACGACGAGCAGACGGTGCTGGATACGCAACTGGCACCGCAGGTGGTGGTCGAGGCCGAACCGACGGATATGCGCCGCATCGTCGACAATCTGGTGGAGAACGCCCGGAAATACGGGCGCAGCATGAGCGACGAAAAGATCCACCTGTCGGTGAGCCTGTCCATAGCGGATTCGCGCGCGGTGCTGGTGGTGCGCGACCAGGGAGCCGGCATCCCCGAAGATCAACTGGCTTTCGTCACGCGCCCGTTCTATCGGGTCGACGAAGCGCGCACGAAGGCCGACGGCACGGGCCTGGGCATGGCGATCGTCCAGCGTCTGGTGACGCGCCACCGCGGCACGCTGCGCATCGCGAATCGCGCTCCGGGCCCGGGTCTCGAAGTCACGCTATCATTTCCCCTGATCAAGCAGAGCGCAGCGACGATGAGCGTCCTGCCCGAGACCTTGGCCTGATACGCTGACCAAAGGGAACCGCAATGAAAACCGTGGGCGACAAGCTGGAAACCTTCTCGGTTCCCGCTGCCCGGCCTGGCTTCAATCATGCCGAGCAGGATGGCGAATCCGCATTCGAGATCTTGACCGAGCAGTCCTTTCCGGGGCAATGGAAGATTCTGTACTTCTATCCGCGCGACTTCAGTCTGCTGTGCCCCACCGAGATCATCGGTTTCGCGCGCCTGGTGAGGGCTTTCGAGGAACGCGACGCGGTGGTGCTGGGCGGCAGCGTCGACAACGAGTTCGTGAAACTCGCATGGCGGCGCGAGAATCCGGATCTGTCGGAACTGAATCATTACTCGTTCGGCGACACGAAGGGCGACCTGGTGGACCAGTTGGGCATTCGGGACGCGCAAAGCGGCGTGACGTTGCGGGCCACCTTCATCGTCGACCCGGACAACGTCATACAACATGTGTCGGTCAACAATCTCGCGGTGGGACGCAGCCCCGACGAGACGCTGCGAATACTCGACGCGCTGCAAACCGGGGAATTGTGCCGGGGTGACCGACCCATCGGCGGCTAGGCCGCATGCCTGAGCCGGAAGCCGCCGCGACGCAGACGGGCGGGACGGCAGAAGAAGACGCGCCCGTGCCTTTCAATCCCGTGTGAGCAGGACGATCGCCTGCGCGGCGATGCCTTCCATGCGGCCCAGCGAACCGAGCTTCTCGTTGGTCTTGGCCTTGACATTAACGGCGTCGACGGCGATATCGAGATCCTCGGCGATCGACGCGCACATCGCGGCGATGTGGGGCGCGAGTTTCGGCTGCTGGGCGATCACGGTGCTGTCGACATTGCCCACGCGCCAGCCGGCGGCCCGCACGCGGCGCGCGGCCTCGGCCAGAAGCACGCGGCTGTTCGCGCCCTTGAAAGCGGGATCGGTGTCGGGAAAATGGCGACCGATATCGCCCAGGCCCGCCGCGCCCAGCAAGGCGTCGGTCACCGCGTGGAGCAGGACATCGGCGTCGGAATGGCCGAGCAGGCCGCGTTCGTACGGGATCTCGATACCGCCGATGATCAGGGGCCGGCCGGCGACCAGCGCGTGGATGTCATAACCCTGTCCGACTCTGATGTTCATTTTCTATCCTTGTCGGCCCCGCCCAGAACCGATTCCGCCAGTTCGAAATCCTCCGGGTAGGTAACCTTGAAATTACGAAGATTGCCGCGCACCAGCAAGGGCGCATGACCCAACGCCTCGATCGCGCTGGCCTCGTCGGTGACGACGCTGCCGTTGCGCGCGGCGGTGTCGAGTGCGCCGCGCAACAGCCCCAGGCGAAACATCTGCGGCGTTTGCGCCAACCACAGATGATCGCGCGATTCGGTCGCCCGGATGCGCGGCACGCTGTCGCTCCCTGCTGCATTTCCGATTTTGCTCCCCGTGCCCGGCGCGCCGCCCGGGTCCCCGGGATCTCCGGCCGGGGCGGAACGCTTGATGGTATCGGCGACGGGCAAGGCGACGATGCCGCCGATGGCGTCCCCGCTCACCGCGGCGATCAGGGCGCGGATCAGCCCCGGCGTGATGCCGGGCCGCGCCGCGTCGTGTACCAGCACCCAGTCCGTGTCGCGCGCGCCGAATTCCCGCATCAGCGTGAGCAGACCGTTCTGCACGCTGACCTGCCGGCTCGCGCCGCCGCACCGCCGCACCGCATAGCGCAGGCCGGTGAAGCGGCGCGGGTCGAAACCCGTGTCATCGGCGGCCAGCACCACCAGCGTTTGCGCGAACTCCGAACAGGCATCGAACGCGGCAAGCGTATGATGCAGCAAGTTGCGTCCGGCGACAGTACGATATTGCTTGGGCAGACCGCCGCCAGCGCGCATGCCGCTGCCGGCGCATGGAATGAGTGCGAAGAGACGGTCGTTGACCCTGAGTTCCTGTGCCATGCGTATGACTGATTACCGAAAGTTTTCACGACGCGGCCGCGCCGGGAGAGATGCAGGTCCGGACCCATGCTGACACATTCCGGGGCCGCGATGCCGGTCCGTCTTCGCCAAAAAGTCACAGACGACGACGGATTCTATAATATTGTTCTTTTCGCGGTGCGGCCGATTGAACGGCCGCGCCGCCACGTTCACGGTGGCGCGCTCGTGCCGCGCCCCGCCGGTCATACCGGACGCCCGAGGCTGCAGATCATCGGCAGCCGCGCCGCTGCAACGAATCCGCCACCATGCCAGACACGTCAGACACTACTGCTTTGTCCTCCAAGTCCCGTTCGAATCCGCCTTCCGGCCCGGCCGCCCGCTCGCCCGCCGTCCCCCTTGCCGCGGACGCCGCCGGAGGCGCCATGCCCGCCGCGGAACGCGCGGCGCTTCCCGCCTCGTCTGTCGCGTCCCCGCCCGTGACTTCGCCCGTGCCGCTGGTGAAAAAAGGCAGCCGCTATGCCTACGGCACGCCGCCCGGTTCGGCCGACGCGCTGTTGATCGCGCGCTACTTCCTTGCCAACCGCGCCGTCGCGGCACCGGACGGGAACGGCGCACGCCCCGCCGGCTTCTCGACGCTCGCGGTGGTGTGCGCGAACGCGCTCGACGCGCAGCGCCTCGTGCTGGAGATTCCCTACTTCGCGCCGGGCGTGCGGGTCCGGCTGCTGCCGGACTGGGAGACGCTCCCGTACGATTCGTTCTCCCCGCACCAGGACCTGATCTCCGAACGGCTCGCGACGCTGCATGACCTCGGCGAAGGCCGCTGCGACATCGTCATCGTGCCCGCGACCACGGCGATGTACCGAATGCCGCCGGCGTCGTTCATGGCCGCCTATACCTTCGAGTTCACGCAGGGAGCCAAGCTGGACGAGGCGCGGCTGCGCGCGCAACTCGTGCTCGCCAGCTACGAGCACGTCAGCCAGGTGGTGCGCCCGGGCGAATACTGCGTGCGCGGCAGTCTGATCGACCTGTTCCCGATGGGCTCGCCGCTGCCCTACCGCATCGACCTGTTCGACGACGAAGTCGATTCGATCCGCGCGTTCGACCCGGACAGCCAGCGAAGCCTCTATCCGGTGCGGGAGGTGCGCCTGCTGCCCGGCCGGGAATTCCCGTTCGACGAGGCGGCGCGCACGGCGTTTCGCAGCCGCTGGCGCGAGGTGTTCGAAGGCGACCCGAGCCGCTCGACCATCTACCGCGACATCGGCAACGGCGTGCCGCCCGGGGGCATCGAATACTATCTGCCGCTGTTTTTCAGCGAGACCGCCACGTTCATCGACTATCTGCCGGCCGCCGCGCAGCTCGTCCTCGTCGGCGATATCGAAGCGTCGGTCAGCCGCTTCGCGGCCGACACGCGGCAGCGTCACAACTTTCTGTCGCACGACCGCGAGCGGCCGATTCTCGATCCGGCGCGCCTGTTCCTGACCGCCGAGGAATTCTTCACGCTCGCCAAGCCCTTCGCGCGTCTGACGCTGAACGGCGAAGCGCCGGACGCGCCGTTCGCGACGGCCCTGCCTGCCCTCGCGGTCGACCGGCGCGCCGAGGACACCGTGGCCGCGCTGCGGCACTTCGTCGGCCTGCCGGGCATGCGGGTATTTCTCGCCGCCGAGTCCGCGGGACGCCGCGAGACGATCGCGCAAATGCTCAACGACGCGGGCCTGCCGCCGGTGCTCACCGACGATTTCGCGCAGTTCCTGCAGGGCGACGCGCGCTTCGGCCTGGGCGTCGCGCCGCTGGCCGCCGGCTTCGTGCTGCCGCAGGAGCCCGGCGCGCGGGGCCGGCAGGTCGCCTTCGTCACCGAGACCGAACTCTACGGACAGATCGCGCGGCGTACGGGGCGGCGGCGCCAGGAGCAGGCAAGCTCGGTCGACTCGATGGTGCGCGACCTCTCGGAGCTGAAGATCGGCGACCCGGTGGTGCACAGCCAGCACGGTATCGGCCGCTATATGGGGCTGATGTCGATGGACATGGGCGAAGGCGAGACCGAGTTCCTGCATCTGGAGTACAACGGCGCGAGCAAGCTCTATGTGCCCGTGTCGCAACTGCACGTGATCTCGCGCTACAGCGGCGCGGACCCGGAAACCGCGCCGTTGCACGCGCTGGGTTCCGGCCAGTGGGAAAAGGCGAAACGCCGCGCGGCGCTGCAGATCCGCGATACCGCCGCCGAGTTGCTGAATCTGTACGCGCGCCGCGCGCTGCGCGAAGGGCATGCGTTCGAACTCTCGCCGCGCGACTACGATGCGTTCGCCGAGACCTTCGGTTTCGAGGAAACGCCCGACCAGGCGGCGGCGATCGCGGCGGTGATCGCGGACATGACCGCCGGCAAGCCGATGGACCGGCTGGTCTGCGGCGACGTGGGTTTCGGCAAGACCGAGGTGGCGTTGCGCGCGGCGTTCATCGCGGTGATGGGCGGCAAACAGGTGGCGCTGCTCTGCCCCACCACGCTGCTCGCCGAGCAGCATTTCCAGACCTTCTCGGACCGCTTCTCGCAGTGGCCGATCCGCATCGCCGAGTTGTCGCGCTTCAAGACCGGCAAGGAAACCAGCGCCGCGATCCAGGCGATGGCCGACGGTACCGTCGACATCGTCATCGGCACGCACAAGCTGCTCTCGGCCGACGCGAAGTTCAAGCGGCTGGGCCTGGTGCTGATCGACGAGGAGCACCGCTTCGGCGTGCGTCAGAAGGAAGCGCTCAAGGCGCTGCGCGCCGAGGTCGACATGCTGGCGCTGACGGCCACGCCGATCCCGCGCACGCTCGGCATGGCGCTCGAGGGACTGCGGGACTTTTCGGTGATCGCGACGGCGCCGCAGAAACGGCTCGCGATCAAGACCTTCGTGCGCCGCGAGGAAGACGGCGTGATCCGCGAGGCGATGCTGCGCGAGCTCAAGCGCGGCGGCCAGGTCTACTTTCTGCACAACGAGGTGGAGACCATCGAGAACCGGCGCGCGATGCTGGAGGAGCTGGTGCCCGAGGCACGCATCGTCGTCGCGCATGGTCAGATGCACGAGCGCGAACTCGAGCGGGTGATGCGCGATTTCACCGGGCGGCGTTTCAACGTGCTGCTGTGCACGACCATCATCGAGACCGGCATCGACGTGCCCACCGCGAACACGATCCTGATTCATCGCGCCGACCGTTTCGGCCTGGCGCAACTGCATCAGCTGCGTGGGCGAGTCGGACGCTCGCACCATCAGGCGTACGCCTATCTGCTGGTGCGTGACGTCGATACGCTGACCAACCAGGCCACGCGCCGGCTCGAGGCCATCCAGCAAATGGAGGAACTGGGCTCGGGCTTCTATCTCGCGATGCACGATCTGGAGATCCGCGGCGCCGGCGAGGTGCTGGGCGACAAGCAGTCCGGCGAGATCCAGGAAATCGGCTTCCAGCTCTATACCGATATGCTCAACGACGCGGTGAAAGCCCTCAAGGCGGGCCGCGAGCCGGACCTGACCGCGCCGCTGGCAGCCACCACCGAGATCAATCTGCACGTGCCGGCGATCCTGCCGTCCGATTACTGCCCGGACGTGCAGGAGCGTCTGTCGCTCTACAAGCGCCTGGCGAACTGCGAGTCGGCCGATGCGATCGACACCGTGCACGAGGAACTGATCGACCGTTTCGGCAAGCTGCCGCCGCAGGCGCAGGCACTGGTCGAGACGCACCGGCTGCGGCTGGAGGCCCGGCCGATCGGCATTTCGAAGATCGATGCGTCCGACACCCTGATCGCGTTGCAGTTCATCCCGAACCCGCCGATCGACGCGATGCGCATCATCGCGATGGTGCAGAAGAACCGTCACATCAAACTCGCCGGACAGGACAAGCTGCGCATCGAAACGCGCAGCCCCGATCTGGCGGTGCGCGTGGCGACCCTGAAAGAAATCCTGCGCGCGCTGGGTGCCGGTGCGCCGGGCGCCACGCTTTCCAAGGCCCTGTCATGAACGCTCGTCTTCCCGCCGCGGAAATGGTCGCGGGCATCCCCGTACCCACGCTCGACGACATCGCCGCCGAACACATCGCGCTCGCCCCCTGGGTGACGCGCACGCCGCATTTCGAGAAGACCGACTTCCTTTCGCTCGAGGACACGCAGCTGCATTTCAAGCTGGAACTGCTGCAATTCGCCGGGACATTCAAGACCCGGGCGGCTTTCTCGAACATGCTCGCGCTCTCGGAAAGCCAGCGCAACATGGGCGTGACCTGCGCGAGTGCCGGCAATCATGCCGTGGCCGTCGCCTACGCGGCGATGCGCCTGGGCATCAGCGCGAAGATCGTCGTGACGCGCGGCGGCACGCGCTCGCGCCTGGAACTGGCGCGTCATTACGGCGCGGATGTGGTGGTGGTCGACAACCCCGCGCAGGCGCTGGATCTGGTGCAGCGCATCGTCGTCGACGAGGCGCGCACGCTGCTCTCGCCCTTTCATGGCTACCGGACGGTGCTCGGTACCGCGACGCTGGGCTATGAATGGGCGACGCAGGTGCCGCAGCTCGACGCGGTGGTCGTGCCGATCGGAGGCGGTCTGGCGGCGGGCATGTCGACCGCCTTCCGCCTGACCAACCCGGCGTGCAGCATCTATGGCGTCGAGCCGCGTGACGCCGACGCGCTGTCGCAGAGCATGGCGACCGGCAAGCCGGTGCGTACCGGCACGCGCGCGTCGTTCGACGACCGCCTCGCGCCCGACGACACGGGACAATACAGCTATGAACTGTGCCGCCGCCATCTCGACCGCGTGGTGACGGTGAGCGACGCCGAACTGGGCGACGCGATGCTGCGCCTTTTCGACCAGTTGAAGCTCGCGGTCGAGCCGAGTTGCGCGGCGCCGCTCGCGGCGCTGCTCGGGCCGCTGCGTGGCGCCCTGGCCGGCAAGCGCGTGGGCATCGTGCTGTGCGGCAGCAATACCGACCCGGATGTGTGGTCCTCGCAACTGCTGCGCGCCGCGGCGCAGCGCGGCTGAGGGGCACCTCGTTCGTCCCTGGCCCTTGGCCGCGTTCGACCGACCTTAGGCGCGTTCTCCGTCAGCCGCCATTTTGCCGGCGCTCGGCACGCAGCATCACGCGGTTGGCGATCACCACGCCGATCGTGACCACCGCGATGAACAGGGTGGCAAGCGCATTCATCTCCGGGTTCAGCCCGAGGCGCACGCGCGAGAAGATCACCAGCGGCAAGGTCGTCGAGCCCGGACCGGAGAGAAAGGCGGACAGGACCACGTCGTCGAACGACAAGGTGAACGCCAAGAGCCAGCCGGCGATCAGCGCCTGCGACAGCATCGGCAGCGTGATCGTGAAAAAGACGCGCAGCGGCGTCGCGCCCAGGTCGAGCGCCGCCTCCTCGATAGACGGGTCGAGTTCGCGCACGCGCGACTGGACGATGACCGCGACGTACGACATGCACATCATCACGTGGCCGATCCAGATCGTCACCATGCCGCGCTCGGCGGGCCAGCCGAAATACTTGGCCATCTCGACGAACAGCAGCAGCAGCGAAATGCCCTGGATCACCTCGGGAATCACCAGCGGCGCGGTGATCAGGCCCGTATAGAGCCCGACGCCGCGAAAGCGGCGCATGCGCGCAAGCACATAGCCCGCCCAGGTGCCCATCACCACCGAGGCGAACCCGCTCGCCGTGGCGATTTCCAGCGATAGCCGGAAGGCGGCGATGAGCTCCGCGTCGTCCAGTAGCGCCGCATACCAGCGCAGCGAGAAATGCGTCCAGACGGTGACCAGTTCGGACGCGTTGAACGAGTAGACGACCAGGCTGACGATCGGAATGTAGAGGAACAGGAAACCGACGCCCAGCGAGGCAACCCTGACCGGCGAGAAGGAAGCGAAAGCCTGTCTCATTGGCATGTGCTCATCGATATGCGCTCATTTACGTAAGCTCTCCCGCCCCTGGAAATGCTGGAACAGCACCATCGGCACGAGCAGCAGCAGCACCATCGCGCACGTCACCGCCGAGGCCATCGGCCAGTCCGCATTGCTGAAAAATTCGTCCCACATGACGCGACCGATCATCAGCGTGTCCGCGCCGCCGAGCAGCCCCGGAATCACGTATTCGCCAACCGACGGAATGAAGACCAGCAGGCAGCCGGCGATGATCCCGTTGCGCGACAGCGGCACCGTGATCTGCCAGAACGCCTTCCACGGCCGCGCGCCCAGGTCGTACGCGGCTTCGAGCACCGATCGGTCCATTTTCACGAGATGCGCGTACAGCGGCATCACCAGGAAAGGCAGATAGGAATACACCATGCCGATATAGACCGCCCAGTTCGTGTGATACAACTCGAGCGGCGTATGAATCAGGCCGATCGACAGCAGGAACTGGTTCAGCAGACCGTTGTTCTTGAGGATGCCGATCCACGCGTACACGCGGATCAGGAAGGACGTCCAGAACGGCAGCATCACCGCCATCAGCAACACATTGCGGCGCGCCGGATCGGTGCGCGCGATCTGATAGGCGAGCGGATAGCCGAGCAGCAGGCAGAGCAGCGTCGAGATGGCCGCGATCTTCAGCGAGCTGAGATAGGTGGCGATGTACAGCGAGTCCGACAGCAGAAAAGCGTAATGGCCGAACTGCAGCGTCAGGTGCAGCACGCCCTCGCTCCACTCGAGCAGCCGCGTGTAGGGCGGCACGCCCATCTCCTGATCCGCGAAGCTGATCTTGACGACCAACAAAAACGGCACGAAGAAAAACAGCAGCAGCCAGAGATAGGGGCCGGCGATCGCGAGCCGCCGGGCGCCGCCGGGATGATCGGACAGCCATTTCATGAGGTCAGCACCACGCCGTCGTCCGCATCCCAGGAGACGAAGACCGTTTCGCCGATTTCCGGCATGCCGATCCTGTTCAGCCCGAGGCTGGGCACGTTCGCGAGCAGGACCCGGCCCGAGGGCAGCGTCACATGGCAGATCGTGTAGGCCCCCAGATACGCCGTCTGCGCGACCACCCCCGCGGACCAGTTGCAGGCCGCGGTCGGCTGCCCGCGCGAGAGCCGCACCCGCTCGGGACGTATCGAGACGGCGACCGATGTGCCCGATGCGCCCGCCGGGGCGCCGCCATGACGGATGTACAGCGGCCGGACCAGTTCGGGCGCGTCGATCCGCGCGTGATCGGCCTCGGTCGCGATCCACTCGCCCTCGAACAGGTTGGTGGTGCCGATGAACTGCGCCGAAAACCGCGAGTTCGGAACTTCATAGACGTCGGTCGGCTTGCCGACCTGCACGATCTCGCCCTCGCTCATCACCGCGACGCGGTCGGCCATCGTCATCGCCTCCTCCTGGTCGTGGGTGACCATGATGCAGGTCACGCCGACGGTTTCGAGAATGTTGATCAGCTCGATCTGCGTGCGCTGCCGGATCTGCTTGTCGAGCGCCGACATCGGCTCGTCGAGCAGCAGCAGTTTCGGCCTCTTCACCAGACTGCGCGCAAGCGCCACCCGCTGTTGCTGGCCGCCCGACAGCTGATGCGGACGACGCGTCGCGAAGCGGCCCATCTGCACCAGTTCCAGCGCCCCGGCCACGCGGTCGCGCAATTCGCTGCCGCGCACGCCCTCCTGCCGCAACCCGTAGCCGACGTTACCCTCGACCGTCATATGCGGAAACAGCGCGTACGACTGGAACATCATGTTGACCGGCCGGCGATACGGCGGCATCGCGGTGACGTCCTCGCCGTCGATCAGCACCTGCCCCGCAGTCGGCGTCTCGAAACCGGCGAGCATGCGCAGCAGGGTCGACTTGCCGCAGCCGGAACTGCCCAGCAGCGCGAAGATTTCCCGACGCCGGATCGACAGGCTCACCCGGTCCACCGCCACGGCGTCGCCGAACTTCTTGACGACGTTGCGCAACTGAATGAAATCAGCCTCCTGGTTCGCCTTGCCTTCATCCGCTGCGTCAGCCCTGCCCCGCGCGCCCGCCCCGCGCGCCTCGCCCATTGCGCCTGTCAAGATATCAGTGCCCCGTCTTGAACTGCGTCCACAGCCGCGTCTGCAGACGCAGGATTTCCGGCGGCAGCGGTTTGAGCAGGAACAGCGTCTTGATGACGTCGGCGCTCGGGTAGACCGCCGGATCGTTGGCGACGGCCTTGTCGACGTATTTGCGCGACTCGAGATTCGCGCTCGGATAGTAGACGGTATCGGTGATCGCGGCGTGCACCTGCGGATTTTCGATATAGTTGATCCATTCCAGCGCCGCCTCCTTGTGCGGCGCGTCCTTCGGAATCGCCATCACGTCGAACCAGATCGCCGCGCCGCCCTTGGGAATGAAGTACTGCAGCACGAAAGGTTTCTTCGCTTCCTCGGCGCGATGCCGCGCGATCGTCACGTCGCCCGACCAGCCGAAGGTGAAGCAGATATCGCCGCCGACCATGTCGTTGATATAGCCCGACGAGCTGAATTGGGTGATCGACGGGCGGATCTTCTTGAGCACTTCGAGCGCGTCGCGGTAGTCCGAGGGCTTGGTGCTCATCGGGTCGCGGCCCATGTAGTGCAGCGTGGCCGCGAACATCTGGTCCGGCGCATCGAGCACGGAGACGCCGCACGATTTGAGCTTGGCGATATTCTCCGGCTTGAACAGCACATCCCAGCTGTCGAGCGGAACGGTGTCGCCCAGCAACTTTTTCACCTTGGTGACGTTGTAGCCCAGACCGGTCGTGCCGAATGCCCAGGGCACCGTATAGCGGTTGCCGGGGTCCGCGCCGGCGACGAGCGCCATCAACGCCGGGTCGAGGTACTTGAGATTCGGCAGTTTGCTCTTGTCCAGCGGCGCGAACATGCCCGCGGCGATCTGACGTCCGGCGTAATTGCTGGTGGGCACCACGATGTCGTAGCCGGAATTACCGCTCAGCAGCTTCGCCTGCAGGGTGTCGTCGCTATCGTAGTTGTCGTAGCGCACCTTCACGCCGAACTGCTTCTCGAAATTCGGAATGGTGTCCTTGGCGATGTAATCGGACCAATTATAGACATTCAGCGTCGTGTCGCGCGCCTGCGCAAGGCTCGCGCCGAACAATCCGGATACGGTCGTCGCGGCGACCAGGGCCGCGCTCAGGCAGCGTCGAACCGGGCCCCGCCCCCCCCCGCGCCGGGGCAGCATCCGCCGCTGTGGGTGCACATTGCCCCTCTCCATCTGCGGCAGGATCCGCACGGCGCTTCGACGGCAGTCTGGTCATGTTTCATCTTCTCCCGTAACGGCGCCGCGGCGCCTGAAAACATGCAAAAAAGGCGAAGCTATCATTTTTTGCCGCGCCGACAAAAAAAATTTGCTCAACACCGGATGCGTTGCTCGAATGCAGGGCTCCGATCTTACAGAGCAAACCCGCCGCGCGAGGCGGGTCGCGCGACGCGAGCGCACGCGCGACGATTCGGTCGAAACGTTGGCGTGGTTATTGCTTTACACTGCGGTGTCAGGCGACGAGATCACAGGTGCGAACAAGCATCGCGACGTCCGCGCCTCTGTCCGCCTCCCCTCCGTCCGTCCCCTTCCCGCCCGGCGCGTCACCACCCGCCATGCCAACCATGGAACGTTGTCTATGAACACAGACGTGGCAGTCAGCAGCGAACTGCCATCGGCCGGTGCCTCGAGACCCGCGCCCCGGGCCCGCCGCTGGTTTTCCTTCATCGGTGCCGGCTCGATGGTCGCCGTCGGCTATATGGACCCAGGCAACTGGGCGACCGATCTCGCCGCCGGTGCGCAGTACGGTTACGCCCTGCTCTCGGTGGTGCTGCTGGCCAGCCTCGCGGCGATGCTGCTGCAATGGGTCTCCTCACGGGTCGGGCTGGTGACCGGGCGCGATCTGGCGGAACTGTGCCGGGAGCGGTTCGGCCGCAAGATGACTGGTTCCTGTGGATCGCCAGCGAGATCGCGATCATCGCGTGCGACGTCGCCGAAGTGGTCGGCAGCGCGGTGGCCCTGCAGTTGCTGTTCGGCATCTCGCTGGCGGCAGGCGTGATCGTCTCGGCGGTCGGCACGATCGCCTTGCTCGCACTGCGCGGGCTCGGCACGCGGGCCATCGAGATCGCCGTGACGGCCCTGATTCTTTTCGTCGGCGTGTCCCTCGTCGCCCAGCTGGCGATCGCCAAGCCGGCCTGGGCGCCGATGCTGCTCGGCCTGGTGCCGAGTCTGGATATCGTCCGGCACGCGGGCATGCTCTGGCTGGCGGCCGGCATCCTCGGCGCCACGGTGATGCCGCACAATCTGTATCTGCATTCGGCGCTGGTCAAACGTCACGCGCCCAACGGCAAGGCGCGCGAAATCCGGCAGGCGCTGCGCGGCGTCAATGTCGATACGCTCGGGGCGCTGTCGATCGCGTTCCTGATCAACGCCGCGTTGCTTGCGGTGGCCGCCGCGGTCTTCCACGCGGCCGGGCAGACCCGACTCGACGATCTGGCCGATGCCCATCGTCTGCTCACGCCGCTCGTCGGCAAGGGCTGGGCGGCGCCGCTGTTCGCCGCCGCGCTGCTGGCCTGCGGGCTGAATTCGACGGTGACCGGCACGCTGGCCGGACAGATCGTGATGGAAGGCTTCACGACGTTGCGCCTCAGGCCGTGGCAACGCATGCTCGTGACACGCGGGCTCGCGCTCGGCCCGGCGCTGGTCGCCGTGGCGATCTACGGCGAAGGCGGGTCGAACCGGCTGCTGGTGGCGAGTCAGGTGGTGCTCTCGATGCAGTTGCCGCTGGCGGTGACCCCATTGATGGTCTTCGCGCAGGACCGGCAACTGATGGGTCAGTGGCGCGTCAGCGGCATCCTGCGCGCAACGTGCTGGGGCGTCACCGGCGCGATCGTCCTGCTCAATGCCGTGATCATCTGGCAATCCCTGCCGGGGCACAACTGACGCGGGCAAAGCGTCGCAGCAAAACGACGCGGGCGCGTGGCGCGGCCGACTTGGGGTATATTTCGGGGCTTCACGCCGGCGTCGAGACCAGGACGCCGGATACCCGTACCGCCTCACGTCGGTCCGCCGACGAGCCTTCATTTCATGCACCGATCTTCTCCCGCCGTCATACCCGCCTGCCGCCGCTTCGTGTCCTCCGACACGGCGACGTCGCCGCTCTCCCCGGCACCCCGCTTCGGCCCGCGGCACCGGCATCGTGCATGGCCCGTTGTCGCGACGCTTCTCTGCGGCACAGGCCTTGCGCTCGCCCCGGGCGCGCGGGCCGATGTCTCGGTGATCCAGCCGCCGACGGTGGTGGCAGCAAGCGAGCCGTTGAAAGTCACGCTGTTGTTCGCCGAGGACGGCGCGGCGCACACGGCGCGGCGCTACACCGTGCCGCCCACGCTGGCCGTGACGATCGCCAGCGGCGACGTGTCGCCGACCACCCTCACACTGCGCCGTGCCGCCGGCGCGCCGGCCGCGCTGCATTTGCGGCCCGGTGAGTTCCGGCGTGTCGACTACACCGTCGACTGGCCCGCGTCGGTGCGCGGCGCGCTGCGCGTGCAGGTGGCCGACTTCAACGCCGCGCCGGCGCTGGTGACGCTCGATCGCGGCGCCAGACAGGCGCAGACGGTCGCACAGAATCAGGCGGCGCAGGCGGTCGGCCCCGCCATCACCCAGGCGAATGCCGAAAACGCCCATGCGGCGGGCACCGCGGGCAACGGCACGGCCGCGCCGTCGTCTTCCACACCCGGGGCGAGCGCGGCGATTCCCGCCAGCGATGCCTCGATCGGCACCACCCAGGCGGCCATCGCGGCGGCCTCGCCCGAGAGCCGCCTGTCGTTCTACGAACCGATGTATTTCGGCGTGGGCACGAACGGCCACACCACTGCGCGCTTCCAGCTGAGCTTCAAGTACCGTATCGTCACGCCCGCCGATCCGCGCTCCCGGGGCTTCCTGGACAACTTGTACTTCGGCTACACGCAGGCGTCGATCTGGGACCTGACGGCGGAGTCGAAGCCGTTTCGCGATACCAGCTACAAGCCCTCCTTGTTCTATTACCTGCCCGACGTCGGCATTCACAGCCGCTGGTTCGACTCGCTCGGCGTGCAGGCCGGACTCGAACATGAATCGAACGGTCAATCGGGCACGACCTCGCGCAGCATCAATCTCGCCTACGTCGAGCCGATCGTGCACTTCAACACGCCGTACGCGACGCAGTTGACGATCGCGCCGAAGATCTACTACTACCTGCAGAAGGACGAAAACCGCGACATCATCGCGTACCGTGGCTACACGGACCTGCAGATCCGCTACGGCCGCCCGGACGGGCTCGAATTGTTCACGACCCTGCGCAAAGGCAATCACGCGTTCAACGGCAGCGTCGACGCGCAGCTCACCTACCCGATGCAAAAACTCGTCGGCGGGGCATTCGGCGGCTATCTGTGGGTGGGTTACTTCAATGGCTATGGCGAGAGCCTGCTCGACTACAACAACCGCCAGCACTGGAACGTGCGCGTGGGCTACAGCATCTTCCGTTAAAATGGCCGGACGGTCCGACCGGCGATCATTGCCGGTCGGCCGCCCTTGCCAGCGCCCCTTCCCGCCGAGACCCGATGTCCGACAACGATTCGTCCGAACTGCACGCCCTTCCCGACAGCCCCTGCATCGGCATCTGCTCGACGTTGTTCGACGATGTCTGCCAGGGCTGCGGCCGCACGGCAGTGGAAGTGGCGAACTGGGTGTTCCTGAGCGAGGAGGAGAAACGCGCGATATGGGAGCGCGTCACCCGGGAAGCCAGCTCTGTGCGGTTCACCCGGGGACCGCAGGGCTAACCGACCGGTCCGGCGTCCGCGGGACGGGAGCGCCGGACCCGCCCGGGAGAAGCGCCGGCCGCGGCGCTCAGTGGATGCCCTGCGAGCGCAGGTAATCTTCGTACGTGCCGTGGTAATCGACCACGGTGCCGTCGGTGCGGATCTCGATGATCCGCTGCGCCAGCGTGCTGACGAACTCACGGTCGTGCGAGACGAACACCAGCGTCCCCGTGAAACGGTCGAGCGCCGCCTGGAGCGATTCGATCGACTCCATGTCCATGTGATTGGTCGGCTCGTCCATGAAAAGCACGTTGTGCTTGCCGAGCATCAGCTTGCCCCAGATCATCCGGCCCTTCTCGCCACCGGAGAGCACCTTCACCGATTTGCGGATGTCGTCGCCGCCGAACAGCAGACGGCCGAGCGTGCCGCGGATCACCTGGTCGTCGTCGCCTTCCTGCGCGTACTGGTTGATCCAGTCGGTGAGCTGCAGATCCTTCGGGAAGGCTTCCGACGTATCCTGCGGCATATAGCCGACGCTGGCGTTTTCCGCCCACTTGACGGCACCCGCGTCCGGCGCGACCTCGCCCAGCAACGTGCGCAGCAGCGTCGTCTTGCCGGCGCCGTTCTCGCCGATGATGGCAACCTTCTCGCCGGCCTGCACGGTGACGTTGGTGCGCTCGAACAGCGTGCGGTCATACCGCTTCGCGAGCCCTTCGCCCGACACCGCCAGATTGTGCAGCTTCTTGTCGAACTCGAAACGAATGAAGGGGTTCTGACGCGACGACGGCTTGATGTCCTCGACCTTGATCTTGTCGATCTGCTTGCGGCGGCTGGTCGCCTGGCTCGCCTTGGACTTGTTGGCCGAGAAGCGGCGCACGAACTCCTGCAGTTCGGCGATCTTTTCCTTCGCGCGCGCATTGTTCGCGTACAGCTGCTCGCGTGCCGACGTCGATGCCTGCATGTAATCGTCGTAGTTGCCCGGATACACCTTCAGCGTGCCATAGTCCATGTCGGCCATGTGGGTGCACACCTGGTTCAGGAAGTGGCGGTCGTGCGAGATGATGATCATCGTCGAGTTGCGCTGATTCAGCACGTCCTCGAGCCAGCGGATCGCATTGATGTCGAGGTTGTTCGTCGGCTCGTCGAGCAGCAGCACGTCCGGGTTCGAGAATAGCGCCTGCGCGAGCAGCACCCGCAGCTTCCAGCCCGGCGCGACGTCGCTCATCGGCCCGTTGTGCTGTTCGATCGGCACGCTCACGCCCAGCAGCAGCTCGCCGGCCCGCGCCTCGGCGGTGTAGCCATCGTATTCGGCGAACCTGGCTTCGAGATCGGCGGCGCGCATGTAGTCGTCGTCGGTCGCGTCCGGGTTCGCGTAGATGGCGTCGCGCTCGCTCATCGCCTGCCACATTTCGGTATGCCCCATCATCACGACGTCGAGCACGCGCAGCGATTCATAACCGAACTGGTTCTGCGACAGCTTGCCCAGCCTGACGTTGGGCTCGAGCATGACGTTGCCGGACGTGGGCTCGAGGTCGCCGCCGAGGATCTTCATGAACGTCGACTTGCCGCAGCCGTTCGCGCCGATCAGGCCGTAACGGTTGCCCTCCCCGAACTTGACCGAGATGTTCTCGAACAAGGGCTTGGGCCCGAACTGCATGGTGATGTTGGCGGTGGACAGCACAGGTGGTCTCTTTTCGGATCGGCCGGCGGACCGGCGGCTGACAGGCGGGCCGGAAAGCGCGCGGGCAGCGGACAGGCGGCCGGATGGCCAGGGATGGGATGAACAATCGCGTATTCTAACATTTCCGCCCGTGCGGGGCGAGGCGAGCGTAATGCATGCCCCCCGCCGGCCGTATGCGATTGATGCGTGCGACCCGGCCAGGGGGTGGGTCGACGACGCTCAGGCGAGCGTCGGATAGCCCGACATCGTCAGGCTGAAACCGGCGGCGCCCGAGCGCAGTCGCGCCTGGGCGCCCACCGGCAGCGTCAGCATCTCGTCGACATGCCCGAACTGCAGACCGCGCACCACCGGGATGCCGGCGACCCGCCCGATCTGTTCGGCGACGGAATCGAGCGAGAAACCGTTGTCGTAGGCCGCCGCCGCACCGCCCGAGAAGGTCCCCATGACGAGCGCCTGCTGACGCTGCAGGATGCCGGCCAGATACAGCTGATACAACATGCGCTCGGTGCGAAACGGCTGTTCGTTGACATCCTCGACGAACAGGATGCCGCCGTCGATCGACGGCATGAAGGGCGTGCCGGTCAGGGCGGCGAGCATGGCCAGATTGCCGCCCCACAGCACGCCGCTCACGTCCAGGTCCGGCTGGTCGCGCTGCGTGCCGTGCACGGTGTAGTCGGACGACTGCAGGATGGCCCAGAAATGCGCCATGGTGAACCGGTTCAGATTGACCTGCCCGAAGTTGCGCGCGAGCATCGGGCCGCCGAACGTGATGACGCGCGCATGGGTCAGCAAGGCCATCTGCATGGCGGTGAAATCGCTGTGACCCACGATCACGGGCGGTTTGTCCGCACAGCGGCGTTCGATCCCGTCGTAGTCGAGCCCGTGCAGCAGACGCATCGCCCCATAGCCGCCGCGCACCGCGAGCACGATGTCGGGAAGCGGCACGGACGCGTCCGCCAGCGCGTCGATGTCGGCGGCGCGTTCCTCGTCGGTGCCCGCGAAGCGCTCGAAGCGCCGGTGCGTGGCGGCGAGATTGTCGACGTGGTGTCCCTCGGCATGCAGGCGTTCGACGGCGCGGGTCACGTCGGCCGGATTCTCCGGATAGCCGGACGGCGCGACGAGACGGATGTGACGGGGTTTGTGCGAATAGGAGGTAGTCATCGGACGGGCGTTACCGGAAAAGGATCAATGGCGGAATCGCGCGCGGGTGCCGGTGCCGGCGCCGGTACTGATGCTGGTACTGGTACTGGTACTGGTGCTGGTACTGGTGCTGGTACTGGTACTGGTGCTGGTACCGGCGCGGACGCCGCCCGCGCTGCGGCGGCCTGTTTCGCGGCGCGACGGCGCTCGGCGAAAAAGGTCCGCAGACGCGCCGCGCATTCGTCGCCCAGAACGCCGGCCGTCACCTGCGCGTGATGGTTCAGCTGCGCTTGCGCGAAGAGGTCGACCACACTGCCGGCGGCGCCGGTCTTCGGATCGCGCGCACCGAACACGACCCGGCCGATGCGGGCATGCATGATCGCGCCGGCGCACATCGGACACGGCTCGAGCGTGACGTAGAGATCGCAACCGGGAAGGCGGTAGTTCTCCAGCGTCAGGGCCGCGGCGCGCAGTGCGAGCATTTCGGCGTGCGCGGAGGGATCATGCAGACCGATCGGCTGATTGAAGCCCACGGCGATGACCGTGTCCCCTTTGACCAGCACCGCACCCACCGGCACCTCGCCCACCGCGCGCGCGCGCTCTGCGGCGTCGAGCGCCAGACCCATGAAATAGGCATCGCGCTGCTGCGTCGCGGCATCGTGATCGCCGCGGCGATCGTGTGCTTGATCGCCGCGGCGATCGGTTTCGCTCATCGGTGTCGCCGCCTGCGGCACGGCCATGCGGTTCGCGGGCGCCACCGGCTGCCCTGTCTGATTCCCCACCATCGCGCTTCCTCGCCGACCGTCCGGGGGGCGCGGCGAGCAGACGCCGCGCCCCCCGGGCCAAAGGGAAATCATTGTAGCGGGAAAGTCGCCGCCCCTACGCGCATCGGGTTCGGATGATGCATCGTGGCACGCCATTGCGCCGGCCTGACCGCACACGCGCGCACGACAAGTCCCCGCGTCCACACCGCCTCCGGTTCGGGGTGGTCCAGTCGCGCTCCGGCGCCTCGCTCACTGGACCAGACGCACATCGGTACCGATGCAGTTGAGGCTGATCAGATTCAGCGTGCCCGCGCCCAGTTCGGTACCGAAAAGCGTGGTCAGCCCGCTGCTCAGGGACGCGGCAAGCGAGGTCAACGCGGGTTGCAGCAGATTCGCCACCGCGCTCGTGACAAAGAGCAGCGCGTTGGGCGTGCCGCTGCCGCTTGCCGTGCCCGAAAGCTTGGACGCCACACATGCCTGGATTGCGGCAGTACCCGTGCCGCTCACTATGCCGCAGGGTCCGAGCGTGCCGCCGAGCAGGCCGCCGAGAATGGGATTGATCGCGCTCGTCAGCGTCGCCACGGCGCTGGCGGTGCCCTGCAACAGCCTCAGCAACGAGGTTTGCGTACCGCTCAGCACCGACAGGCCCGTGCCGCCCAGCGCCGTCGACAGGCTTGTGAGCGACGCGAGACTGGCGTTGATCGCCGCCGCCGCCGCGTTCAACGTCGTGCCGGCGGGCGCGAGCGCCGTGGCGATCGTGCTCGTGCCGGTGCTCCCGGTGCTGGTCGTCGTGCCCACCGTACCGACCGACACCGAAGCGCTGCCAGGCAGCAGGGAGGCGACCAGTTGCGTGTCGAGACCGGTGAGGATCTGGCTCAGCGCGGTGCCCGGCACCAGGTTGTTGCCGGTGGTGACGGCCGTCTGGCCCGCGGCCAGCGTGTAGCTTCCCGTATTGGGCAGGGCCGCCAGCGTGAAGCCGGCCTTGACCGTCGCCAGCCCGCTCACCAGGCTCAACACGGTCTGCGGCGTCAGCGTCGACGCGCAACTGCTCGTGCCCGCCTTCACGGTGCTTTCTGTCAGCGCGCCGACACACGCCTGCAGGAGCGGGGTCGAGACCGAGAACGTCGCGGTGTCGGCGCCGCCGGCGTTCTTCGCGGTGCACAGCGAGGTGATGGTGGCCGAGGCGTCGGCCACGTCGATCTCGATCGGCAGATCGACGCTGGCAAGCAGGCCGAGCAGCGGCGCCGAACCCGTGATGCCGGCGGTGGTGACGTGCGCGTAGACGCGGATCTGTCCCGAATAGGCGCTGGCGCCCACGCCCCCCATGCCGATCGACGGCGGCGCGACGACATTGACCTGCGCGGTGATGCCGCCCGCGCCCAGCGTGGTGCCGATCGCGCTGTTCCGGTCGGCCACGCCCACCGCCGTGGTCACCAGACTCAGGGCATTCAACTGCGCGCCGAGGATGCTGCCCGCCGTATCGGTGCTGCTCGCCAAGGTATCGAATGTGAACAGACCCCGGACGCTCGCGGTGGTGAGCAATTGCACCGGCAGATTCGCCTGGGTGGGAGACACGCGCAGCACCGAGCTGAGATTGCTCAAGCCGGTCAGGCTGCCGATCGCGCCGACGACCTGGGCGTAGGTCACCGGATTCGTGCTCAGCAAGGTGGTCAGTCCGCCCACCGTCAGCGGGGTCGGCACGGCGATGCCCAGCGCGCGCAGGAAATCGAGCACGCTGAAATTTGCGCTGGCGATGGCGCCGCACGCGGCGACGCAACCCAGTTGACTGCTCAACAGTCCCGAGGCGATCGAGAAAACCGCCACCGGCGAACCGTTGCGAATCGCGATGGCCTGCGCGCCGATGGTGCTCGACGGCATCCACGAAGGCACCCACGGCAATGTCGCGCTGACCGACACGTAGACCGCGTTCGGATCGACGCTCGCGTCCGTTTGCGGCTGGTAGTGCAGCGCGCTCGTGTAGGCTGCGTTCCAGCGCCCGCAGCTGCTCGCGAAGGTGGTCGTCACGCCGTTGAGCGCGCCGTTCGCGCTGGCCGTTTTCAGCGCGGTGGTGCAATCGGTGCCGCTCAACTGCTGCGCGCCCGCCAACGCGCTGAAATCCGCGACGGTCTGCATCTTGCGTCGCAGGTAGAACGCATAGCCGAGCGCGAGCGACTCCAGCAGCACCACGGCGACCAGCAGGAAGATCGCCATGGTGATCGCGATGCCGCCGGATTGTCTGTGGGAGGTCGTCAAGCCATTCTCCCCGCCGGGGCAAACGCCCGCGTCATCGTCGCCATCGCCGTGACGGCCGCTCTCGTCATCATGGCCTCACCGTCACGACACCGGGTTCGAGCTGGACCACCGCGCTCGCGCTGAGCGTCGTCGGCAGAAGCAGATTCAGCAGCGGCAAGGTGGGAACCAGCGGATTCGCGGCGTAGGGATAGGTGGCGACCACCTTCAGACAGGACGCGCTCGACTGGTAAGGGCAGGCGATCACGACCGGGGCGTTGGCCGGACAGCCCGCCAGATTGCTGCCCAGCCATGCCGTCTGCAGATTGACCGCATTGCACGCGGCGAGCGCCGGCGCGGTACTGTAGCGCAGCGCCGCGCGCGCGCCCTCGGCGACGGCGAGCTGCAGCGATTGCTGCGCGAGCAGGATGAGGCCGTAGGTGATCAGGCCGTAGACAAGCAGGAACACGGTCGGAAAAACCAGCGCGAATTCGATGGCGGCGGTGCCGCGCTGGGACGCACGGGCCGGTCGCGCGCGGCCTGTCGCGGCCCGGCCTGTCACGGCCCGGCCTGTCGCGGCCCGGCCTGTCGCGGCCCGGCTCATTTGTCATCCTGCCCGGATTTGACCTTCTTCTCGAAGAACTCGGGAATCGGGTGAGCGAAGCTGTCGAGGTAACGCTTGTACGACGCGCTGGCCTCCTCGCCCGGTATCGGCAGCATCGGCCCCGCGGCCTGGCCGTCGACCTGCAATGCCAGCGCCGCCCGGGTGTCGCGCCCGAGTTCGTCGCGCGGCTCCGCGGTGCCGTAATCATTCCAGGCACTGTACGCGCCGGCGACGGGCAGGCCCGCGAACACGACACCCGCGACCAGGCGCGCCGCCGCCCTGATGACCCTGCCTCGGATGCGATGCGTCATTGCGCGTCTCCAGAACGTTCCAACATCAAGGGCGGCCGCCCGCCCGTGCCCGGCGGCAACGCCGCGGCGAGCGCGGGCGCGGGAAGGCCGGGCGCGCCCGTCGCGCCCGTCGCACCTGTCGCACCCGTCGCGGTGCCCAACTGCGCCGCCAGCGTGCGTGTGGCCTGCACCGTCGCCTCGGGGAGTGCCGCACGCGCGACGACCCGCTGCGCGCCGGTGGCGTCGCCCGCGAGCAACAGGTACAGAACAAGATTGGCGATCACTTTGTTGTTGCGTGGCGCCAGTTCCGCTGCCTGCGCGATCGGCAGCCGCGCCGCTGCCGTACGGCCCGCGAGAAGATCGGCGTAGGCCAGATCGTTCAGATAGGAGACATTGATCGGATCGCGGTCAACCGCCTTGCTCAACGCATCGATGGCCGCCGTGTAGCGATGCTGTGCGGCCAGCACGCGTCCGCTCCCGTGCCACGCGGCGGCGCCCGTGGTGGGATCGTCCATCAGCGATTGATAGACCGACAGCGCCGCCGCGTCCTGTCCGGTCTCGCGCAGCGCGTCGCCACGCAACAGTTCGATGTCGGCGCGGGGGCCGTATTTTTTCTCGAACGCGTCGATGTGCGCGAGCGAGGCATACGACAGTTCCTTCGCCTGCATCTCGCCGATGAGGGTCAAATACAGATTGCGGTCGTTCGCCACGGCCGGGACCTGCTCCGCTTGCTGGCGCGCCACCGCGGCGTCATGCATCACGGCGTCGGCCGTCGTGGCGTGGCTGGCGCAACCGGCCATCGCGCTCAGCCCCCAACCGGCCAGCGCCACCCGGACAAGAATGCGCGACGCCGGTGGGCGTCGTACGAAACCACTCGCCAGCTTGCGAGCGTGAAACAGCGAAACGGTGCGCATCGTCACCCTCCTCCCATCCGCGACAGGCTGCGGAAAATCGCCAGAAAACCCGCGCCGCCGGTCACCACGATCAACGCCGGCAGCAGCGTCAGCACCATGACGCCGGTCATCTTGACGGTCAGTTGTCCGATGCGTGCCTTCATGTCGGAACGCCGCCGCTCGCGCATGCGTTCGCCGAACTGCTGCAACGGCGTCTGAACCGCCCCGCCGAAGCGGTCGACCTGGACGATGAGTTCGGCGACCGAGGCCATGTCGGCATTGCGATAGATGGTGGCGAAACGCTGCAGCGATGCCGCGCGCGGCAAGCCGGAGCGAAATTGCGCCTCGGCATGCGCGAGTTCGCTGCTCAACACCGGCATGGCGGTGCCGAAGTCCTGCTCGATCAACTGGATCGTCTGGTCCACACTCAGTCCCACGCCCTGCAACAACCGCAGCAGGTCCACCAGCAGCGGCATTTCCTCGTCCGCGTGCCGGCGCCGCGCCGCCGCGCGCCGGCGCATCACCCATTTCGGCACCATGTAGCCGGTGCCGAAACCGAAGAACACGATGCCGCACGATTCGAGCACCGTGTCGTGCGGCACCACCACCAGACCGAGCGCGGGCATGCCGAAACCGAGTACCGTGCGCGCGAGGAAGAACCAGGCCTGCCCCGCGGGATGATTCACCGCGCACTGATCCAGCAGCAGACGGTCCTCGCCTGCGACCAGACTGCGTCCCAGCGCCGATGCCACACCACGCGCGCCGAGCTGTGCGATCCACACGCGCCAGCCATTCGAGCGACGCCGCTCCAGTACGCGCCCGGCACGGGCCGCCACGGCCTGATCCAGGCGCCGTGCCTGCCGGGTCTGCATGCGGGCGCGCCGGATCAAACCCATGCCCAGCACCAGACTCGCCGCGGCCGCGGCCAGCAACGCAAGCGCGAGGCAGGCATGACGCGGGGAGACGAACCATTCGAAAAAGAGCGTCATAGGCCTTTCGCCAGCCGATACAACAGGAAGGAGCCCGTGATCTGCAAGCCCGCGGCGCCGACCAGCATCTGCGCGCCCATCGGATCGTTCCACATCTGCGCGAAGAAACGGTTATTGAAAATCATCAGTCCGCAGACCAGGGTCAGCGGCAACAGGCCCAGCACCCAGGCCGAAATGCGGGTTTCCGACGACAACGCCAGCAGTTCCTGATGCGCGTGCTCGATATCGCGCATGAAGTCGGCGATGCGTGTCAGGATCTGATCGCTACGGCCGCCAAAGCGCGTCGAGACGCCGAGCACCGCGCCGATCGTCAACAGTTGATTCACGCCATACATGCGAGCGGTCTGCTTGAGCGCCACATCGAGCTCGACGCCGGCACGATTCAACTGTGCCGCGCGTCCAACCAGCTCTCCCAAAGGCATCGGCGATTGTTCGGCGATCTGCTGGAACGCCGAGCCCAGGCTCGTGCCCAGGCTGACCTGTCGCACCAGTGCGTCGAGCAGCGGCGGTAGCTGCCGCACGATGCGACGATGCCGGCGTGAAATCATCAGCCAGAGGCGAAACCACGTGGCGACGAACGCGAGCAACACGACGAATCCGGCCGGCACGAGGCCAAGCAGCATGCCGGCCACCAGCGTCGGCACCGCAGTCAGACAGACCTGCAGGAGCAACCAGCGGGAATGCTCATGGATGCCGGCCCGCAGAAAGAGATTTTCGATCGCCGGCAGGCGTTCGAGCGGCCGTTGCGCGAGCCAGCCCCGCGCGCGCGCGGCCGGTGCGTCGGTCTGACGCGCCGCGGGCAGCGCACGCAGATGCGGCGCGACGAAATCGCCCGCGGCCCGCCCGATGCGCCGTCCCGCACGCTGCGCCAGCAGCAGCAGGATACCGGTCGCGCCCAGCAGCAGCGCCGCGCACAGCAACAACGCCCGGGCGCTCATCCGCGCCTCCCGAACCAGCCGCCGGCGCTCCCCGTCACCGTTGCGAGATCGGCATGGGAGGACGTGGCGGCGACGGCTGCCCTGTCCGAGGCGAGCACCGCGGCGGCGGTCGCGCTGACGGCAGCGGCAGCGGCAGCGGTTGCGTTGGCGTTGGCGTTGGCGTTGGCGGCAGCGGGTCGGGCCCGCGTCCTCAGGTTCATCGGCAGCAATTGCTCGCGGTAGCGCGCCAGCTTCGGCGAATGGGGTGCCACGCCAAGTGCGTGCCAGACATCGTCCGGAGTGCCGTCGAGCGACGTCAGCGTTTCGTGACGGTAGAGTTCCTGCATCGCCACGACATCGTCGCCGAAGCCGGTGAGTTCGGTAACCGAGACGATGCGCCGCTGGCCGCCCGGCAGGCGGGCGATCTGCACGATGAAATCCAGCGCGCTGGCGATCTGTCGGCGCAGGCTGCTTTCGCTGCCGGTGAAACCGGCGAACCCCGCCAGCATCTCGATCCGGTACAGACATTCGCGCGGCGAGTTCGCGTGGATCGTCGCCATCGAACCGTCATGGCCGGTGTTCATCGCCTGCAGCATTTCCAGCACTTCCGCGCCCCGCACCTCGCCGACGATGATCCGGTCGGGGCGCATGCGCAGGCTGTTGCGCAGCAAGTCGCGAATCGAGATCGCGCCAGTACCCTCGAAACTGCCGTGGCGCGTCTCCAGCCGCACCACATGCGGATGATTCAGCGACAGCTCGGCGGTATCCTCGACGGTCACGATGCGCTCGCCCTCATCGGCGAAGCTCGCCAGCGCATTCAACAGCGAGGTCTTGCCCGAACTCGTACCGCCCGAGACGAGAATATTGCAACGGCCCTTGACCGCGAGCCTGAGCAGTTCGTACACCGAATCGTCCATCGTGCCGATACCCAGCAACTCCTCGGCCGTCAGCGGCTGCCGGCGGAACTTGCGGATCGACACCATCGGCCCGTCGACCGCCAGCGGCTCGATGACGGCGTTCAGGCGGCCGCCGTCGGGCAGGCGCGCGTCGACCATCGGATTCGATTCGTCGATGCGCCGGCCCAGCGGCGCGAGCACGCGGCGCACGATGCGCAGCACGTGCTGGTTGTCGGCGAAGCGTACCGCTTCGCGCCTGAGGATGCCGCGCCGGGACACGAAGATATTGTCGAAACCGTTGATCAGGATGTCCTCGACCGCCGGATCCTGCAGCAGGTCTTCCAGCGGACCGAGCCCGACCAGTTCCTTCGTCAGCGCCCGCGTGACCACCTTCAGTTCGCTTTCGTTGATCGCGACCCGCCACTGGCGCCCGTAGGTGGCCACTTCCTGCTCGACGAACTGTTCGATTGCGACCTTCGACCAGCGGCCGAATTCCGTGCCGAGCGCTTCGATACGCGTCATCAGATGCGCATGCACCGCCGCCTTGATCTCGACGAAACGCGTCGAATGAATGAACTCCGTAACGCTGCCCTCGGTAAATACGATATCGCTGAACATGGTCTTTCCTGGTGAAGGGAGGCGCGGCGGCTGTGCTAGCCCCTGCGCCACAGGCGCGTGACATGGGACCAGCGCCCGGCCCCGGCCTTGTGAGACGCGCCGTCGCGCGGCGCGAGCGCTTCGATCAGGCGCTGCACCGCGCGGATATACGGCTCCTGTTTGCTGCCGACCAGCAATTGCCCTTGGGCCGCGGCGCGACCCAGCGCGATGCGCCGGTCGGGTATCGTCGCGACCAGGGCCAGCGAAAAGCGTTCGGCCAGCTGCCCCGCCGACATGCCATAGCTTTCGTCGTAGCGGTTCACCACGAGCCTGAGCGCCGCGCGCTCGAGCGAGCGCTCCTCGAGCTGCATCAGGAGTTCCGAGAGCGAGACGATCGAGGCGATGCCCTGATCGGTCAGCACCAGGCGGGCGTCGGCCAGCGCGAGCACGCTCGCCAGCAGATCGGCACTGCCCGCGCCGCCCAGATCGACG
Source organism: Robbsia betulipollinis (assembly GCF_026624755.1). Classification (NCBI taxonomy): domain Bacteria; kingdom Pseudomonadati; phylum Pseudomonadota; class Betaproteobacteria; order Burkholderiales; family Burkholderiaceae; genus Robbsia; species Robbsia betulipollinis. Next base: position 320,114 of record NZ_JAPMXC010000002.1, read on the forward strand.
ATGACCAGATCGAAATAGCGGCGGATCTGATCGATCAGCACCACTGCGTCGGCCTGCGGCAACAGGCGCATGCGGCTGAGATCGCTGGGCAGCGCGAGCACGCTGACGCCTCTGGGCGACACCGGCAAGGCCGTATGCACCAGGGTTTCGTCGAGCCGGGACAAACCCGTCACCGCATCGGCGAAGTCGAAACCGGCGACCGTGTTCGTATAAAGCAGCCCGTCCCCGCCCGGCAGGCCGAGGTCGAGCAGCGCGATGCGTTGCGGCGCGCCGTCCTCCTCCATGGGCAAGGTCGCCAGATGTGCGGCGAGCGTGCTCACGCCCACGCCGATGCGCGCGCCGGCGATGGCGATGGTGAAGGCGTGCCGGGTCGACGTCGTGAAGCGTTCGCTCAGACGGCCCACCAGCGCGCGCACGTGCTCCGGCGCTTCGTCGAGGTCGATGAAATCGGTGACGCCGCTGCGCAGCGCGAGCAGCGTCATCGCCGGGTCACGCGCGTCGCCCACGCCCACGAGCAGGGTTCCCGGAATACAGCGTTGCAGGGTCGACACGACTGCGGCGGGCTCGGGCTGACCGGGCGAGGGTTCCGGGGCGGCGCTGAAATCGACGAAGGCGATCGACGGCTTCAGCACCGCCGCGGAACGGACGATGTAGGCGGCGTCGCCGCTCAGCCGGTCGACCCGGCCCAGACCGTCCAGACAGCGGCCGAGCAATTCGGCGCGCGCGGTGGATGCGGTGAAGAAGATGAAGTTCGCGGCACGACTCACTACGCGGGACTCCTGAAAACCGACGCCCATGATGGTTAGCGGCTGAAGCCGGGTAGTTCCATGCCGGATGCCGCCGCGCCCCCCAGGAAGGCGCCCCATACCGGCTGGTCGCTGCTGTCGCGTCCTTCGGCCGGGACGGGAATGGCAACGCCCCGCGCGATTGGCCGGACCAGATGCGGCGTCACGATGATGACCAGTTCGCGGTCGTTGCGCTGGTAGTCCAATGTCTTGAAGAAGGCGCCGATGATCGGCAGGTCGCCCAGCAGCGGCACCTTGTCCACGCTGGCGATGGTGCTGCGCGACACCAGACCGCCGATCACGAAGCTTTCGCCATCGCCGAGTTCGACCGCGGTATCCGCGCGGCGCGTCGTGATCGCCGGAATCGTGGTGCCGGACACCGTGAGCGAATGCGTGTAATCGAGTTCGCTCGCTTCGGGCGCGACTTTCAGCGCGATGCGCTCGCGGCTCAACACCGTCGGCGTCACCGTCAAGCCGATGCCGAACGGCTTGAACATGACGGTCGTGGTGCCCAGCCCGGCGGCGACCGGAACCGGCAGTTCGCCGCCCGCGAGAAAACTCGCCGACTGCCCGGACAGGGCAACGAGCGTCGGTTGCGCGAGCACCCGCGCGAGCCCGTTCGTTTCCAGCATGCTCAGATTCGCGAAAAGCCCGTTGCCAAAGGGCCCGGCCACCAGATTGAAGGCGCTCGACAGCGCCGTGTTCACCGTCGTGCCGAACGCCAGGCCACTCGAACTCGGCGAGTAGCTGGTCGCACTGTTCGCGCCGAACACGCCGAATCCGAAGCCATTCGCGCGGGAACTGAAGAGATTGAAGCCCGCCTCCTTCAGTACGCTCTTGCTGAACTCGACGATCTTCACATCGACCTGCACGGTGCCGCTCGACGCGATCTGCGACTGGTCGACGACCTTTGCCGCGGACTGCCGGGCGGCGGCCAGCGCGAGTTGTTGCTCGGGCACCGACGCCAGCGTGCCGCTCAGCACGGCCGTATCGTCGTGCACGTCGATCTGCGCGCCGCCGGCGGGCACGGCTTGCAGCAGCGGCGCCCGCACGTCGACGGTCTGCACCACCGGCATGCCCGCGCGCGCGCTCCAGATCGACAATTGCGTGGTGCCGGGGCGCTTTGCGACCACCAGCACGCCATCGCCCACCGGCACGATGTCGGCGACGTCCGGGTCGCCGATCGCCACCCGCTGCACGTGCGGTGCCGCGACCAGGCGCTGTTCGCGTGCCACGAGCCGCAGCACGTCGCGACGTCCGGACCCGATGCGATCGGCCGGACCGCCAGAGGCCGGCAGCGGGGGCAGCGCTGGCAAGGACGCGGGCAGCGGATCCGCAACCGGGACGACGCCCGGCGCGGCCAGAGCCGCTCCGGTCAGCAACGCCAGCAGACCCGCCATGCCGGCTTTGCGGCTTATCGCGCCATGCGGTCTGTGCTCGCGCGCCGCTTTCGCACACGCTGTCGTCGTTGCCATCGGCGTCATCGCACGTCCTCCAAAGCTTGGGACTGATGCTTGACGTCGACGCCGCGGATCACTTCGACGTCGCGTGTCTGCGCCGGGCGCGACACGCCGTGCCCCCCTGCTCCCACGACCGGCACCGGCGCCAGCGCGACGCGCACGACCGGCGCGCCGTCGAGCGACGCCGAGTCGACGCCGGCGAATGCGCGGTTCACCGGCGTATCGGCACGCAGACGCGCATCCGCGGAAGACGGATCGCGCATCGCGAGTCCCGGGCGCGGCGCCGCGAACAGGTCTGGCGCGGGCGTTTCGGGATCGAGCGGAAACCGTAGTGCCAGAGTGAGTTTGCCGACCTGCGCGGCCAGGATCAAGGCATCCACGTCTGCCACTGGCACCGCCAACACGGCGCTGCGGGCCTGGGACCGAAGCGTATCGCGGTTCGCCGCCTGGGCGACCGGTGCCAGGGAGTCGCTGCCGTAGGCGAGCACGCGTAAATTGGCCAGCAGGAGTCGAGCCACGGTTCTGTCGGGGTTCTGTGTCGCGCCGTCCGGCGCACGTATCGTGAAAAAGACATCGATTCGGTCTCCCGCCTGGATGGCGTTGCCGGCGCCGACGACTTCATCGACGGGGATCGCGACACCACGTTCTCCGGTGCGCAGGCTCAATGGCAGCCCCTGATGCAGGATCCCTTCGGTCAGCGGCATGCCGCTATTGATGACAACGCGCGGCACCTGCCCGACGACATCGGCGACGCGCGAATGCGCGGCCGTTGGATAGACAGGCATCTGCACCACGCGTACCGCGTCGGCAGGAATCGGCTGACCGGCCAGCAGGGCACGGTCAGCGACCACGACCGGAAACGTTCTTGCCGGTGCGATCGCAACAGGTGCCGTCGCGAGGGGGGGCACCGGACGCCGGCCGACGACGAATGCCAGGATCCCCAGCACCACCGCCAGAAACACCAGAATCGACGCGGTGATCCGTATCGAAGTGGTCATGGACGTGCCTGCACTCCAGCGAGGGTGGCTATCGAATCGGGCATGCGGTTCGGGAGCACGGAAGCAAGCATCGACGGATCGCGCCGGCAGACCGCGTCCGTCATTTAGAGCGCTGCCGCAATGCTGTTGAAAACCACCACCAGTTTGTTGCCCACGGCCGTCACCGCGACCACGATGACCGCCGCGATCAGACCCGCGATCAATCCATATTCGATCGCCGTGGCGCCGGTTTCATCACGCGCGAATGCCTGAATCGCCGTTCTGACACCTATCCATTTATTGGCAAACAACATTACCCATCTCCATTAAGTAAAAATTACCTGAATTAATAAATTGGCAGACAGGCAACCGAAAATTTCTGGTCGTAAAATGCTGCCGAAAGATCTCTTTCAAAACAATCCGAATCTTACCATCAACTCAAATCCAAAAAACCGCAAAGCAGACGGATTTGCAAAAAAATAACACTCCCTATAGATTCGCTCGAATACAGCATCGAAAGCTTCTTTATAACAATCCCTGCCCTAGTTCTTTTTCTCCATATCCAAATGAAAAATATAGGTATTTTTCCATGGAAAAAAATTTTTAAAGATCCTGTCGAAAGAACATCAAGAAAAAAGTTCTTTCTATTATTTAAATCGTTCGTTTGAATAAATCATCCGGTTGACCCGTGCCATTTCCCACACTGTATCCGTGCCATTCCGCCGGATACGCCATCGTTGCCGATGAGCATGCGAAAAATCGATAGGTAAATAATACCTATTACAAGATATTTTTTAAATATTGGAAGTCGACGGATTGGTTTTTCAGATAGCCCTTCTACGACGCAACCGCGGTTTTCCGATATCTCGACCGCATTTCCGGGCACGATCCACCGCCGCACGCAGCGGCCGCGGCAGCAACGCGGGCGCGCGCATCGGGAGCGCCGCCGCGCAGGCAAAGGGGAAAAAAATTACAGCGTTGGCAGCGTGTTACCGTATTATTGACAGGTCGTGGATAATTAGGCACGGGGACCGTCGCTTGGACGGATCGTCGGGGAAAGCGCCACTAGACATCCCGGGCATAGCGATCGAGCATCGAGGATGCGGTAATGAGAAGTCTGGCCATCATGCGCAGGCCACCAGCCAAGCGACCCCGACACCAAATTACTATGAGTGTTGCATGGATCGCACATCAATTGACGACACCGGGAAAACCACCAAAAGCCGACTGCTGGACGCAGCGCAGCAGTTGTATACGAAAGCGGGACACGAAGGCCTCTCGCTGCGTGATCTGACCGAACTTGCCGGAGTCAACCTGGCGGCAGTCAATTATCACTTCGGCTCGAAAACCGCCTTGGTCTGCGCCATGGTTGCGCGGCGCTTCGACCCGGTCAACGAAGCGCGCATCGGGGAGCTTTCACGGCTGGAGCATCAATTCCAGGACGAGCTGCGTTGCGAACACGTATTCACCGCATTGTTGAAGAGCGTGTGTCATCCCCGTTTCAACATCGTCGATTCCCCGCAACAATGGCAGTTCGCCATCCGTGCGAGTTGCGATCTGTCGCAGCCGCTACGGCAATTTCTCGCGCAACGCTACGGCCACGTCGAGCAACGCTTCATCGATGCCTTCTGCCGGGTCACGCCGTGGTTGTCGCGCGATGAGGTGGACTGGCGCATCCGGTGCGTCGCCTTCTCCCTGCCCGGGATCGGCCTGAATGCGAACACCTACGAGATGCTGCGCGGCGCCATCGACAAACGCCTGATGACGCCGACGCAGGCCCTGGTCGAACTCGTCGGCACGGCCCGGATGCTGCTGAACGCACCTTCTCTCGATACCGTCGAGCTAGAGAAGCTGCACGCCCTCTTCGCCGATTCGATGCAGGAACCGGCCTGACCCCGCATGCGGGCACGCATTATCGCGGCGCCGAGTCGCCGCCCACCGAGGCGAGACGGTGCGCCGCCACCATGTCCGCCAGGCTCTTGAAATGAAAGTCGTAGCGGGGCACCACCGCGGGCACATGGGTGGCGCCGCTGCCTTCCAGACCATGCCGGCGATGTATCCATGCGGACGCCAGCCCGACGGTATTGGCCGGCACGTGATCGTGATACAGGCTTTCGGCGGTGTGCAGGATGGCGTCACGGGGGATGCCCGCCGCCCCCAGATGCGCGATCATATGGTCGAAATTGCGCGTGTCCGGTTTGTACGAACCGATATCCTCCGCCGTGAAGACATGGTCGAAATCGACGCCCAGCCGTGCCTGGCTCGACGCGAACGTCCGCCGGTCGATGTTCGACAGGATCACCAGCGCGTAGTGCTGCCCGAGATAGCGCAGCGCTTCGCGGGAATCGGGAAAAGCCGGCCATTCGGGCACGGACGCGCCGAACGCTTCGCGCTCGGCGGCGTCGGCCGGCGTCGCCCACTCGGCGGCGATCCGATCGTACACCGCGCGCAGGATATCGGGATAGAGCGCCGTCGGCGTGGCCTGCTGCTGCGGCGACTCGTGACGCCCGAACGTTTCGAGCACCCTGTCGCGCGTTGCGGGACGGCCGCTGCGAGCCACCAGCGGCCGCAGCGCGTCGACGATGCCGGATTCCCAATCGATCAGCGTGCCATAACAATCGAAGGTCAGCGTGGTGAACGCCGTGAGCGGGCGTGCGCCTGCCTGCGCGCCGGCCGCCACGCTGCCTGCCATTCCAGGGATCCCTGCCGGTGCTTTGGACATCATCGTGGCTCCGCCGCGAGCCGCGCCTGCAGCCAGGCGCTGATCGCGCCGACCTCCTCCGCGCATAGCGAATGCGCCATCGGATAGGTGTGCCATTCGAGCGCGAAGCCCGCCTCGACGATCATGTCGCGCGCGCGTTCGCCCAGCGTCAGTGGCACGACATTGTCCTGCGTGCCGTGTGCGGCGAAGATCGGCGTCGTGCGCTGCGCGTCCTGCCATTCGGCACCGACCAGTTCCGGCACCGGGATGTACGTCGAAAGCGCGAGGATGCCGGCAAGACTTTGCGGGTGCGTCAATCCGACCGTATAGGCCATCGCGCCGCCCTGTGAAAAGCCCGCGAGCACGATCCGCTCGCTCGGCACGCCGCGCGCGTTTTCAGCCGCGATCAGTGCCCGGATGCGCTCGCGCGACTTCGCCACGCCGGCGACGTCGGCATGGCGTTTCTCGTCGTCGACCGACACGATGTCGTACCAGGCCGGCATCACATGGCCGCCGTTCCACGTCACCGGGATGTGCGGCGCATGCGGAAAGATGAAGCGCATGGCGGTGCCGGGCGGCAGGCGCAGTTCCGGTATCAACGGCACGAAGTCGCTGCCGTCGGCGCCCAGCCCATGCATCCAGATAACCGAAAACATCGGGTTGGGTGCAGTGTCATGCACGATCTCGTGCTCACTCATCGTTGCGGTCCTCATTGGTTGCGGTGCACCAGGCCTCGTGATGCTGGGCGCTGGCGTGTCATCGAGTGTCATTCCGAACTAGCTCTTCTTTTACGTCGAATCGCCGGGTGTCGTCAACCGGCCGCATGGCCGCGCGGACGCGCCGGGCCATGCGGCGGCGTTTCCGCGTTTCCGCCCCGCCCCGTCCCGCCACTTTACGGGAAGCGCGCCAACGCCCACACTGGCGGGCGGGACTGCATCGAAACCGACCATGGGAGCGCTTCTTGGACCACCATCACAATGCATACGGACAAGCCGTGGGCGCGCCCTTGCCCCACTGGACAGAGGCGCGGGTGCCAGGACCCACGACCCTCGTCGGGCGCTACGTGCGTCTGGAGCCGGTCGACCCGGCGCGGCACGCGCGCGCCTTGCACGCAGCCTATGAGGAAGCAAGCGACGAGCCGATCTGGACCTACCTCAACATCGGTCCCTTCGCCTCGGAATCCGCGTTTCAGGATCATCTCGCCCGTATCGCCGGCTCGGCCGATCCACGGCATTTCGCGCTCGTGGATCTGGCCGACGAGCAACCGGCAGGCACCTTCGCGCTCATGCGCATCGACCCGCCGAACGGCGTGATCGAACTGGGCTTCGTGGTCTACTCGCCGCGCCTGCGCCGCACCCGGATCGCCACCGAGGCGCTCTATCTGCTGATGCGCCATGTCTTCGACGATCTCGGCTATCGTCGTCTCGAATGGAAATGCGATGCGCTGAACGCGCCGTCGCGCGCCGCGGCCTTGCGCTACGGATTCCATTTCGAGGGCATCTTCCGCCAGGCCACGGTATACAAGGGGCGCACCCGGGACACCGCGTGGTTCTCGGTCATCGACGCGGAATGGCCGGCGTTACGCCAGGCGTATGAACGCTGGCTCGGCGCTCCCAACTTCACCGCCGACGGCGTGCAGATCGAACGGCTCTCGGACCTGACGCGGGCCGCGAACGCAGGTCAGTAGAGCGTGGCCTGGATACGGGCCGGCGCGTCGCGGTCGTAGGCCGCGCCATCGATCCTGCCGTCGGACAGGTGCTTGAGGATCGTGCCCGGGCTTGGCAGGCTGCCGGCCGGGACCCGGGTCGCCGGATCCCAGAGCTTCGAACGCACGATCGCCTTCGAGCAGTGAAAATAGACCGCATCGATCGACACGACGATCGCGGTACGCGGCAGCTTGCCGGCGATCTCGAAACCGGCGAGCAGCGCGGGATCGGCCGACACGTGCGCGCGGCCGTTGATGCGCAGGCTTTCCCCGTTTCCCGGAATCAGGAACAGGACCGAGACGCGGGGATCGGCGACGATGTTGCGCAAATTGTCGAGCCGGTTGTTGCCGGGCCGATCGGGAATCGCGACGGTGCGCGCGTCGAGGATCCGCACGAAACCGGCCGGATCGCCCTTCGGCGAGCAGTCCAGCCCTTGCGGTCCGACGGACGCCAGCACGATGAACGGCGCGGCCTCGACGAACGCCCGGTAATCCTCGTTCAGCCGGTCCGTCTCCTTGGTCAGCGCACGCTCCAGCGGTTGACCATAGAGCGCGTCGAGTTCTTCGACGCTGCGCACGATGTGGGAGGCGGCGTCGCTCATGTCAAACCCAGCCGCCGCAGCGTCTCGACGCCTTCCGGCGTCACCGAGAACCGGGGCTCCTCGCCACGCATCGCTTCCACCCGGACCAGCCGTTCCTGCTGCAGCGCAATCGCATCGGGTTCATGGGCCGACACCTGTCCGGGCGCATTGAACAGCAGCAACAGGATCGCGATCTCGTGGTGGCTCAGCAATTTTTTCATCTTCCGCTCCGGGCAAGGGACAGATGCTGCGGCGACGCAGCGAGGAGAGAGCATCATCGTATAAAACCCATTTCCGATTGGCAACGACATGTGACGGAATATCACAATGCCGCGGTCTGCCTCCGCCCGTCTTTGCCTGTGTCGACGCCAGCAACAGGCTAGCCGCCCACCAGTGTTTCCCCCGCCGCGAAGGCCTGCATCAGGTGATGCGCAATCGCGAACGGCTGCGGCGCGACCAGACCCTGCGGATGCGTCCGCTCCAGCATCGCGCGCACCTCGGCGCGGGAAAACCAGCGCGCGTCCTCGAGTTCGGTGCGGTCGATGATCAGGTCGTTCCCTTGCGCGCGGGCAACGCAGCCCAGCATCAGCGACGACGGAAAGGGCCAGGGCTGCGACGCGAAATAGCCGACTTCGACGCACGCTACCCCCGCCTCTTCCCGTACCTCGCGCCGCACCGCATCCTCGACCGTTTCGCCCGGCTCCAGGAACCCGGCCAGCGCCGAATACATCCCCGGCGCGAAATGCGGCTGCCGGCCCAGCAGGCAGCGCTCACCGTCGATCACCAGCATGATGACGACCGGATCGACCCGCGGGAAATGCTGCAGGCCGCACGCCCGGCAGTCACGACGCCAGCCCGCTGCCGTCAGCGCGCTCGGCTGTCCGCAATTCGCGCAGAAGCCGTGCCGCTGGTGCCAGTGGATCACCGCCTTCGCGCCGCCGAGTTCGCCGAGCAGCGCCTCGGCCACCAGACCAGCGCTCGCGACGGCGCGCAGATCAAGGGCCTCGAGACCGGCAAAGGCGGCGGGCAGCGTGGACGACGCCGACCCGACGATGGCGGTCAACCCGGCCGCCGATGGCGGCTCGCTCGCCTCGAACACCAGCGCGAACAGCGCCGCGTCGCCCCGTTCGGCATCCAGACCCAGAAACAGCTCGAAGCGCGGCGCGCCGAGATCCGCCACCTCCGGCGCGGTAAAGACCGCGTCGAACCGGCGGGCATGCACGTTGTTGCCGTCGGGCCCGTCGCGGCCATCGTCGTCATTCGCACGCAGGACCGGCCGCTCGCCGAAAAACACCAAAAAGCGGGTGGCGGGCGACCGGCGCAGTCGTTCGATGAACGCGCTGTCCGCGCGCTTCTCGGACAGGCGGTTCAGGGGATTCGAACTGAATCCGATGCGGGACGAACGGTCTGAGTGCGGCATGTCGACGAGAGAAGAGAAATCGGTGGAAATACGGAAGCGAAGGAATTTGGCGGCATCGATCCCCGACCCGCGCGCAGGGCCAGGCGCAACCGTCACGGTTCGTCGCCCGACAATGCCGAAACCGCGTGAATCAGCGCCAGATGGGTCAGACCCTGCGGCAGATTGCCCAGATACGCACCCGTGTCCGGGTCCACCATTTCCGAATAAATGCCCACGCCATGGTCCAGCGCGGCCACCGCCCGGACGAACGCGGCGCGCGCCTGGTCCGTCTGGCCCAGCAGCGCACGCGCCTCGACCATCCAGAAAGTGCAGGCGAGGAAGCATCCCTCTTCGTCCTGCATACCGCCATAGCGGTAGTGGAAGGCACCCGCGCCCAACTCGCGATCCACCGCGTCGAGCGTGCGCCGCAGCCGCTCGCGGCTGTCGAAACCGAAGCGCACCGCCAGCGCGAGCGAGGCATCGAGTTCGTCGCTCTCCGGATAAAACAGATAGGCGCCGCGTGCCTCGGACCAGCAGTGCGTTTCGATCCACGCCGCCACACGGTCCCGTTCCCGGCACCAGCGGTCACGGCAGGTGGTGGGCAGCTGCCCGCCATCGGCGAGCTCGACCGCGCGTGCCAAGGCCTGCCACGCGCTGATCTTCGACATCGTGTAATGCTGCGGTTCCTGCAGCTCCCAGATACCTGCATCCTTGCGCCGCCAGCGGTCCGCGCAGGCATCCGCAAGATGCGACAGCGTCTCGGCGCTGCGTGCGTCCAGGATATTGCCATACGCGACGAAACGCGCCGCCGTCTCGAAGATATCGCCATAGATGCCATGCTGGTGCTGACTGGTCGCGGCATTGCCGGTCACGACGGGCGCCGAGCCGCGGTAGCCGTCCAGTCCCACGTCCTCGAGGGCGGGCGCCTCGCCCCCTTCGAGTGCATACAGCACTTTTTCCTCGCCCTGCTGGAGCTGCCGCAGCAGCCAGGTGAACGCGGCCTTCGCTTCTTCCTGCGCCCGAATGCGCAGGAACGCCTTGATCGTGTACCCCGCGTCGCGGATCCACGCGAAACGGTAATCGAAGTTCTTGTCGCCGCCGATGCGCTCGGGCAGCGAGGTGGTCGCCGCCGCCGCGATCGCGCCGCTGGGCGAATACAACAGCAGCTTCAGCGCCAGTGCGCTGCGCACCAGCAGCGCGCGGAATTCTCCTTCGTAGCGCAGCTTGCCCGCCCACTCGCGCCACGCCGCGTCGGAGCGCTCGATGCGCGCATCGATCTCGCCGATGTCCGGCACCACCAGCGGCTCGTCCTCGCCCGCGACGATCGCCAGCGTTTCGTGTTCGCCGGCGCCCACGCTTACCGTCGCGAGAATGCCGGTATCCTCCTTTTGCTCGATGTGCACGCCGTCGCTGTGGAGAAACAGCCCGAGCACCCGGTCCGCGTGAAACACATCATGCGGGCCCGCGGACGCAAAGTACGGATTGATCGCGTCCGCGCGGCGACTGAACACGATACGCACGACAAACCGGACCTGGCCTTCCAGGCCTTCGAGACGGCGCGCGAGTTCCGACCAGGGCAGGCGTCCCGCCGAACCGCTGTTGTGCGACTCCACCAACCGCGCGCGGCCGCCCGCCGTGGAGAACACCGTTTCCAGCACGTTGCTGTTCTCGCGATAGCGACGGGTCGCCTCGAACGGCGCGTCCGGAACGATCTCGAAATAGCCCCCTTCCCGCGCATCGAGCAGGCGATCGAACAGCGGCGGCGAGCCGATGCCCGGCACGCACCACCAGTCGATCGAACCGTCGGTGCCGCTGAGCGCCACGGAACGGCCGTCGCCAAGCGCGCCATAGCCTTCGAGCGGCAGAAAACCGTCCGGATCGCGGTAAGTGGCACGCAGATGTGCGGAGGGATGCGGAGCATTCATGGACAACTTTCCTTGGCGGCGCGGGCTCGGTGAAATGCGGCCGGGGTACACCCGGCCTTTTCCAGCATACCCAAAACGCGCCACTACCGTCGGTCTCCCTCCTCCCGCCGTGCCGTGCCGTGCCGTGCCGTGCCCGGCGCCCGCCCGCCTACGTCACCACGTCCGAAGCGGATTCCCGTACGGACGCGGCCACCCGGTCACGGCCGCGCCGCTTGGCCTCCAGCATCGCCTTGTCGGCCCGGTCCAGCAGCGATGCCAGATTCTCCCCGCGATCCCATTCGGCCAGACCCAGGCTCACCGACACACGCCCATGCGGATGACGGATCGTCCCGATCCGACGGCGCAACCGCTCCGCGACCTCGAGCGCCGTAGCCATCGGACTGGTGGTGAGGAGCACGGCAAATTCCTCGCCGCCCATCCGGCCGACCACGTCGCCGAGCCGGGTCTGCTCGACGATGGCGGCCGCGACTTCGCGGATGACGCGGTCGCCGGCCGCGTGGCCCAGTTGATCGTTGATCGCCTTGAAGTGATCGATATCGATGAACAGCGCGCTCACCGGCTCGCACGCCGTCTCGCAACGGTGAATGGTGCGTTGCGCCTCTTCCAGGAAATTGCGCCGGTTACGCACGCCCGTCAGCGGGTCTGTCGCCGCCAGATCGGCGAGCCGCGTTTCCAGCACGAAATGCTGAACGCGATAGCTGTAAAACAGCGAGAAACACGTGATCGAACTGCTGAACCCGACGCTCAGCCAGAGCCAGGTGACGATCTCCTCCTCGCGGGTCATCGGCATATGCAGCAGAAACGGCACCGTGACCGCGAGCGAGACCAGGGAGCCGATCACGAAATGCGCGCGCGTCAGCCAGAACGGCGCGGAGCACAGGGGAATGATGATCGCGGTGGGCAGGATCCAGAGAAACGGCGTGCGCGCATCGGCCGAGTTCAGAAAGGCGCCAAGCTCCAGCACGACCACGTAGACCACGGTAAATGCGCCCGAGACGTGGATGCGCTTCGCGCGGCTGGCGCCGTACATCAGCCCCCCCAGCATGACGACATAGCATGCCGCCGCCGGCAGTGGCGTGACCGCCCGCACCAGCGCGCAGTGGGCCGCCGTGAACATCAGAAACGCCACGATTCCGAAAATCATCGTCGCGACCGACAGGGGGCGGCTGCGCACCATCGAATACCGTTCGAACTGCGCGCCGCTGTGCCCACTCAGGGCGGTGGGGAAAAAAATGGTAGGCATGGTGTGCGGTGAAGGCAGCAGGTCGAAGACGACGGACCGGCCCGACGGCTAGGCATGCCCTGCCTGCCTGGGCAAGCGGCATTTCTCCGTACTGCGCGCGATCCGCCACGCTACCGTGTTAACGGGCGCCATCCCGTGTTTCTTGAGGCCGTTCGATGAAAGCGGCAGCGTTGGCGACCGGCAGGGACCGTCATCGGTCTGTTTTCCGGTTTCACGCAATCAGACGGCGAGATCCGTCAGGCAAGCCCTGGACGTTCGGCCTGCCGACCCTCGTTATCAAGAACGCGTCAGAAGTCTGCGCCTGCCATTGGAGAGCGTCCCCTCCCGACGCTGGTCCAGGCGCACCACTCGTCGTGGCCGATCTTTGACATTGAAGAAAAACCGCCGCACCTTGTCCGCCGCGCGATGCCACTTGTACCGGACTTTTGCCTGCCCTTTCAACCGCGGCTTCCGGCGGTCGCCGATCACGCTGGGAAGCGCGCTCTCCGTCACGACATGCGGATGGGCAACGAGCAGCCGAAGACCATGCTCCCAATGGCGGTCGATGACCTCGTCGATCGTGAACATCATGTCTTGCGTGTGGATCAGCAGCTTTTCCGCCGCACTTCTCGTCAGGAGGTATCCAAGCGTGCTCATCGCGGAACACGCGACCCAGTTCAGTTGCCTCGATCCCGCGGTGACGCAGTACGGGCGGGCCCCGCGCCGGTAAAGACTGTATAAACGCACAAAATCCCAATGCGCGCGTGCCATGACGATATCCGCGACCCTCTCGGAGAAGTCGCCATGCAACACGCCGTCGTCCTCCAGCAATGACCTCGTCGATCGTGAACATCATGTCTTGCGTGTGGATCAGCAGCTTTTCCGCCGCACTTCTCGTCAGGAGGTATCCAAGCGTGCTCATCGCGGAACACGCGACCCAGTTCAGTTGCCTCGATCCCGCGGTGACGCAGTACGGGCGGGCCCCGCGCCGGTAAAGACTGTATAAACGCACAAAATCCCAATGCGCGCGTGCCATGACGATATCCGCGACCCTCTCGGAGAAGTCGCCATGCAACACGCCGTCGTCCTCCAGCACGCAACAGACATCGCTGTCGGAATCCAGAAACCGGCGCCACACGGCCCGATGGCTCAGATAACACCCGATCTCGCCCGGCGTGAGACCGTACCCGAAACGATGCAGGCGTTTCGCCGAGTCGTACCCCGGGATCCTGTCGACAGACCCGGGACGGATGCCGATGGCGTCGAAAAAACGCGCGGGAATTTTCAATCTGGAAAATTGCTCCTTCATGAAGGCACGTCGCTCCAACGCCCCTGGCAATGAAATACAGATGTAAGCTGTTTTACACAACATCGCAGGCATCCAACTTCAGTTTAGAAGTTGTCTTTTATACCGATGAATCAATGATTTTTTTCAGCGCATGGCATAAGAATTTTCCCATTTTATAAATTCTTCAGTAAAACCAAATATCATATTAAATTCATGATTTCCATAATATTTTTCCTATTTTTATCGATACTCGATGAACACACGGCGTATTAAAAGACATCCAGCTTCGCGTAGAACGCACGGCTGGACGCCAACAAACCAACGTCTCTTACAGAACCGCGAAGGCTTGCGCGACAGCGGCGCCGGCCATCCCGAACGTTCCGATCTCGGCAACGATTGCCCGTCATTTCAATTCCGTTTGTTTCATTAGTTTTACTTATTTTATATCGATATATAGAAAATAAAATAACCGGCAGGCCGACTCGGATCGTACCGCCCAATTCACCGGCGATGACTGGCAGTCGTTTCCGAGGGCTCATCGGTTCGTAGCGCTAGTCGAAGCCGGCTCTTGATGAGAAGGTTGCCGCCTCCGCGTTGCACGATTGTCTGAGCGACATCCGGGGGTGGGTGGCCCCGGTGAAGGGCTGGCTTCCACCCCGAAGAGACGCGTGCGCAGACCTATGCCAAGGCAAGCCCGGAAGCGAAGTCGCGATAGGTCCGCAGCGGACGCTCCAGGAGCGAAGTCAGGCGCTCGACATCGCCGGCTTCGGGAACCATTCCCTCGGTGAGGAAACGCTCGCTCATCAGGCGCATGTCGAAAGCCATCCAGCTCGGCATGAACTGCCTGAGGTTCTTCTCGAATCCGGCGGTGTCATCGCCCGGATAGGCGATCGGACGCCCCAGCACGTGCGTCCAGATCGCGGCGACATCCGCGCCGGTCAGCGTGTCGGGGCCAACGACGTTGATCCGGTCGAACGGGAGAGGCGCTGCCGACTGCTCGCGGCGGATGAGTTCGATGGCAGCGACTTCGGCAATGTCGTGTGTATCGACCATCGCAAGGCCCTTGCTGCCGATCGGCATCGGATAGATGCCGTACCCGGTCACCACATCCTTGATCGTGAGGTCGTTGCTGATGAAGTAAGCCGGACTCAGGATGGTGGCGTGGAGGCCCATCTGTTCGATCATGCGCTCGACACCGTACTTGCCCGCGAAGTGCGGCACGTTCACGTAGCGGTCGCTGTGAATCACCGACAGGTAGACGATCCGCTCGATGCCGGCCTCGCGGGCGACGTTGAGCGCGATCAGCGCCTGCGTGTATTCGTCGGCCACCACCGCGTTGAGCAGGAACAGTGTCGAGACGCCCGAGAAGGCGCTTCGCAGCGAATCGACGTCGAGCAGGTCGCCCTGAACGACCTCGACGCCCGCCGGGAAATTGGCCTTCGAGGGATCGCGGACGAGCGCGCGAACATTGGCGCCGCGCTTGGTGAGCTGTTCGATGACTTGGCCGCCGACAGTGCCGGTCGCGCCGGTAACGAGAATGGTCATGATGATGATTCCTTGGTTGGTTCGGGTCGATTTGTTTCTTTGGAAAAATCAGGACGTAGTGAAATGCTTGACAACGTTCTTCGGACAGATTTCCAGGTAGCCCCTCCACGGGGTCTTGACGAACAGCTCAGCGCAATCTTGGTAACGCGATGCCCCGCCTGGAACGTGTAGGTCCACTTCACCTGGATGCCGCCGTCCACCGCCACGAGCCACCCCTGCCCGCGCGCATGGCGCATCAGGTGCTTCAATGAAAAGCTCGGATGTCAGAATGTCTACCGCGCGATTCTTCATCGGCGCGCATGGCGTTCGCAGCGCTCATGTTGTACCCCTCTTCGAAGGGTTGATTCAGAGGGAGAAATTCACGACGGTCTTGCCGACCTGCGGCTGAGTTCGATTGCGCTCGATCGCTGCCGGCAGTTCGTCGAAGCGCACGACGGCGCCGACCTTTGACCGCAAGCGTCCCTCCACCACGTCCTCGGCGATCGCGTGCAATCGCTCAGGGTCTGGCGTATTCATGAACCAGAGGCCACGCCGCCCTGCCGGAATGCTCTCCAGAATGGCCGGCGATGCGGTGCTGACGATGACGCCATCTTCGGCAAGCACGGACCACGAGCGGTTCAGCACCTCGCCACCGACGACATCGACCACGAGATCGATGTCGTTCGCCGTGGCCTCGAACTGCTCCTTGTCGGAGGCGATGACGTGGTCTGCGCCCAGGCTGCGGACGTAGTCGACGTGCTTGCTCACGGCGGTCGCAAACACCACGGCGCCGGCCTGATGCGCGTACTGCACCGCGAATCCACCCAGGCCGCCTGACGCGCCTTGGATCAGGATGCGCTGGCCCGCATGGATCGGACCGGCGAAATTCAGGCTCTGCCACGCGGCCACCGAGGCCAGCGGCAATGCCGCCGCCGCCACGAAGTCCAGCGCGTCGGGCACCGCGCCGAGATTGGCCGCGTTCACCGCCACCACGTCGGCGTAGGCGCCCAGGCCACCGAGCGGCCCCATCACGCGATCACCTTCGCGCAGTCCGGTGACGCCGGGGCCCACCGCTTCGACGACGCCGGCCAGTTCGATACCCAGGACGGTCGGCAATTGCAGCGGATGGGCATTCCGGACGTAGCCTTCGCGGACCTTCCAATCCAGGGCATTGACGCCGGCGGCATGGACACGGACCAGCACCTGGCCTGCTCCTGCCGTCGGTGCCTCGACTGAAGAAACCTTGACGGCGCCCGGGCCGCCGTATTCGGTAAGTACCAATGCGCGAACGCTGTTCACAGGGAGCTCCTTTGGGGTTTGGGTTGCGTATGACCAAACAATAAAGAGTTCCACCTTTAAAACAAAGACTATAAAATATAGACAACTCGTATCAAAATTGAGACGCCATGGATTTGAACGCCCTTGAGGACTTCCAGCTGGTGGCGGCTCACGGCGGTTTTGGGAAAGCCAGTCGCGCCAGCGGCCGGTCCAAGGCAACCCTGTCGCGTCGTGTCGCCGATCTCGAAGAAGCGCTGGGCATTCGACTCATCGAGCGAGGCTCGCGTAGCCTGGAATTGACCGAAGCGGGCCAACTGCTTCTGACCAGGACAGAGGGCCCGATGCACGAAGTCACCGAAGCGGTCACAGCCGCACGGGACGGTCTCCAGACGCCGCGAGGCCGTCTACGTATCGCGGCGCCGCTCCTGTTTTCGCAGGTGGCGCTGGGACGACTCGCCGCCAGATTCCTGACGCTGTATCCCGAGGTGCGGATCGAAGCCGTCGCCGAGGACCGGATCGTCAATCTCGTTGACGAACATTTCGATGTCGCCATCCGCATCAATCCGCGTAAAGACAGCGTATTGGTCGGCAGGTGCTTTGCCAAAGACAGACTGATCCTTGCCGCCGCACCGTCCGTCCAGATGCCGAAGGGGCACCGGGACAAGCCTTTCCCGGTTGCGGCTGTCGTCATGCCGACCTACCGTGACGGAGACGTTTGGACGGTGCGCAATGGCCAGTACACCATCGAACCGCAACCTGTTCTGCGTCTGTCTTCGCTCTTGATGGTCCGCGATGCCATTGCTGACGGCGCGGGGGCGGCCATGCTGCCGCAGTCCATCGTCAACAGCATGCTGGAAACGGGGGAACTGGTGTCGTGGGGTATTGCCGGCGGCGAAACCGAGCTTTGGGTTCTGCACACGTCCCGCCGTTTGCAAAGTCCCAAGGTCCGAGCCTTCGTGGAGTTCATGTGCAATCAATACCCCAGTGGATCGTTCACCATCCCGATCCGGTAAATAGGCAAGCCGACAGGGTGAGGACACCGCACCACCACCGCCCTACTGGCGCGCGCCCGATATGCATGCGGGCCGCGTCGGCGCACCACTTTGGCAACTGGTGGACTTCCATCCCGATGTGCACGGAGCGAGCCGCGCCGGCATCGAAGCCGTCCTCCAGGCGGCGGGCCTCTCGGATGCGTGGGTGACGCCCGATGGCGCGTGGCGGGACAGTGCCGGCATGGCGTTGCCGCACGACGAAAACTGGCTCATCCGCCCGCAACATGCCCAATCCCGGGCCGCCTGACTGCACCCTGCGACCGCCGTGGACAGCACCCCACTCCCGGTCATGCCAGCCATTCTGCAACGTCTGCTCGAAGGCGTCGCCTGCTGCCCCGAAGACGACCCGAACACCGAAACCTGGTTGGCCTGCAATGAACGCTATCGGCTTGGCGCGCGAGCCGGCAGTGGGTAAAAGTCCAGCGCCGAATTCATTGGCTACACCGCACGCGCTGCGGCACGCGTTCGCCGACTGGGCGAGATCGACCAGCGCCGAGATGTCCTGGACAACGACACGACCAAGCGGCTCCAGCGGGAACGGCGCGCGGTGGAAACGTTTTATCGCGCATTCAACGACAAGAATCCTGATTTGGTTGACGGGGGTGCTATCGCCGATATGGGATGACATTCCATTGGCCCCCGGAACAAAATGCCGGCCCAGAGGGTATCAAACCCATTATCCGTAGCGTGATACACGCATTTCCGGACGTCCAGATTACGATCCACGACATGATTCAGGAACCCGGCAAGATCGGTGTTCATACGGAGATCAGTGGAACCCAATTGGGCGAACTCTTTGGCATCAGCCATTGATTCACGGACCTTTGCCAACTCTTACTTCAGCGTGAACGTGTATTCCATCTTTATCCATGGCTTTCACGCGGTACAGTTATCGATTGCGACGCAGCGCCCAGGCACGGTTACCGGAACTTTTGGGGGGTGCTCCGGACGCTTGTCGGGGATCGGCCTGCCGACCCTCCTTACCAAGACCGCGTCAGAAGTCTTCGCCTGCCGTTGGAGAGCGTCTCCTCCCGACGCTGGTCCAGGCGCACCACTCGTCGTGGCCGATCTTTGACATTGAAGAAAAACCGCCGCACCTTGTCCGCCGCGCGATGCCACTTGTACCGGACTTTTGCCTGCCCTTTCAACCGCGGCTTCCGGCGGTCGCCGATCACGCTGGGAAGCGCGCTCTCCGTCACGATGTGCGGATGGACGACAAGCAGCCGAAGACCATGCTCCCAATGGCGGTCGATGACCTCGTCGATCGTGAACATCATGTCTTGCGTGTGGATCAGCAGCTTTTCCGCCGCACTTCTCGTCAGGAGGTATCCAAGCGTGCTCATCGCGGAACACGCGACCCAGTTCAGTTGCCTCGATCCCGCGGTGACGCAGTACGGGCGGGCCCCGCGCCGGTAAAGACTGTATAAACGCACAAAATCCCAATGCGCGCGTGCCATGACGATATCCGCGACCCTCTCGGAGAAGTCGCCATGCAACACGCCGTCGTCCTCCAGCA